>CALEYV010000120.1 GCA_937927875.1 uncultured Actinomycetes bacterium | reverse complement strand
GTCACCGCCCTCGACCCGGACCGGCCGCTGCAGGCCGGCGACGACGCCGCCGAGGTGGCGTGGGTTCCGGTGACGGAGCTCGACCGCTGCCGGCTCGTCGCCGGGCTCCTCGAGTTCCTGCGCGACGTGGAGGTCGTGTAGCCGACCGGTCCGAGCCGCGACGAGCGGACCGGCCCGGCGCTACGTCTTCTTCTTGGTGGGCGTCGTGGTCGGCGCGGTCGTCGACGGCGGTGGTGCCGGCACGACGCTCACGCCCCCGTAGACGGCGTAGGACGGCTCGAACTCGACCCACGTCCGGCCCGGCATCAGGCGAATCGGCGCCCCGTTGGCGTCCGTGTACTGGATCGGCGCCGTGCGGGCGCTCCGGGACCACCTGCCCTTGGCCATCTTGCCGGCACTGAAGATCCAGGCGTCGCCCGACCCGACGGTGTTGAAGCTCCCGTCCTCGGGGCTCGGGAGGTACGAGCCGACGAACTGGACGATCACGTTGTTCGGGGCGACCTGGCCGCCGTCGGTCGTCACGAACGGCTGGAGGCCGATCGAACGTCGCCAGGCGCCGATCGCGGGGTCCCAGGTGTACGTGGGCTGCCCGTACGTCGGGTCGTACTTCACCGTGAACGCCTGCACGCCGTCACCGGCGAACGGGACACCCGTCGGCAGGTACTGGAACAGCGGCGGCGGCGGAACCGGCTTGCCGCCGCTGGCGACGAGCTGGTCGGTGTGACCGTAGAGGTTGTGCGGCGCGGCCTTCGTACGGTCGCGGAACAAGGCGCTACCCGAACCGGTGTCGACGATCACGTTGACGCCGGGCGTCGCCTTGATGGCGTCTTCGGTCGCCTGGATCCCGCCCGAGTACACGAAGATCCCACCCAGCGGTGCCGACAGGTCAGGGTCCATGATCCGCCCGGACCGGATCGGCCCGACGACGGGCGGGAGGCTCGAGTTGAAGACCGCCATGAACCGCGTGATGCCGTACTCGACGATCTGCTCGTAGACGACGTCGGCGTTCTGCAGTCCGGTCTGAGGGCGCGACTCGGGCGCGTTCTCGATCTTCACGGACAGCGCCGGTCGGGTCAGGCTCTGTCCGGTTGGATCCGGCACCCCGGTGAGCGGCGCCACGGGCGGACCCGGCGTGGTGGTGGTCGTCACCGGCAGTCGCTTGTGCTTGGCCGCGACGGTCCCACCACCCCCGCCGCAGGCGGAAAGGGTCGCGAGTGCGATTGCGACGACCGAGATGAAGCGTCGAGAGCGCATCGGAGTGTCTAACGCCTTGGTGCCGAATTGGTGTCGAGTCGGCCTCCCGGTCGTCGCTCAGCCAGCTCAGTGCCGTCGGGGTCGGTCGGTCCGGGAGGGACCTTCCCGGTCCCGTGACGGCGCCGGTGGTGATTGCGTGCAGCTGCCATTTGCTCGATACCGGCCGCGACGGCCGGCCTTGACGGGCACCAGCCTCTGCGACGACCCTGCCCGGCGCGGGAGCGCAGCTTGGGGTGGGTGGACCCTGTGGGCGAAGCGACTCAGAACCTCGCTCTGGTTCCGAGAACCGAGCCGTGCCAGCGCGCCCGACTCTGGAGGTGGGGCAACCCGGAGCGGCGCGCCCATCACGCGCTCGCCCTTGCCCGTGCGGGATTGGGGGGTTCGATGGTGAAGCACTCGCCGGTTCGATGGGCGCTCTCCGTGGTCATCGTGGCCATCACGGTCGGGGTCGGCGCGACGTCCAGCGCCTTCGCCAATAGCCGATCAGCCGCGACCGAGAGCGTCGCGAGCAAGAAGAAGCTGTTCACGGTTGGGGAGGTCACGCTCTGGGTCGACAGCTGGGGCACCCAGAGCCATCTGAAGCCAGAGGCCCCGACGACGCAGCAGATCACCGATCCGGCCGCAGACGCGCTCCGCCCGTACGAGGGTGTCGTCAAGACGGGGTTCAAGGGCGTGGCGGTCCAATTCTTCACGCTCACACAGCCCGATCCGACGCAACCGAACTTGCTGGTCGGGAGCTACATCGTGCGCGCGTTCGTGTTCGGGAGTCCCAGCGACGCCCGGAAGTTCCGGGACGCCGACGCCAAGAGCGTGACGGACAGGCGGACCCTGGTCCGCGTCGGCACCTACCGCAACGGGATCCTGCTCGCCGACACCCAAGGCCACGTCAACGACATGTTCGCGATCGGCAACGTCACCGTCGACCTGCGCATTGGTGTGACCGAGAACACCAAGCTCGCGGGTGTCAACACCATCAAGAGCCTGCAGGACGGGTTCTTGTCAGTCGCGAACGCCAAGCCCAGCAAGTAGCCGCTGCGCGCCGTGCTCGGGGCCGGCGGCGCGTCCTGCGTCAGGCAGCCGGCCGGCCGGGCAGGACGTCCAGCGGTTGATGCTGGTCGAGCTCGAGCTCGACCAGATCGACTGCCTGCTCGACGGTGTCCACCGTCGCCATGGCGCGGGGGTCATCGGGCTCGGCGCGCCACTCGCCGGTCCGAACTCGGATGGCTCGCATCCCGAGCCTGGCGGGTCCGGCGACGTCCTTCTCGGGCCGGTCGCCGACGAACACCGCGCGTGACGCCCGGACACCGAGCTCAGCGACAGCCAGCCGGAACGGCAGGGGATCTGGCTTGCGATGAGCCCGGCCGTGCTCGTCGCTGAAGATGGCCGTCGCGAAGTAGTCGACGAGGCCGAGCGCGGCGAGCTTGGAGCGCTGCCCGTCGGGCTCCCCGTCGGTCACCAGCCCGAGCGGCACGCGGGCCGACAACCGCGTCAGCGCCCGGTCCACCCCCGGGTACGGCTCGAGTCGCGCCGGCCGGTAAGCGCGGAAGGCGGCGACGAGTGGACCGGCTGGCACGTCGCGAGCACCCACGAGCGCCAGCGCCTGGTCGATGATCCCGCCCCGGTCGCTGCCGACCTCGGCCACCGCCCGCAGGGCCCGCTCGAGACCGATCGGATCGATGCCCCAGTCGGCCGCCCGGGCCGCGACGGCCCGCCACGCGCCGTCGAGCCACTGGCGCTGGTCGTACAGCGTGTCGTCGAGGTCGAAGAGGACGGCCTCGATCATCGGCTGCGGGCCTCCACGACGGCAGTCGGTCGGCCCGCCTCCAGCCGCGGCTCTTCGAGCGTCAGCAGCGCCCGCGTCGCCGGGTCGGCCAGACGCGCCACCACCCGCGCCGCGACGTGCCCGTCGCCATACGGGCAGGGGACCGCGGCGACCGGGGCCGGCGCGTCCGGTGCCGCGAACGCGGCCGCAGCGGCGACGGCAGCGTCCGGATCGAGGCCGGTGAGCGCGGCGATTCCCGCCTCCACGCCCTCCCAGCGCGGGGTCGACGTGCGGAGCACGACGCACGGCACGCCGAACCAGGCCGCCTCCTCCTGGAGCCCGCCCGAGTCGGTCACGACGACGCGAGCGCCCGCGATCGTGTCCAGCATGGCGGGGTAGGGGAGGGGCTCGGTCAGCTCGACCCCGGGCGTGCGCGCGAGGTCGTCGAGGGCGCCGGCGGTGACGAGGCGCTGCTGCGTACGCGGGTGCACGGGGAAGCGCACCGGCCCGACGTCGGACGCCAGCGCCTCGACGCACGCGACGAGGCGGGCCAGGCGCGCCGGGTCGTCGACGTTGGTCGCCCGGTGCGCCGTCACGACGACCTCGGCCCGCTCCCGCGGGTCGCGGCGAGCCGGCCCGTGGGCGCGCAGGGTGTCGGTGATCGGGTTGCCGACCACCTCGACGCGGGCGGGCGGTACGCCCTCGTCGGCGAGGAACCCGGCCGCCATCGGCGTCGGCGCCAGGTGCAGCGACGTCATGGCGGCGACGGCGCGGCGGTTCACCTCCTCGAGCGACCGCTCGTTGAAGGACCGCAGGCCGGCCTCGAGGTGCACGACGGGCACCTGGTGCCGGCGGGCGGCCAGCGCGATCAGCGGGACGGTTGACGTGTCACCGAGCAGCAGCACGGCGTCGGGGCGCTGGGCGGCGATCGTCTCGTAGGCGCGGGCGAGCAGCGTGCCGACCCGGGCGGACTCGTTCTGGGGGAGCCACCAGCGCTGGTCGGGCACGAGACCGAGGTCGGCGAAGAACCGGTCGGCCAGGCGCGCGTCGTCGTGCTGGCCGGTCGCGACCGCCTGGACCTCGTGGCCGGCCTCGCGCAGCGCGGCCACGACCGGCGCGAGCTTCACGATCTCGGGCCGGGTCCCGAACGGGACCAGGAGGCGCATCAGGACTCGAAGCACTCGGTGAACGAGCGGATCATCCGGACGCCGGGCCGGTGCTCGAGCCGGGCCGCCTGGAGGGGCAGCCCGAGGGCGCCGCGGACGAACTGGCCGACCAGGTCGGCGCCCGCGGCCAGCGACAGGGGGAGCCCGCCCGAGAAGCGGGGGTTGACCTCGACGACCGTCGCCGCGCCCGCATCGACGAAGCCCTGGAGGTTCAGCGCGCCCTGCAGCCCGACCGCTGCGACCGTGCGCGCGACGACGCCGTCGACGGCAGCGTCGACGAACGTCTCGCCCTTGGTGCTGATCCCGCCCCTCGTCTCGAGTCGCCAGCGCGGCACGCACGCCACGACGCGCCCGTCCCGCTCGACGAGCACGTCGGCGGTGAACTCGCGGCCGTCGGCGCGGGTCTGCACGATCGGCTCCGGCGTGCGACGGCAGGCCCAGGCCAGGTCCTGGGGTTCCTCGACCAGGTGGACGTCGCGGGAGCCCCGCCCGAAGCGGGGCTTCACGACCCAGGGGCCGGCGACGCCCGACGCGCCGCCGAGCGCCGTCAATGGGGTCGGGACGCCGGCGTCGTGCAGGACGCGCGCGAACTTCCACTTGTCGAGGCACACCTCGACCGCCGCCGCCGGCGGCAGCCACGTCGCGACCTGTCGCGACGCGAGCTCGCTCGACAGCTCCTCGAGCGCCGCGAGCTCCTCGCTGACGGTCGTCAGCAGCACCGCGGGCCGGGTCTCGTCGACGAGCGCGAGCACGGCGGCCCCGAAGGCCGGATCGGTGGCGCGGGGGAGCACCGCCCGGGTCGGCGTGAGGCGCAGTCCGGCGGCGTCGGGATCCGCGTCCGCGGCGACGATCGGATGACCGGCCCGGGCGAGCGCGCGGAGCACCGCGACGCCGGCTGGCCCGCCGGCGCCCGTGACGAGGACGCAGGTCACGACTCGGACTCCGGGTCCGCCCACCAGCCGGGCTGCTTGCTGCTGCCCGGCCGTGCCGTCGCCGGTTCGGGTCGGGACGGCGCCGGATCGGCGGTCGGTTCCGGGACCGGCGCCGGTGCAGGCCCGGGATCGGGCGCGGGCGCCGACCGGTCGATGGCCCAGTGGCCCGGGGTCGACGGGGACGACGCGGGC
>CALEYV010000119.1 GCA_937927875.1 uncultured Actinomycetes bacterium | reverse complement strand
TTCTTCAACAGCGTCCTAGTTGTCGCTCGGTTCCTCGAGCGGCGACGCCGCCTCCAGCACGGCGCGGGCCCGCTCCAGGTCCTCGTCGAAGACCAGCACCCGGGCGCCGTTGTAGAGCGCGAGGTGCGGCGCCCAGCCGTCCCCGTCGCCGTAGTCGCCCATGGCGGGAATGTCGTTGCTGTTCAGGAGCCCGATGACCACGTCGGCCTCGAAGCGCGACGGGTACGACGCCAACGGGACGATCCGGCCCCGTGGATTCGGCGTCTTGGCCACCCCGGCAGCGTAACGGCGCCCCTTGAAGCGGGTCCGCGGAACGAACGACTCGACGTCCCATGGGCGACGCCGCGGGCCGCCTCGGCATGATGGAGTCGTGGAGCCGAACCTGCTGCTGCCGGCCCGACCCTTCGCCTCGCTGGCCGAGTACCAGGCGAACGGCGGCGGCGAGGCCATCCGGCGCGCGCGAGCGCGCGGGCCGGACTGGGTGCTCGACCAGCTCGACGCGTCCGGGCTGCGCGGGCGCGGCGGTGCCGGGTTCCCGGCCGGCCGCAAGTGGCGGTCGGTGCGCGCCGGCGGCGCCGAGCTCGGCGACCGGTACGTCGTCGCGAACGGCGCCGAGGGCGAGCCGGGCACGTTCAAGGACCGGCCGCTGCTGCGCCAGAACCCGTACCAGGTCCTCGAGGGGCTCGCCGTCGCCGCGATGGTCGTCGATGCCCGGGAGGTGTTCATCGGCGTCAAGGCCTCGTTCGAGCCCGAGATCGACGCGCTGAGCCGGGCGCTGCCGGAGATGGCCGACGCCGACCTGCTCGGCGACGCGCCGATGAGCATCGTCGCCGGGCCCGAGGAGTACCTGCTCGGCGAGGAGACCGCGCTGCTCGAGGTCATCGAGGGCAACGACCCGATGCCGCGCTGGCTGCCGCCGTACCTGCACGGGCTGTTCGCGACGACGCCGGCGGAGGGCTGGTCGTCCGGCATCGCGCCGACCGAGGACGCCGACGTCGTCGGGTCGAACCCGACACTGGCGTCCAACGTCGAGACGTTCGCCAACGTCCCGCTGATCCTGGCCCGCGGCGCCGACTGGTATCGGACCATCGGCACGCCGCCGACCCCGGGGCCGCTCATCGTCACCGTCGTCGGCGACACCCGGCGCGACGGGTACGGCGAGATCGAGCCCGGCACGCGGCTCGGCGACGTCCTCGAGCAGCTCGGCGGGGGCTTCGCCGACGGCCGAGCGGTGAAGGCGGTGCTGTCCGGCGTCGCCAACCCCGTGCTCACGGCGGCCGGGCTCTCGGCGCCGGTCAGCTACGAGGGCCTCGCCGCGGCCGGCGGCGGGCTCGGCTCGGCCGGGTTCATCGTCTACGACGACACCCGCAGCATGGTCGGCGTGGCGCGGATGGTCTCCCGCTTCCTCTACGTGGAGTCGTGCGGCCAGTGCCGCGCCTGCAAGAACGGCTCCGGCGAGGTGACTCGCCGCCTCGACGCGATCGCCGAGGGCGTCGGCGACACCCACGACATCGAGACGATCGGCGAGCGGCTGCGCGGCGTCACCGACCAGAACCGCTGCTACCTCGGCGAGGAGGAGCAGCGAACGATCAGCAGCCTCCTGCGCAGCTTCCCGGAGGAGTTCGTCGCCGCGCTCGAGGCGGGCGGGTCGGCGGTCGACACGCCCGTCATCCCGAAGATCGTCGACCTCGTCGACGGCCGGGCGATCTACGACGAGCGGCAGCGGCGCAAGAACCCGGACTGGACGTACGCCGCCGCCTGAGCGAGCCTCAGCCGCGCGTTCGCGAACCCACGGCTGGGCGCGCCGTTGACGGCGGGTGCCGAGTCACCGACGCGGTCGTAGGCTCCGGCCATGACCTACGACCTCGTGATCCGCGACGGCCTCGTCGCCGACGGCCGGGGCGGGGATCCGGTGCCGGGCGACGTCGCGATCGACGGCGACCGCGTCGCCGCGGTCGGCGCGGGGCTCGGCCCCGGACACCGCGAGCTCGACGCCGACGGGCGCCTCGTCACCCCCGGCTTCGTCGACATCCACACCCACCTGGACGCCCAGCTGGGCTGGGACGCGCTGGCGACGTCGTCGTGCTGGCACGGCGTGACGTCGCTCGTGCTCGGCAGCTGCGGCGTCACGTTCGCGCCGTGCCGGCCCGAGGATCGTCGCTACCTCGCCGAGCTCATGGAATCCGTGGAGGACGTCCCCGCCGACTCGATCATGGAGGGTCTGACCTGGGACTGGGAGACCTACGGCGAGTACCTCGACGCGGTCGGGCGGTGGCCGAAGGGCGTGAACGTCGGCGGCATGGTCGGCCACTGCGCGGTCCGCTACCACGCCATGGGTGAGCGGGGCCTCGACCCGGCCCCCGCCACCGACGAGGACATCGCCGCCATGTGCGACCTCGTCGACGAGGCGATCGGCGCCGGCGCGCTCGGGTTCTCGACCTCCCGCACCATGCTGCACCGCGTCCCCGACGGCCGGGCCGTGCCCGGCACCTACGCCGACGCCCGGGAGCTGCACGCCCTCGCCGCCGTCATGGGCCAGCGCGGCGTGGGCGTGTTCGAGGCCGCACCGGCGCTCGGCGAGCAAGTCCCCGGGGGCGGGCGGCGCACCGTCTCGGAGGTGGAGCTGCTGGCCGACCTCGCGCTCGCCACCGGCCGGCCGGTGACCTTCGGGCTCAGCCAGACCAAGCGGGTGCCGGAGCTGCACGACGAAGCACTCGGGGTGGTCGAGGCGGCCCGAGCCCGCGGCGCGCTGCTCGCACCCCAGACCACCGCCCGCGGGATCGGCATGCTCTTCGGGCTCGTGCACCGCACGCCGTTCGACGGCTCGCCGACCTGGCGGGCGCTGCGCGACCTCTCGTTCGCCGAGCGCCTCGCGGCGCTGCGCGACCCCGTCCAGCGGGCCGCGCTCGTCGACGCCGCGCGCGACCTGCCCACCATCCCGCCCGACGAGCTCTTCGTGCTGCCGGCCGGCGACGCCCGCTACGACCTCGGTCCCGAGGACAGCCTGGCCGGGCACGCGGCGCGGCTGGGCGTCACGCCAGCCGAGGCCTTCATCACGATCGAGCTCGACGGCGACGGGCGAACGCTCCTGAACTGGCCGTTCCTGAACGACGACCTCGACGCGGTCGCGGTGATGCTGCGTCATCCCGACACCGTCATGGGCCTCGCCGACGCCGGCGCGCACGTCGGGCTCATCATGGACGCCAGCCAGCCGACGTTCCTGCTCACGTACTGGGTCCGCGAGCACGGCCTGCTGTCGGTCGGCGAGGCCGTCCGCCGGCTGACCTCGGAGCCGGCCGAGCTGTTCGGGCTCGCCGGACGGGGCGTCCTCGAGCCGGGCGCGTTCGCCGACGTCAACGTGCTGGAGGTCGACAGCCTCGGCCTGCCGCAGCCGCAGTACGTGTACGACTACCCGGCCGGCGCGGGCCGGTACATCCAACGCAGCCGCGGCTACGCCTGGACGCTCGTCAACGGCCAGGTGTTCATGGCCGACGGCGAGCACGAGGGCGCGCTGGCGGGCCAGCTCCTGCGCAACGCCGCCGCGTAGCCGCGTGGCCGGGTACGACGCTCGCACCGAGCGGATCCTGGTCCGGATCCGCCGCATCCCCCGCGGTCGGGTCGCGACCTACGGCGAGATCGACCCACGCGCGCCCCGGATGGTCGGGCGGGTGCTCTCCCTCGTCCACGAGGACGTGCCCTGGCACCGGGTCGTGCGGGCCGACGGCTCGCTGGCGAAGGGCAGACGGCAGCGCGCCCTGCTCGTGAAGGAGGGCGTGCCGATGCGCGGCGACCGCGTCGATCTCCGCCGCGCCGCAGGCCGTGCCACGCGATCTGGTCCGCGGGCGCCAGCGTCGAAGCGAGCCCGGTCGCGTCGCTGAGCGCGCCGCCCGAGCGGAACCGCGCCGTCGGCGACTGTCCGCGCTCATCGGGGGTGGGAGTCGCTAGCCTCGTTGCCGTGATCGGGCCAGGCCGCGCGCTGCCGCGCGCTCGGTCCGGGGGAGCTGACCCCGGGTGAGAGTCGAGCACGAGCTGCGCGCGGAGGTCCACAAGGAGACGGCGCCGGTGCGCTCGCTCGTCGTCCGGACCACCGACCTGACCCGCAACCTCGACATCTTCCTCGCCTGCGCGGTGGCGGGTGTGCTCGGCAACCGGTTCTTCCTCGTCGCCACCGGCTACCCGCAGGTCGGCAACGGGACGCTGCACATCTCGCACGCCATCTGGGGCGGGCTGATGCTGGCGGTGGCGGTCATCTTCGCGGTGTCGTTCATCGCGCCCGGGGTCCGGACCTTCGTGGCGTTCCTCGGCGGCGCCGGGTTCGGCTGGTTCGTCGACGAGCTCGGCAAGTTCATCACCCGCGACGTCAACTACTTCTTCCGCCCCACCCTGGCGCTCATCTACTCGGTGTTCGTGGTCATGTACCTGGCCTTCCGTGCCCTCGAGCGCCGCCGGTACCGGCCCGAGGAGGCCCTGCTGAACGCGCTGGAGGCCGTGAAGGCGGCCGCGCTCGGCCGGCTCGACGAGCCGAGCCGCCTGCACGCCCTCGCCCTCCTGGACCACCTGTGCACCGACGAGGGGCTCGTCCCCCACGTGCGCGGCCTCCTGCAACAGGTCCCGACCGTGGCGACCCCGCCGCCGGGGCGCCTGAACCGGTTCTGGCTGCGCGTCCTCGGCGTGTACGAGGGCTGGACCGTCCGGCGCGGCTTCGGCGTCTCGATCACCTGCTTCTTCCTCGCCCTCGGCGTCTTCGACGTCGCCCAGATCGTCTTCATCCGGACCCGCTACTCGAGCATCCACACGGTGGCCCAGTGGGCCACGCTCGTCTCCTCGATCTTCACCCTCCTCTTCATCATCGTGGGGACGGTCATCCTCCCCCGGGCCCGGCTCCTCGCCCTCCGGTGGTTCGAGGCCGCGGTCCTCATCTCGATCTTCCTCACCCAGGTGTTCCTGTTCGCCGAGCGCCAGCTGGCGGCCGTCATCGACCTCGGCATCGCGATCGTCGTGTGGGTCGCGCTGCGGTCCGCGATCCGCCTCGAGGTCCTGGCCCGCGGCATCCACGACTCGTACCGGGAGCGACGCCTGCGCACGCTGGGCGTCGAGGACCCGTCGGTGGCCGACTGGGACTCGCTGCCCGAGACGCTGCGAGCGTCGAACCGCGACCAGGCGGCCCACTTCGTCGAGAAGCTGAACCTGATCGGCTGTGGCGTGGTCCGCAGCGAAGGCGGCGCGCAAGCCTTCACGTTCACGCCGGCCGAGATCGACACCCTGGCCCAGATCGAGCACGAGCGGTGGATGGCGGAGCGGCGGCGCCAGGGTTGGAAGCCGGGCCCGACCCGCGACCCCAAGGCCCGCACGACGCCGTACCTCGTCCCGTGGGACGAGCTGTCCGAGCCGGTGCGGGACCTGGACCGGGACGCGGTGCGCGAGATGCCGATGCAGCTGGCCCGGGCCGGGTACGCGGTCGTCCGGCTCTAGCGAACCGGCGCGCCCCGGCGCGCTACGCGTGGAAGATCCGGCGCTCGGCGGCCCTGAGCCCGCGCGCCACCCGGGCCCGGGCGAGCTTCAGCACCGAGCTGATGGAGGTGCACTCCTGGCAGTCCCACACCTGGGCGACGCCGTTCTCCTCGGCGGTGGCGAGGTAGGCGTGGGTCGGGCTGAAGGCGACGCCGTTCGTCGCCCCCTGATGGCCCGACAGCACCAGCGGCAGCGCGTTGGGGTGGTTCAGGTCCCAGATCCGCGCCGTCTCGTCGTCGCTGGCGGTCGCGAGGTACTGCCCGTTGCGGCTGAACGAGACGCCGTTCACGTTCCCGCTGTGCCCGACCAGCACCACCGGCGTCGCGCTCGGGTCTCGCCAGTCCCAGATCCGGGCCGTGTTGTCGAAGCTGGCGGTGGCGAGCCGCTTCCCGTCGGGGCTGAACGCGACGCCGCTCACGACCCCGGCGTGCCCGGCCAGCACGACCGGCTTCGTCCTCGGGTGGCGCCAGTCCCAGACCCGGGCCGTCTTGTCGACGCTGGCGGTCGCGACGCGGGTGCCGTCGGGGCTGAAGACGGCGTCGAACACAACGTTGTGGTGCCCGGTCAGGACGATCGGTGGCGTGCCGGGATGCCGCCAGTCCCAGACCCGGGCCGTGTGATCGTCGCTGCCGGTGACGACCCGGGTGCCATCAGGGCTGAACGCGACGCTCTCGACCACGTCGGTGTGCCCGGCGAGGACGACCGGCGGCATGCCGGGATGCCGCCAGTCCCAGACCCGGGCCGTCTGGTCCTGGCTGGCGGTCGCCACCTCGTTGCCGTCGGGGCTGAACGCGACGTCGTTCACGGACCCGGTGTGGCCGGCGAGCACGACCGGCGGTGTGCTCGGGTCGCGCCAGTCCCAGACTCGGGCCGTCTGGTCCTCGCTGGCCGACGCCAGCTCGGTGCCGTCAGGGCTGAACGCCACGTTGAACAGCTGGTCGGTGTGACCGGCCAGCACCACTGGGTCGAGGTCGGCCCGTCGCGTGTCCCAGATCCCGATCGTGTTGTCCCAGCTGGCGGTGGCGAGGTGCGCCCCGTGGGGGGTGAACAGGGCGCTGCGGACCGGGTCGGTGTGACCGCGCAGCACGGTCGGCATGACCTTCGGGTCGTTGGGGTCCCAGAGCCGGGCGGTGCCGTCGGCGCTGGCGGAGGCGATCAGCGTGCCGTCACCGTTGAAGGTGACGTTGTAGACGGAGTTGGTGTGACCGGTGAAGACCAGGGGCGGGGTGGTCGGGTGCCGCCAGTCCCAGACCCGGACCGACTGGTCGTCGCTGCCGGTGACGAGCCGGGCGCCGTCGGGGCTGAACCCCACCCCGTTCACGAAGTCGGTGTGGCCGAGCAGCACGATCGGCGGTGCGCTCGGGTCGCGCCAGCTCCAGACCCGGGCCGTCTTGTCCTCGCTGGCCGACGCCAGCTCGCTGCCGTCGGGGCTGAACGCCACTGCGTTCACCGCGCCGCCGTGGCCGGTCAGGACGACGGGAGGCGTCCCGGGGTGCTTCCAGTCCCACACTCGCACCGCGTGATCGGCGCTGCCGGTGGCGACGAAGGTCCCGTCGGGGCTGAACGCCACGGCGCGGACCTGGTCGGTGTGCCCGGCCAGCACGACCGGCGGCGCGGTCGGGTCCCGCCACGTCCAGACCCGGGCCGTCTTGTCCTCGCTGCCGGTGACGAGGTGGACGCCGTCGGGGCTGAACGCCACGCCCCGCACCGCCGCCGTGTGGCCGGTGAGCACGATCGGCTTCTTCTTCGGGTGGTGCCAGTCCCAGACCCGGGCCGTCCGGTCGCTGCTCGCTGAGGCGAGGCTTCGGCCGTCGGGCGAGAAGACGGCGTCCCAGACGTAGTCGGTGTGGCCGCGCAGCAGCGCTCGCTCGCGGTTCTGCAGCGTCGCCTGGCGCACCGCCGACTGGGCGTCGTTGGTCGGCTGGGTGCCGTACGCCTGCAGCGCCAGCAGCAGGCTGAGCTGCGGGTCCGACGGGAGCTGGCCGAACGAGTTGGCCGCCAGCTGCCGCGACTGGGCGGTCTGGGCGGCCTGCCGCGAGTTGGCGGCCTCCACGAACGCCACGACGGCCAGCACGACGATCGCGGCCACGCCCACCATCGAGATCGACAGCCCGACCCGCAGCCGGCGCTGCGCGGCGCGGCGGCTGCTCAGGACGTAGCGGTTCTGCAGCGGCGTCGGCGCCGGTCGGGCGTCGGCGTGCGACGTGAGCGTCGTCTCCGCGTCGGCGATGTCGGCGCCCCGCAGCAGCAGGCTCCGGTGCTCGCCACTGGCTTCCCACTCCAGCGCTCGGACGAGCAGCCGGGTGTGGGCCTTCACCCAGTCGAGGTCGGTGTCGAGGGCGTCGACGATGCGGGCCAGCCCGGGCTCGAACTCGGCGTCGGTGCGGCACATCACCCAGTTGTGCGCGCTGAGCGGCTCGGGCAGCGCCTGCTGGTCGGGGTCGCGGTAGACGACCGGCACGATCCGCTTCTTCAGCTCGTCGGCGTGTTGCAGCTCGGCCAGGCACTCCGGTGAGGTCAGCGAGGCGGGGCTGATCACGAACACGAAGCTGTCCGCGCCCTCGATGGCCTCGGCGATGTCGGCCCGCCAGATGGAGCTGGGCGGGATGTCCTTCCAGTCGAGCCAGAGCTCGCGGCCCTGCTCGGTGAGCCGGTCGTGGAGCCGCCGGACGAACTCCTGGTCCACGTGCGAGTACGAGACGAAGGCGTCGCTCACGGCCGACCTGCTGGGGACACGGTTCGCCGAGGCCGACGCGCGCACCGCCCGCGCTGACCGCCCCGACGTGATCACGATACCGGTGGCCTCCCTGCCGACCGGGTCACACGCGCGGCGCGCCCCCCTCCTTGGATGCATCGCGTGCGGCGCCGCAAGCCCGCGGTAGCGTCGCCCCGGCCGAGCGACTCGGGTGCCTCACGTCGCACGGCGATCCGAGCAACGTGGGGGACGGTGTGGCGGCGCGACTGGGCCGGTTGGGACGAGCCTGCGCCCGCCATCACTGGCGCACGCTGCTGGTCTGGCTGCTCGCGATCGTCGGGCTCGTCGCGGCCGCGATCGCCGTCGGCGGCCAGACCCAGGACGTCTACACCGTCCCCGGCACGTCCGCGCAGCGAGCCGACGAGATCCTGGAGGCGAAGTTCCCGGAGCAGGCCGGTGACGACGCCCTGGTCGTCTTCGCCGCCCACCAGGGGACCGTCACCGCGCCGCCGGTCGCGCGCGCGATCGCCGCCACCCAGACCCGGCTCGAGAAGCTGCGGGATTCGACGGGCGTCACCGGCCCCGCGACGCCCGGGTCCGGGGCCGTGTTCGTCTCCCCGAACAAGACGATCGCCTTCGCGCAGGTGCAGTACAGCAAGGACGCCGACCAGCTGCCGGCCAGCACGTTCACCGACCTGCAAGCGGCGACGACGCCCGCCAAGCAGGCCGGGCTGCAGGTCGAGTTCGGCGACGCGGTCGCCGATCAGTTCGCGCAGCAGAAGACGGAGAACGTCGAGCTGATCGGGCTCGGCGTGGCGGTCATCATCCTGCTGCTCGCCTTCGGATCCGTCATCGCGATGGGTCTGCCGATCGGCACCGCGCTCGGGGCGCTCGCGGTCGGCGTGTCAGGGATCTACCTGCTCGCCTCCGTCACGCCGGTCGGCTCGGTGACGCCGACCCTGGCGACGATGATCGGGCTCGGCGTCGGGATCGACTACTCGCTGTTCATCTTGACGAGGCATCGCCAGAACCTGGCCCAGGGGATGGGCGTGCTCGACTCCATCGCGCTCGCGAACGCGACCGCCGGCCAGGCGGTCCTGTTCGCGGGCGGGACGGTCGTCATCGCGATCTGCGCCATCGCGGTGGCCGGGATCCCGTACGTGACGGTGCTCGGCTTCGTCACCGCCGGCGTCGTGCTGGTGATGATGACGGCCGCGGTGACGCTGATCCCGGCCCTGCTGGCCTTGGCCGGCACGCACATCAACCGCGCCGCCGTGCCTCGCCTGCGCCGACGCGGCGGCGCCCACAGCCGCCACCACCATCGGCTGACCGGCGCGACCGGCCCGGGCTGGGAGCGGTGGGCTCGGTTCATCTCCCGCCACCGGTGGTCGGCCGTCATCCTCAGCCTGGCCGTGCTCATCACCTTGGCCGTCCCGCTGCTCAGCATGCGGCTGGGCCAGATCGACGACGGCTCGGCCCCGAAGGACACGACCCAGCGAAAGGCCTACGACCTCATCGCCAGGGGCTTCGGCCCCGGCGTCAACGGACCGCTGCTCGTCGTCGTGCAGCTGCCCCGCGCCGGCGACGCCCAGCCGGCCAACGCAGTGGCGAAAGCGGTCGGGCGGCTGCCGAACCTGAAGGTCGCGCCGCCCGAGCTCAGCAAGTCCGGCAGCGCGGCGGTCATCTTCGTCGTCCCGCCGTCGGCCCCCCAGGCGGCCGCCACCGAGCGGCTCGTCGATCAGCTCCGCACCCAGGTGCTCCCGGCTGCCACGAGGGGGACGGGGGCGAGCGCCGACGTCGGCGGCGGCACCGCCTTGTTCATCGACCTCAGCCAACGCATCTCGGACCGGCTGCCGCTGTTCATCGGCATCGTCCTCGCCCTGTCGTTCCTGCTCTTGATGATGGTGTTCCGGTCGGTACTGGTGCCGCTCAAGGCGGCGCTCATGAACCTGCTCTCGATCGGCGCCTCGTTCGGCGCCATCGTCGCCGTGTTCCAGTGGGGATGGCTGAAGGGGCTGATCGGGCTGCAGGAGACGATCCCGATCGTCTCGTACGTGCCGATGATGACGTTCGCGATCTTGTTCGGCCTCTCGATGGACTACGAGGTCTTCCTGCTCTCGCGGATCCGTGAGGACTACTACGAGACCCACGACAACCTGGACAGCGTCATCAAGGGCCTCGCCGCGACGGCACGGGTCATCACTGCCGCGGCGCTGATCATGATCAGCGTCTTCCTGGGCTTCGTGGGCAGTCCCGAGCCCACGGTGAAGATGTTCGGCGTCGAGCTGGCGGTGGCGGTCGCGGTCGACGCCACCATCGTCCGGCTGGTGCTGGTCCCGGCGACGATGGAGCTCCTCGGTGACGCCAACTGGTGGCTGCCCCGTTGGCTCGACCGGGTGCTGCCCCACATCCGGATCGAGGAGGAGGTCGCGCCGTCGTCGGGGGCGGTGTCGTGGCATTCAGGCCCGGAGTCTTCATAGGGCGACGCGCGACGACACCGAGAGCCACGCCGTCGAAGGCGCCGGCTGCCCGGCTGGGCCAGAATGCCGGTCTGGCACGCGCAATCCCGTGCCGGTGGATCGACGTAGAACGGGGTGGGTGGCCCGGATCGGGTCGCCGACGCCCGTGGACGACTTGGGGGGACACATGGCGAGCTCCGACGTGTGGTCGATGATCTCGAGCGAGCGCAAGGCGCTGGCCGCCGACCTCGGATCGCTCACCGACGAGCAGTGGAAGACCGCTTCGCTGTGCGACGGCTGGGCGGTACGCGACGTAGTCGGGCACATGACCTCGACCGCCGAGATGACGCCCGGGAAGTTCTTCGCCAGCCTCATCGGAAGCGGCTTCAGCTTCACGAAGCTCCAGGACAAGGACATCGAGAAGCAGAACGAGGGCACGCCGGCCGACACGCTGGCGCGTTTCGTCGCCGTCGGCGATTCGCGGAAGCACCCGCCGGGCCCGGTCGACTCGTGGCTCGGCGAGACGCTCGTACACGCCGAGGACATCCGGCGGCCGCTCGGCATCAAGCACGCGTACTCGCCCGAGGCCGCAACCCGGACGCTCGACTTCTATCGGAAGTCGAACCTGATCGTCGGGGGCAAGAAGCGGGCAGCCGGCCTGACGTTGCGGGCGACCGATGCCGATTGGTCGGCCGGCAGTGGCCCCGAGGTCAGCGGTCCCGCCATCGCGCTCGTGATGGCGGTCACTGGCCGCCAGGCCGGGCTCGCTGATCTGTCGGGTGACGGCGTCGCGATGATGCGGGAGCGGATGCCCTAACGGTCGCGCTGGCTCACCGCGCGAAGCCCCCGCGGTCGGCCTCGATCCCGGCCCGGATGGCCCGGAGCGCGGGGTCGCGGGCCCGCAGCTTGCTGGCCGCGTGGGCGTCCATGTCGAGGCCGGTCAGGGTCGCGGCGGTGCTGTGCGCGGCCTCGGCGAGCTCGTCGGCCGGCACCACCCGGTCGAGGAACCCGGCAGCGACGGCGTCCTCGTTCGGAGCGAACGCCTCGGCGAGGATCACCGCCCGGTTGAACGCGGCCGGTGTCAGCCGCTGGCGGGAGATCTCGACCGCGGTCACCGGCATCGGGAGCCCGATCGCGACCTCGTTGGCCTGGATCTTGTACGGCCCCGCGGCGCCGATCCGGTAGTCGCCGGAGAGCAGCAGGAAGACCGCCATCGCGATCGCGTGGCCGGTGCAGGCGATGACCAGGGGCCGCGGGAACGACAGCATCCGCTCCGACAGCTCGAAGCCGGCCCGGAGCATCGTCGCGGCGTCGGACCCTCCGCCGCGGAGCGTGGCCAGGTCGAAGCCGGCGGAGAAGAGACCGGGGCGACCGCTCAGCACGAGGACGGCCGCGTCGGTCTCGGCCTGGTCGAGGGCGGCGTTGATCTCGGCCAGCATCGCGACCGAGAGCACGTTGACCTTGCCGTCGTCCATCGTGGCCGTGGCGACCGAGCCGTCGAGCTGGTAGGTGACGAGCGTTTCCATGCTGCTGGCTCCTATCCCCGCGTCGTCGAGCCCGCCGATCCTGCCGCGTCCGACGATGACGCGTCGGACGGAGACCTGGGCCGCCGAGCCGGGCCGGATCGCAAAACCGCCAGCGCGGGCCCCCGTCGTTCGGGCCCGCGCCGTGGTGAGCCGGCGCGCCGGCGGGGCGAGCGCTCAGCTCGCCGTGTCACGCGTGGGCATGGGTGCTCCTTTGTGGGGACTCGGTGCGGGTGATGCGGGGCTTCCGACGACGGGCCGGCCCGGAACTCATCGGTCCGACTGGACCGGGCCGTCACCGGCCCGCTCGGTCGAGAGCCGGGCCGCCTGCTTGGTCAGATACTGCTGCTCGCGGGGGTTCGGGGCCCGGCTGGCCGCGGCTCGAAACTCGGCCATTGCGGCCGGCGCCTGGCCGGCCTGCTCGAGGAGGTGGCCCCGCACCGCGTGGACGCGGTGGTGATCGCCCAGGCGGTCGGCAAGCGTGTCGAGGATCGCGAGCCCGGCGTCGGGGCCATGGACCATCGCCTCGGCCACGGCCCGGTTGAGGCTCACCATCGGGTTGGCGGTCATGCGCTCGAGCAGCCGGTAGAGGGCGAGGATCTCGGGCCACTCGGTCTCGGCGTAGCTGGGCGCCTGGTCGTGGACGGCCGCGACCGCCGCCTGCAGCTGATACTCGCCGACCTGGCCCCGCCGGAGCGCGCCAGTGATGAGGGCGACGCCCTCCGCGATGAGCCCCCGGTCCCAGCGGGCCCGGTCCTGCTCGTCGAGCGGGACGAGCTCGCCGTCGACGCCGGCCCGGGCCGGCCGGCGGGCGTCGGTGAGGAGCATGAGGGCCAGGAGCCCGGTGACCTCGGGGTCGTCGGGCAGCGCGTCGTGGACGCCGCGGGCGAGGCGGATGGCCTCCACGGACAGGTCAGTGCGGGCCAGGTCGGGTCCGCTGCTGGTCGCGTAGCCCTCGTTGAAGAGGAGGTAGAGGACGTGCAGCACCGACCGCAGCCGTTCAGGGCGCTCGGCGTCGGCCGGCAGCGCGAACGTCTCGCCCGAGGCCTTCACGGCCGCCTTCGCCCGGCTGATCCGCTGGGCCATCGTCGCTTCGGGCACGAGGAACGCGGCCGCGATCTCCCGGGTGGTGAGCCCGCCGACCGCCCGGAGCGTCAGCGGGATGGCCGCCGTCGGCGCCAGCGACGGGTGGCAGCACATGAACATGAGGATGAGGGTGTCGTCGCGGCCGGGGGCGGGGTCGGGATCGGCAGGCGACGCCGCCACGGCCCGTTCCTCGCGTCGGCGTCGGCGAGCCTCGCGCCGGTACATGTCGGCGAGACGACGGGAGGCCACCTGGACGAGCCACGCCCGCGGCTGGTCCGGCATCCCCTCGCGGGGCCACGCCGTCGCCGCGGCGAGCAGCGCCTCCTGCACCGCGTCCTCGGCGTGGTCGAAGTCGCGGGACCGGCGGACGAGCGCGCCGAGGACCTGCGGCGCCAGCTCGCGCAGCAGGCCCTCGGTCTCGGCGGCGCTCGTCACTCCACCGGGTCGGGCGCGCTCAGGACCTCACGGACCTCGATCGGCTGTTGGATCGGCACGCCGTTCGGGCCCGGCGCCGCCGACGCCCGCGCCGCGATCTCCAGCGCCCGCTCGACGGTGTCGACGTCGACCATCCGGTAGCCGGCGAGCAGCTCCTTCGACTCCGGGTAGGGGCCGTCGGTGATCACCGGCGCCCGGGTGCCGTCGGACACCACAACCTTCGCCTGGTCGGGCCCGGTCAGCCCCTGGGCGTCGACGAGCTCACCGCGCTCGGCGAGCTCCCGGTTCAGGACGTGCTGGAACTCGATGTGGGCCTGCACGTCCTCGGGCGCCCACTCCGTCATCGGCGCGCAGCCCGAGCCGACCTCTCCATAGCTCTGCAGCAGCATGAATCGCATCTCGTCATCCTTCCGGGTCCGGCGGCGTCTCCCTGACGCCGCTCACCCGGTGGTCGCCGCCGGCGCTGGGTTCTCGACATCGCCCAAATCGGACATCCGAGCCGGTCAGCGCCTTGGAGCCGCCGCCGGGTCGATGAGTCTGGGCTGCCGGCGACGTCAGAGTGGCAGCGAAGCGACACGGGGGAGGCGAAGACTCTCGACATGGCGACCTACGTGCTCATCCACGGCGCCGGGTCGGACTCCTGGTACTGGCACCGGGTCCGTCCCGAGCTGGAGCGCCGCGGGCACGACGTCGTCGCGCCCGACCTGCCCTGCGACGACGATTCGGCCGGGCTGCTCGAGTACCGGGACACAGTGCTCGACGCGATCGGTAACCGCCGGGAGCTGGTGGTCGTCGCGCAGTCGATGGGTGCCTTCACGGCTCCGCTCCTGTGCGACCACGTGCCGGTCGACCTCTTGGTGCTGGTGGCGGCGATGGTGCCGAGTCCCGGTGAGTCGCCCGGAGCGTGGTGGACGAACACGGGTCACGAGCGGGCGAAGCGCGAGCAGGACGAGCGCGACGGCCGTCCGACCGACGGCGACTTCGACCCGGTGGTCACGTTCCTACACGACGTCCCGTCGGCGGTGGCGGCGGAGTCGGCCGTGCACGTGCGGGCGCAGTCCGGCACCCCGTTCGCGACGCCGTGGCCGCTCCCCGCCTGGCCGAACGTCCCGACCCGATTCCTGCTGTGCACCAACGACCGCCTCTTCCCGGCCGACTTCCAGCGCCGGGTCGTCCGGGAGCGGTTGGGCATCGTTCCCGACGAGATCGAGAGCGGCCACCTGCCCGCGCTCAGCCAGCCGGCCGAGCTCGCCGAGCGGCTCGAGTCATACCGGATCGAGCGCGCCAGCACCGCCAATCGCCGTCGATAGGAGCCTCGCGTGCCTACATCCGGTGGTGACCCGCGTACGCGTTCGCTTCGGTGTGCACGAGGGCAGTCAGGTTCCCGAGCGCGATGTTCGCGTCCACGAGGTGCAAACCCCAGCTCGGATCGGGCACCGCCTTGAGCGTCGGTGCTCCACCCTGGGCGGTGATCTCGAGCACATCTGCGGTGGGGGTGGACGAGCACTCCGCCGTGTAGCTGCCCGTGGACTCGATCCACGGTGTGCTCGCAGTGGGCAAGGCTCCGACCTGCCCGGTCACCGACCCAATGGTCGTGCCGGGAGCGAAGGGCTCGGTCGGGAACACGGGGTTCAGGGTCCCGGTGCCGCCGCCCAAAGCGGCTGGATTCGTGCAGAGCACCTGCAGGCCGGCGGTGCTGGCATGGCCGAACAAGCTGTTCGCGGGCGGTGGCGCGTCGAACGTCGAGTAGGCGATGACGCAGCCGAGCTGGGTGGCAGCCGTACAGGCCGGGATGTGCTGGAAGTCCCCGCCGATGCCTTGGCCCTGCCGGACCGTGACGTTGCCGCCGAGCAGGATCGCCGAGACGAGCCGCTTCCGGACCCCGGCGTTGGGGTCGATCTCCTTGCTGAGCAGCTGGCGCAGCATGAACGAGCCCTGGGAGTGGCCGATCAGCACGACGCCCCGACCGTGGTTGAAGTTCGTGAGGTAGTCGAGCCAGGCGTCGCGGACGTCGCCGTACGCGACGGCCTGGCTGGCGCCGCTCGCGCCGCCGAGCGCGGCCAGCGTCAGCTGTCGGTACATGGGCGCGAAGACGCGGCAGTACCGGGAGTAGTAGGCGGCCTGGTAGAGCGCGATCGACCGCTCTTCAGGGTCGATCTGGAGGCTGGCGTTGGGCGTCTTCTGGTCGCTGACGGTCGGGTAGACGTAGAAGCAGTCGATCGCCGGGTTGGGCGTCGCCGTGATGTGGTCGACGCCGAGCACCTTGCCGGCCGGCGACAGCCGTGTGGTGGTCAGGCTCGGTGCGCAGGGATCCGGTCGCAGCCCGGGTCGGCATAGCCAGACCGTCGTGCTCGTCGCGGCGGATGCGGGCGGAGGCACAAGCGCCAGCAGACCAAGGGTGGCTGTGCACGCGAGGACGAGCCGGAGGCGCGCCATCGAAAGATCGTAGTCAGTGGTCGTGACGCTCGCCGTGCGCTCGGCGAACTACCCGGTGAAGCGCGGAGTGACAACCACCGGCGTCGCGACCGGTACGAACGCGAAGGTCAGCGTGACCGATCCGTTCCCGGCTTGTGTGCCCGAGCTGATCGTTGCGCTCGTGCCCGAGGGATCCACAAAGCTCGAACCGCCGCCACCGCCGGCACCGGAGCACGCCGAGG
>CALEYV010000118.1 GCA_937927875.1 uncultured Actinomycetes bacterium | reverse complement strand
GCTGGGCGTCCATGGCCCGCAGGTAGGAGGGGGCGTCGAAGCCGTGCTCGAGCTGGTCTGCCAGCTTCGACGAGTCGCCGCACAGCTCCACCGGTGTCGTCGCGGGCAGGTCCATCACCGCCCGCCCGGCCGGCGTCCAGGGTCGGAACAGGTCGCCCGGCTCGACGACGTGCGCGTCGGCGTCGAGGATCCGCCAGCCGTCATGCACGGCCTGTACCCCCTTCGCGCCTCGGACTCACATCCGGCGGGCGGCGAGCGCCCCGTCGATCGGGATGACGCAGCCGCTCGTGTAGCTGGCCGCGTCCGAGGCCAGGAACGCCACTGCGTCGCACACCTCGCGGGCGGTGCCGAGCCGGTGCATCGGGTTCAGGTCGGCGATCCGCTGCCGGAGCGCCTCGGGGTCGGGCGCCTCGGCCGAGAACCGGATGAACAGCCCGGTGTCGGTGGCGGACGGCGCGACGACGTTCACACGCACGTTGTCTCCCGCGTGCTCGATCGCCGCCTGCTTGCAGAGGTTCACGAGCCCGCCCTTGGCCGCGCAGTAGGCGGGATGCCCGGGCGCCACGATGAGCCCGAGCGTCGACCCCATCGCGACCACCGTCCCGCCACCGTTGGCGACCATGTGCGGGATGGCGGCCTTCATGCAGAGGAACGGCCCCTTGAGATCGACGTCGAGGACTCGCTGCCACTCCTCGTCGGTGCACTCGATGACGCTCTGGCGGCTCTCGACGGCGGCCGAGCAGACCAAGACCCGGATCGGCCCGAGGCCGGCCGCGACCTGGGTCGCCTGCTCGACGTCGGCACCTCGAGTCACGTCGCACGGCACCGCGGCCGCGGTGGCCCCGGACTGCGTGAGCGCGTCGGCGACGCGGCGGGCGCCGGCCGCGTCGATGTCGGCGACCACGACTGCGGCGCCCTCGTCGGCGAGCCGGTGCGCGATCGCCTCGCCGAGGCCGGCCGCGCCGCCGGTGACGATCGCGACCCCCGGAATGGTCATCGCAGCGCCGCCAGGCCGCCGTCGGCGGGGACGACGGCGCCGCTCACGTACGCGGACTGGTCGCTGGCGAGGAACAGCGCGATCGCGGCCACGTCCTCGGCCCGGCCGAGCCGCCCGACCGGGATCGTGCGCCGCAGCCCGTCGACGAACTGCTCGGCCCCGGGGGTCTTCTCGAGCACCTTCCGGAACCGCGGCGTGTCGATCGAGCCGGGCGCGATCACGTTAGCGCGCACGGCCGGCCCATACTCGACCGCCAGCTGCTTGGTGAGCAGCACCAGCCCGGCCTTCGCCGCGCCGTAGGCGGCGTAGCCCTCGGAGCCGATGAGCCCGAGCGTCGAGGCGGTGTTGATGATGCTCCCGCCGCCGTCCTCGAGCAGGTGGGGCAGCGCGGCCCGGCAGGCCCAGAAGATCGCCGACAGGTTGGTGGCGATCGTGAGGTCCCAGTCCTCCTCGGTGCAGTCGACCAGCCGGCCGCTCATTTGGACCGCGGCGTTGTTGTAGAGCACGTCGAGGCGCCCGTACCGCTCCACGGCCGCGGCGACCATGCGGTCGACGTCGGGCCGGCTCGACACGTCGGCGTGCACGGCCATGCCCTCGCCGCCGTGCTCCTCGAGCAGCTGGACCGTCTCGGCGGCGCCCTCGTCGTTGATGTCGACGACGACCACCCGGGCACCGTGGTCGGCGAACAGCTGGGCCGCGGCGCGGCCTTGCCCCGACCCGGAACCGGTGATGAGCGCCACCTTGTCCGGCAGCAGCCGCTGGAAGTTGAGGACGGGCGCGCCGGTCATGCGGACCGCATTCTCGCCGCTGCCGCCACTCCGGGTCGGGCCGCGGTCACCGGCTCGCCCAGACGCCCGTCACCTGCTCGGCGGTGAGGAGCGTGGCGAGCGGGGCCAGGGTGTGCGCGACGACGGCGTCGGCGTAGTCGGCGGGCACGCCGGCCACGGCGTCGGTCACCACCGCGCACCGGTACCCGAGGTCGACCGCGACGAGCACGAGGCCGAGGATCCCGATGTTCACCGACACGCCGGTCGCCACCACGGTGCGGACCCCGAGGTTGCGCAGCGTCTGGTCGAGGCCGGTCCCGGGGAACGGGCTCAGCCCGTGGAGCCGGGCCTCGAGCACGTCGGTGGGCTCCGGGCCGAGCTCGGGGACGAGCTGGGCCGACTCGCTGCCGACGAGGAGGTTCGGCCTGCCGCGAGCGAGCGCCCGCAGGAGCGGCGCGTTCTCGCTCGACCCGGCCCGGTCGGGCCGGAACTCGGCGAGACAGTGGACGACCCGCGCCCCGGCGGCGCGGGCGGCTCGCACCACCGCCGCCGCGCGCCCCACCACGTCGCGCTCGGCCACCGCGTCGGCGAGAGCCGGGATCGCGGCCTGATCCCCGACCACGCCCCGTTGCAGCTCCATCGTCACGACCGCCGTCGTCGGCGGGTCGAGGAGCTCGGCGAGGTCGAGCGGCATCACGTGCAACCTATCGAGTCTCTGCTCGGCGAGCGCTCCCGGTGCCGTCCGGGGCCGAAGTTGACAGGCCCGCCGCGCAGCAGCCACGCTGCGCGGCATGGCCGAGCAGCAGTTGCGCTTCGACGACGTGCACGAGGGCGACTCCGCGCCCGAGTTCCGGCACGAGCTGTCGCGGACGGACCTGGTCCGGTACGCGGGAGCGTCGGGGGACTTCAACCCCATGCACCACGACGAGATGCAGGCCACCGGCGCCGGGCTCCCGAGCGTGTTCGGGCACGGCATGTTCACGATGGGCCTGCTCGGCAAGGCGCTCACCGACTACGTCGGCGTGGGCAACCTGCGCGTCTACAAGGTCCGCTTCACGAAGCAGACGTGGCCGGGCGAGACGCTCAACACCAAGATCACGGTCAAGAAGAAGTACGACGAGCACGGCGAGCACCGCGTCGACCTCGACTGCGAGGTCGTGAACGAGAACGGCGAGGCCAAGGTGAGCGGCGTCGCCATCGCGGCGCTCCCCGGGTAGCCGCGCCCGGGCGTGCGGTTCGACCTCCCGGCCGCCGACGACGAGACGCAGCCGTTCTGGGACGCGGCCCGCGCGGGCCAGCTCCTCATCAAGCGGTGCGCCGACTGCGGCCGCGCCCACTTCTATCCCCGGCCGTTCTGCCCCTTCTGCTGGAGCCCGGCGGTGAGCTGGGAGGCGGCCAGCGGCGAGGCGGCGCTCTACACGTGGTCGGTCGTGCACCACAACGACCTGCCGCCGTTCTCGGAGCGGATCCCCTACGTGGCCGCGGTCGTCGACCTCGTCGAGGGGCCCCGCATGATGACGAACGTCGTCGACTGCGACCCGGACCGGCTCGAGGTCGGCATGCGGCTACACGTCGCGTACCGGGAGCTCGCCGACGACGTCACCGTCCCCGTGTTCACCCCCGCCTCATGAACCGCGACGACTGGAACTTCCCGTTCGAGGCGCCGCTGCACGACGTCTTCCCCGCCCTCCACGAGGCCCAGAACTCGTGGATGAGCCAGATCGACTCGCTGTCGGCCCCCGACCGCCGCACCCACGAGCTGATCCGGCTCGTGTGCACGGTGGTCCTGCGCAACCCGCCCGGCGTCGAGCGCCACGCCCGGCTGGCGGCCGAGGTGGGCGCGTCCTGGGAGGAGATCCTCGGCTCGATCATGCTCACCTGCCCCGGCTTCGGGCTGCTGCCCGCGGTCGAGGCGATCCCGCACGCCAAGCGGGGATTCAAGGCCGCGGCCGACCCCGAGCGAGAGGAGGACGGCGATGACGACGACCGGTGACGTCCCGTTCCGGATCCTGCCCCGCATCACCGACCGCAACGCGCACTACTGGCAGGGCGGCCGTGAGGGCGAGCTGCGCCTCCAGCGCTGCCGCCAGTGCGGCTACTACCTCCACCCGCCGGGGGTGATCTGCCCGAAGTGCTGGTCGAAGGACCTCGGCGTCGAGGCGGTGTCGGGCCGGGCCGAGGTGCTCACCTTCTCGGTCAACCACCAGCAGTGGATGCCGGGCCTGGACGTGCCGTTCGTGCTCGCGATCGTGCGGCTGGTCGAGCAGGACGACCTGCGCATCACGACCAACGTGGTCAACTGCCCGCCCGAGGAGGTCGCGATCGGCATGCCGGTCCGCGTGCTCTTCGAGCCCCACGTGGACGAGGAAGTGTGGATCCCGCTCTTCGAGCCGGCGTCGTGACGGCGCGCCGGCGAGGGAGGCGCGGCCGTGGACACTGACCTGGTCGGCGAGCGGCGCGCCGTCATCAGCGGCGTCGGCCAGTCCGATATCGGCCGCCGCCTCTACCGCGACCCGCTCGAGCTGACCGTCGACGCCTGCCTGGCCGCCATCGCCGACGCCGGCCTCACCACCGACGACGTCGACGGCATCGCCACCTACCCCGGCGCCATGGACACGCCGCCCGGGTTCTCGGGCGCCGGCGTGCCCGAGGTGCACGAGGCGCTGCGGCTCAACCTCAACTGGTACATGGGCGGCCTCGAGCTGCCGGGCCAGCTCGGCTCGGTCATCAACGCCATCCTCGCCGTGTCGGCCGGCTTGGCCCGCCACGTCCTCTGCTTCCGCACCGTCTACGAGGGCAGCGCCCAGGGCACGAAGGGCCGTTCGGCGG
>CALEYV010000117.1 GCA_937927875.1 uncultured Actinomycetes bacterium | reverse complement strand
CCGCCGCCGCCAGCACCCGAGATGCTGCTCACGGCTTCATTGCCGCCCGCGCCCCCCTGGCCGGCGGTGCCCGCAGTGCCGCTTGCGCCGGAGGCGAGGCCAGAGCCCCCGGTGCCGGCCGCGCCGCCGGAGGCGCCTGCTTGCCCGCCGGTGCCCCCGCCCGCGAGTTGGGTCAGGCCGTTGGTGCCGGCTCCGCTGGGTGTGCCGGTGTTGGTGCCGCCGCCCGCGCCGCCGGTCCCGGTCGCGGTGCTGGAGAGGCCGGCTCCGCCGCCACCGCCGGCGACGACGACCCGGTCGCCGAGGGTGGAGCCGGGTCGTGAGGGTGGGGTCGCCGTGCGGCACACGGGGACGCAGCCGCTGCCGCCGGACGCCTGCCGCACGTCGGAGGCGCCGCCGCCACCGGCGCCGAAGTCGACCCCGGTCCCGCCGCCTGCGCCGCCGCCGTTGCCACCGCCGACCGGGTTGGTCAGGGTGCCGGGGGTGAAGTTCGCGCCCGGGCCGCCGACGTTGACGCCCAGCTGCTCGCCGGGCGTGACTGGCACCGCGCCGCCCGCCTGGCCACCCGCCCCACCGGTCGAGACCTGGCTCCCGAAGTTGGTCGCCGAGCCGCCGGCGGCGCCGACCGCGTTGACGTTCACCGAGCAGACATTCGACGGGACCGTGAAGGTCGAGGACCCGGCGGTCCCGAAGTTGGACGTGTCGGCGCCTGCGAGCGTGGCCCCGAAGCCCAGCGCCAGCCCAACGGTTCCGATCCCACTCGCGATCAACGCCCAGCGGTTGCGCATCGCCCCTCCAGCCGCCCCGAGGTCCCTGGTTCGGCGCGCACTCTAGATCCCCGCTCGCGCGAAGCTCGGGAGCGGGGCGAGTGGCGGGCCCTACCGGTCCTTGGCCGAGACGGGGATGACGAGGGTGAGGCAGTCAGGCTCGTACCGGACCTCGAGCCGCTCGACCTCGCCGAGGTAGTCGCCGTCGACCTGCCACGGGAACGGCGAGCCGATGGCCTCGAAGGCGAGCTTGTCGAGGTCGGCAAGTTGCACGATGGCGTCGGCGTGGTCGAGGCGCGACCCGGCGAGCATGGCCGACAGGGCCGCGGGCAAAAGCACCCGGGTCTCGAGGCGCCGGAACAGCGTGAGCGCGAGCTTGCGGTCGAGGCCGGCCTCGTGCGTGATCGTGAGGGGACGCATGCCGAAGAACGCGTACGGGGCGGTGTTGGACACAACGGCGAAGAAGCCGTCTCCGACGCTCTCGGCACCGATCTCGACCCGGTAGGTGGGGTCGGCGCGGTCGTAGCCCCGGTAGAAGGTGGTGAGCGCCGACACGGCGAAGGCGGGATGCGCGAGCCGGCGCTTCAGCCAGGCGTGGCGCTCCATCTGCTCGATGACCTCGGCGTCGAAGCCGGCGCCGAGGTGGAAGAGGAAATAGCGGTTGTTGCCGGCGCCCAGCCCCACCCGCTTGAGGGAGCGGGCGGCGAGGCTGGCCACCAGCAGCTCGGTGGCGGGGCGCAGCGAGTTCGGGATGCCGAGCGTGCGGGCGAACACGTTCGTGGACCCGCCGGGGAGCGGCGCCAGCGCGGTCTCGGTGCCGACGAGCCCGTTGGCGGCCTCGTTCAGGGTCCCGTCGCCGGCCGCGACGACGACCGCGTCGAAACCCTCCTTGGCCGCGTTGCGGGCCAGGCGAGTGGCGTGGCCGCGCCGCACCGTCTCGGCCACCTCGAGGCGATGGGTCTCGCCGAGCGCGTGCTGGATGCGAACCCGTCGGCGCGGCGTCATCGACGACGCGGTCGGGTTGACGATGAGCAGCAGCCGCACGGCCGCGCAGATTAGAGCGATACCGTCCGACGGTGCCTACCGCCGGCGAGCTCGAACGGCTCGACGCCGAGGTGGTGCGGTGCCGAGCGTGCCCGCGGCTCGTCGAGTGGCGGGAGTCGGTGGGTCGCACGAAGCGGGCCGCGTTCCGCGACGACACCTACTGGGCTCGTCCGGTGCCGGGGTTCGGCGATCCGCGCGCCAGCATCCTGCTCGTTGGTCTCGCGCCGGCGGCGCACGGCGGGAACCGCACCGGCCGGGTGTTCACGGGTGACCGGTCAGGCGACTGGCTGTTCGGCGCGCTTCACCGGGCCGGGCTCGCCAACCGGGCCGAGTCGGTGCGGGCCGGGGACGGGCTCCGCCTGCGCGGCGCCTACGTCACCGCCGCGGTGCGGTGCGCGCCGCCCGCGAACGCGCCGACCCCGGAGGAGCGCGACCGCTGCCTGCCGTACCTGGCGCGCGAGCTGGCGATCCTCGACCGCCTGCGCGTCGCGGTGGCGCTCGGCGCCTTCGCGTACCAGGCCCTGTGGCGGCTGCTCGCCGACCTCGAGGTGGCGCTGCCGCGGCCGCGCCCGCGCTTCGGCCACGGCGTCGAGGTGCCGACCGACCGCCTCACGATCGTGGGCTGCTTCCACCCCAGCCAGCAGAACACGTTCAC
This sequence comes from uncultured Actinomycetes bacterium, assembly GCA_937927875.1. Classification (GTDB taxonomy): domain Bacteria; phylum Actinomycetota; class Acidimicrobiia; order IMCC26256; family PALSA-555; genus PALSA-555. Next base: position 7,098 of record CALEYV010000117.1, on the reverse strand, counting down.
GGGCCGGCTGACCGAGCCGATGCTCGATGCGGTGCTGCGCCGGGCCCGGACGCTGGCCGGCCTGCCCGACGTCAGAACAGCGCGAGGACCTCGCCGACCGCGTACGCGGTCGCGATGAGCCCGAGCACGACGCCGACGAGGAGCCGCAGGGTCCGGTCCGAGCTGCGGATCGTGAGGTGGGCGCCCAGGCGGGCGCCGGGGATCACGGTGACCGAGAGCGGCAGCGCGAACAGCCAGTCGATGTGGCCGAGCGCGGCGTGGGTGACCATCCCCGGGATCGCGAGCACGCCGACGCAGGCGAGCGAGGTGGCGAGCGCCACCTTGATGGGGACGCGGAGCCAGGTCGTGAAGGCGGGGACCATGAGCACGCCGCCGCCGATCCCGAGGAACCCGCTGAGCCCGCCGGCGGCGATCCCGATGGTGACGAGGCGCCACGACTGGGCCCGCTCGAGCCCGGCCGCGGGATGGGCGAGGCCCGGCGCGGCGTCGGTCAGTCCCTCGGCGGCCGCGACCGGCTCCGGCTCGGCGCGCGCCACGGGCCGGCTGACCCGGTAGGCGGTGAAGCCGACCAGCGCCGCAGTGAGGATCATGAGCGGGTGACCGCCGCCGGGGACCACGTCGGTCGCCAGCGCGCCACCCACGGATGCCACCGCGCCGGCGGTCGCGGTCCAGGTGACGATGCGCCAGTCGATGAGCTGTTCCCGCCCGTAGCGGATGGCGCCGCTGATCGCGGACGGGATGATCGAGGGGAGCGTTGACGCCACCGCGGCGATCGGGGTGGCGCCGAGCAACCGGATGGCGGGCGTCGACACGACCGCCCCGCCGATCCCGAACATGCCCGACAGGACGCCCGTCCCCACCCCGAACAGCGCGGTGAGCACGATTCGCCACAGGTCTGACACTCGCGCGGAGGCTACCCTTCGAGTCGTGGCCGAAGGCGCGACGTTGCGCGGCGTCTACATCCCGATCATCACGCCGTTCGCCGCCGACGGCTCGGTCGCGCTGGAAGCGCTCGAGGGCCTCGCACACCGATTCCTCGACGCGGGCGTGGCCGGGCTTTTGCCGCTCGGCACGACCGGCGAGACGCCGCTCCTCGACGCCGACGAGCAGCAGTCGGTCATCGACGTGTGCGCACGGGTCGGCCGCGAGCGCCAGGCCCAGGTGATCGTCGGCTCGGGGACCAACAACACGAGGGCGACGATCGCCGCCACCACCGCGCTGTCGCAGGTCGGCGGCGTCACCGCCACCCTCTGCGTCGTCCCCTACTACCTCCGCCCGGGCCAGGCCGGCATCGTCGCCCACTTCGAGCAGGTCGCGGCGGCGAGCCCGGTCCCGGTCATCCTCTACAACATCCCGAGCCGCACCGGCCAAGCGCTCGAGACCGACGGCCTGCTGCGCCTGGCGAACACGCCGAACGTGGTCGGTCTCAAGCAGTCGGTGGGCTCGATCGACACCGGCACCATCCGGCTGCTCGCCGAGGCGCCACACGACTTCGCGGTGCTGGGCGGGGACGACCCGCTGCTGTTCCCGCTCGTGCTCCTCGGCGGCGCCGGCGCGATCTGCGCGACCGCGCACGTGTGCACGCGGCGCTACGTCGAGATGATCGAGTGCGCGCTCGCCGGGAAGGTCGACGAGGGACGCGCCCACCACGAAGCGCTGCTGCCGGTGACCCGGGCCGGCTTCGCGGAGCCGAACCCGAGCGTGTTCAAGGGCGTCCTGCACGCCCAGGGCCTCATCCCGACCCCGGACGTGCGGGGCCCGCTCGTGAACGCCTCGCCGGGCGCGGTCGAGGCCGCGCTCGAAGCCGTCACCGCCGCCGGCGGCTGATCCGTGCGCCGCGTCGGCGGCTCCGTGACGAGGGCGAGCCAGCCCGGGGGTAGCGTTCGCCGACGCGGAATGTCGCCGTTCCGCCTCCGGTTGTCCCCACCCTGATGCCGAAAGTACCCGCATGACGACTCTCGCCGAGCGCGTCCAGGCCCGAGCGCACGAGCGGCGGTGGCTGATCCTCGGTGTCCTGTGCTTCAGCCTGCTCGTGATCGTGCTCGACAACTCGATCCTCAACGTCGCGCTGCCGAGCATCGTCCGCCAGCTCCACGCCACCAACAGCCAGCTGCAGTGGATGGTCGACTCCTACACGCTGGTGTTCGCCGGCCTGCTGCTGACGATGGGCAGCATCGGCGACAAATTCGGGCGGCGGCCCGCCCTGCAGGCCGGGTTCCTGATCTTCGGCGCCGGCTCGCTGCTCTCGGCGCTCGCCGGGTCGCCCAACCAGCTGATCGCCAGCCGGGCCTTCATGGGGATCGGTGGCGCGCTGATCATGCCGGCCACCCTCTCGATCATCACCAACGTCTTCAGCGGGAGCGAGCGACCGAAGGCGATCGGCGTGTGGGCGGCGACAGCCGGGGTCGGGGTCGCGCTCGGCCCCCTGACCGGCGGCGCGCTCCTCGAGCACTTCTACTGGGGCTCGATCTTTCTCGTGAACCTGCCCATCGTGACGGTGGGTGTCCTGGCCGGTGTCCTCCTCATCCCGAACTCGAAGGACCCGCGGGCGCCTCGCCTCGACGTGCCCGGCGCGCTGCTGTCCATCGCGGGGCTGAGCGCCCTGCTCTACGCCGTCATCCAGGGCCCGAGCACCGGCTGGACGGCGCCGCGCACCCTCACTTTCTTTGCGGTCGGCGGACTCCTGATGGCGGCGTTCTTCGCGTGGGAGCGCCGGGTCGACCACCCGATGCTCGACGTGCGCTTCTGGCGCAACCCGCGCTTCAGCGGGGCGAGCGCCGCCATCGCGATCACGTTCTTCGCCATGTTCGGGTCGATCTTCTTGCTGACCCAGTACTTGCAGTTCGTGCTCGGCTACTCGCCGCTCGCGACGGGCTTGCGGCTGCTCGCCTTCGCGGTCCCGATGATGGTCATCTCGCCGCTGGCGCCGAATCTCGTCAAGCGGATCGGCACCAAGCTCACCGTCGCGGCGGGGTTGGCGTGCAACGCGGCCGGCCTGATCGCCCTCGGGGGCCTGGGCCAGACGGCCACGCTGCCCGACCTCACCTGGCGAATGGCGCTGGCCGCGACCGGGATGGCGCTCACGATGAGCCCGGCGACCGAGTCGATCATGGGCTCGCTGCCCCTCGCCCGGGCCGGCGTCGGCTCGGCCGTCAACGACACCACGCGCCAGGTCGGCGGCGCGGTCGGCGTCGCCGTCATCGGGAGCATCTTCTCGTCCCTCTACGGCTCGAAGGTCGTGAGCGCGCTGCGGGGCCGCGTGCCCGCCTCGGTGGTGCACAACGCCAAGCAGCAGCTCGGGAACGCGCTGCAGGCCGCGACCCACCTGCCGGGGGCGGCGGCGCGGTCGTTCGTGACCCTCGCCAAGGGCGCCTTCCTCGACGGCTTCCAGGCCGGGACGTGGGTCGGCGCCGCGGTCGTCCTGATCGGCGTGGTGATCGTGCTGCGGTGGCTCCCCGCCCGGGCCCGGGCCGAGGACGTGGATCGCCAGGACGCGGAGTTCAAGGCCGAGTGGGTCACGGCCGGCATCCCGGCCGACGGGCAGCCGGCGCCGGTCGACGGGGGGCAGCCGGGTGAAGCGACTCGGCCGCCCACGCCGGCCCGGTCGCCGTGACCGCGGGGCGGCCGCCGCTGAGCTAGAGGCCGCTGAGCGCGGCCTGGAGCAGCGCCTGCTGCTCCATCTCGTGCACCTTGGCGCTGCCGCTGGCCGGGCTGGCGCTGGCGTGCCGGGCGACGTGGTCGAGGCCGCCGGGGCCGACGGCCCGGCCGAGGGGCTCCTGCACGTACCGCCAGGCGCCCATGTTCGCCGGCTCCTCCTGGACCCACCAGGTCTGGGTCGCGTTCGGGTAGCGGTCGATGGCCGCCGCCAGCTCGTGCTCGGGCCACGGGTAGAGCTCCTCGACCCGGATCACCGCCACCGGCGCGCCCGCCTGGTCGCGGGCGTCCATGAGCTCGTGGCCGACCTTCCCGGTGCAGAGCAGCACCCGCCGCACCGACGCCGGGTCGAGGTCGGGAGACCGGTCGCCGAGCACGGGGTGGAACCGGTCGTGCGTGAACGCCTCGATCGGGGAGCGGCTCTGCGGCAGCCGCAGGTACCGCTTCGGGGTGAGGCAGACGAGCGGGACGCGGTGGGTCAGGCGGGCCTGGCGGCGCAGCACGTGGAAGTACTGGGCCGCGGTCGACGGGTAGACGACCCGCAGGTTGTCCTCCGCGCTGAGGGCGAGGAACCGCTCCAGGCGCGCGCTCGAGTGGTCGGGGCCCTGGCCCTCGAAGCCGTGGGGGAGCAGGAGGGCGAGGCCGGAGCGCTGGCCCCATTTGTCCTCGGCGGAGACGAGGAACTGGTCGATCGTGACCTGGGCGCCGTTGATGAAGTCCCCGAACTGGGCCTCCCAGCAGGTCAGCGTGTCGGGGGCGACGGACGAGTAGCCGTACTCGAAGCCGAGCGCGGCGTACTCGGAGAGCACCGAGTCGTAGAGGCGGTACGGGGCCTGGTGCGGGCCGACGTGGGCGAGCGGGACGTACTCGGTCTCGTCGACGGCGTCGACGAGCACCCCGTGCCGCTGGCTGAAGGTGCCGCGCCGGGTGTCCTGGCCCGCCACGCGGACCGGCGTCCCCTCGAGCAGCAGGGAGCCGAACGCGGCCGCCTCCGCGAGCGACCAGTCGATCGTCCCCGCCTCGAAGGCGCTGCGGTGCGCGAGCAGGATCCGCGCCAGCTTCTCGTTGATGTGGAACGTCTCGGGCCACGTCGTCAGCGCGTGCACCACCTCGTCGAGGACTGACCGGTCCACCGCCGTCGCCGGCGTCGGCGAGCCGTCGAACACCTCGGGCTCGTCGAGCATGTGACCGTCGGGGAACCCGGCGTCGTGCGGCTCGTGGGTCTCCTCGAACGCCCGGTCGAGGCGGGCCCGGAAGTCGGCCAGCGCGGCCTCGCACTCCTCGGCCGTGAGCTCGCCGCGGTGCACGAGCTGCTCGGTGTACAGCTGGCGCACCGACGGGTGGCCCTCGATGAGCGAGTACATGCGCGGCTGGGTGAACGCGGGCTCGTCGATCTCGTTGTGCCCGTAGCGCCGGTAGCAGACCAGGTCGACGACGACGTCCTTGTGGAAGGCCTGCCGGAACTCGAACGCCAGGCGCGTCACCCGCACGCACGCCTCGGGGTCGTCGCCGTTCACGTGGAAGATCGGCGCCTGGACCATCTTGGCCACGTCGGTCGCGTACACGCTCGAGCGCCCCGACTCGGGCGCGGTCGTGAACCCGAGCTGGTTGTTCACCACCACGTGGACGGTCCCGCCCACGTCGTAGCCCTCGACCTCGGACAGGTTGAACGTCTCCGCGACCACGCCCTGGCCGGCGAACGCGGCGTCGCCGTGCACGAGCACCGGCAGCACGGCGTCGGTCGGCTCCTCGAGCTGGTCGCCGAGGGCCCGGGCCATGCCCTCCACGACCGGGTCCACCGCCTCGAGGTGGCTCGGGTTGGCGGCCAGCCGCAGCTCGACGTCGTGGCCGGACGGCGAGCGGTGCTTCCCGACCTGGCCCAGGTGGTACTTCACGTCACCGGAGCCCTGGGTGCTCGACGGGTCGAGCTCGCCCTCGAACTCGCGGAAGATCTGGGCGTAGGACTTGCCGAGGACGTTGGCGAGCACGTTCAGGCGCCCCCGGTGGGCCATCCCCATGACCAGCTCCGGCATGCCGGCGTCGGCCGCCGCGCTGCAGAGCGTGTCGAGCATCGGGATCAGGGTTTCGGCGCCCTCGAGGCTGAACCGCTTCTGGCCCAGGTACTTGGCGGCGAGGAACCGCTCGAACGCCTCGGCCGCGTTGAGCTTGCGGACGATCCGGCGCTTCTCGGCGGCGTCGATCGGGTCCTGGGGGCCCTCGACCCGCTGCTGGATCCAGGCCTTCTGGTCCGGCTCCTGCATGTGCATGTACTCGACGCCGACCGTGCGCGCGTACGCGTCGCGGAGCACGCCGAGGATGTCCCGGAGCGCGAGCTGGCGGGCTTGGATGCGGCCCGCGCCGAGGCTGCCGATCGGGAACTCCCGCTCGAGGTCCCAGATCGACAGCCCGTAGTGCGCGATGTCGAGCTCGGGGTGGGTGTGCGGCTCGGTGCGGCCGAGCGGGTCCAGATTCGCGATCAGGTGCCCGCGCACCCGGTAGATGTTGATGAGCTGGTGGACGTGGATGACTTTCTCGTCGCTGGCCTCCCGGTCGCCGAGGGTGCTCTGGTCGTGGAGCCACCGGGCCGGCTCGTACGGCACGTCGAGGCTGCGGAAGAGGAGGTCGTAGAACTCGTCCTCGCCGACGAGCAGGTGGTGGATCCGACGGAGGAACTCGCCGCTCTCGGCGCCCCCGATGATCCGGTGGTCGTAGGTGTTCGTGAGCGTGGTCACCGGGCTGACGCCGAGCTCGGCGATCGCCTTCGGGTCGGCCCCCTCGTACTCGGCCGGGTAGCCGATGGAGCCGACGCCGATGATGAAGCCCTGGCCCTGCAGGAGGCGAGGGACCGAGTGCACGGTGCCGATCATCCCGGGGTTCGTGATCGTCCCCGTCGTGCCGGCGAAGTCGTCGGGTGAGAGCTTGTTGTCGCGCACCTTGTGGATCAGCGTCTCGTAGGCGCGCCAGAAGCCGGCGAAGTCGAGCTCGTCGGCGTGCCGGATGTTCGGGACCAGCAGGCCGCGGCTCCCGTCGGCCCGGGTGACGTCCACCGCCAGGCCCAGGTTGACGTGCTCGTGGCGGACGATCGTCGGCTGGCCGTCGCGCTCGTCGTAGCTGGCGTTGATGCCGGGGAAGCTGCGCAGAGCCTGGACGACCGCGTAAGCGATGAGGTGGGTGAAGCTGACCTTCTCGCGCCCGGTGCGTCCGAGGTGGTTGTTGAGGATCTGCCGGTTGACTTCGAGCAGCTTGGCGGGGACGGTCCGCACCGACGTCGCGGTCGGGACCTCGAGCGACGCCTCCATGTTCGTGACCGTCCGGGCCGCCGCGCCGCGCAGCACCTGGGGCTGGTCGCCATCCGACGCCGGCGGGGGCGGGGGCGCGGCGGCGGTCGCCGCCGGCGCCTCGACGAGGGGTGCCTCCACGACCGGCCACTCGATCGTGGAGGGC
>CALEYV010000116.1 GCA_937927875.1 uncultured Actinomycetes bacterium | reverse complement strand
ACGAGCTTTCTGCCTGTCTCGTGGGCTCGGAGATGTGTATAAGAGACAGGCGCGCAGGCGGTCGCGCTGGCGGCGCTGGTCACCGTCCGGGCCGCGGTGTCTCGTCGACGTCGCCGGCGCCGCTGATCGCCAGCGCTCGCTACCGTGCATGGCGTGACGACCGTCGACTTCTACGTCGACCCCAGCTGCCCGTGGGCCTGGATCACCTCCCGTTGGATCGTGGAGGTCGCACCGCAGCGTGACCTCTCCGTGATGTGGCAGTCCTACTGCCTCGAGATCCGAGACGACTACGGCGTCGCGCCGTGGGTGCCCGCGGAGTACCGCCAGACCGCGATCGAAGCCCATGCGATCTCTCACCGGATGCTGCGGGTCTTCGAGGCGGTACGAGCCGGGTCCGAAGAGGGTGATGTCGACGCGCTCTACACGGCGTGGGGACAGCGGTTCTTCCAGCGCGGCTCGCCGCGAGACGATTCCTTGCTGACGGAGTGCCTCGCCGCCTGCGGGCTCGACGCCGAGTTGCTCTCGGCGGCCGACGATGAGAAGTGGGACGGGCCGATCGTCGAATCCATGGAGGTCGCGTACCGGTACGGCGGCCCCAAGACCCAGACGCCGACGATCGTTGTCGGCGACGACCCGCCCCACGGCTTCAAAGGGCCGGTCATGGCTCCCGCGCCGACCGGCGAGGACGCGGTGCGGCTCTGGGACGCGATCCAGGTGCTCTCCCGGTCCTCGGGCTTCTTCGAGATCACTCGGCCTCGGGCCAACCCACCCCGGCCTCCCGCCGTCGACTGAGCCCCGGCCGGCCGGCCGGCCCGCCCGGACGCCGGCGACGCGACCTGGAGCCCGATCGGCGCTCGATGCTCGCCGGCGTCTCCCGGCTTGTAATAGTAATCATTCTCAAATATCCTCGGCACCGATACGTCAGCGAGGGAGTAAGCCACGGTGCGGGGACGGTCACGGGCCAGGGCCGGGCGGTGGACGGCCGCGTTCCTCGCGCTGGTCGTCGCCCTCGTCATCGCCGGGCCGGCGAGCGCGAGCGCATCGGGTCGCGCGGCCACCCGCCCGCCGATCAGCGTCGTGGCGGCGGAGAACTTCTGGGGCAGCATCGTGAGGCAGCTGGCCGGGTCCCGGGCGCGGGTGACGAGCATCATCACGAACCCGAACACCGATCCGCACTCCTACGAGGCGAAGCCGAGCGACACCCGCAGCATCGCCAGCGCCCGGTACGTGGTCGTGAACGGGATCGGGTATGACACCTGGGCCCAGAAGGCCCTCGACGCGAACCCGAGTCGCACCCGCAGGGTGCTGGTCGTCGGAGAGCTGCTCGGGCTCAGCGACGGTGACAACCCGCACCAGTGGTACTCGCCGACCAGCGTCGAGCGATTCGTCAGCCAGGTGACGGCCGATCTTCAGCGGCTCTCGCCGCCGGACGCGGGCTACTTCGGTGCCCAGCGCACGGCGTTCGAGACCAGCGGCCTGCAGCCGTACCACGCGCTGATCAACGACATCCGGACGAAGTACGCGGGGACGCCGATCGGCGCCTCGGAGAGCATCGTCTCGCCGCTCGCCGACGGGCTCGGGCTGCGCCTGCTGACGCCGCCTTCGTTCCTCAAGGCCGTCGCGGAGGGCACGGATCCCACCGCCGCCGACAAGGAGGCGGTCGACCGCCAGGTCCAGGCCCGCCAGATCAAGGTGTTCGTCTACAACTCCCAGAACTCGACGCCGGACGTGCAGACGATCGTCAAGGCCGCGAGGGGTCAGGGGATTCCCGTTACGACGGTCACCGAGACGCTGGCCCCTGCCGCGGCGACCTTCCAGGCCTGGCAGGTCAGTGAGCTCCAGCGCCTGCGGGCCGCCCTGATGCGGGCGACCGGTCGGTGAGCGAGTCCGAGCGTCGCGGGCTGCGGACGGTGACGCCGGCGGACGAGACCGGTGGCGCATCGAGCGCGCCTTCGCCGCTCGGCGCCGACCCGGTCGTCGAGCTGGAGGCGGCGGGCGTCGAGCTCGGCGGCCGTCCGGTCTGGTCGGACCTGACGCTGACGGTCGCCCCCGGCGAGTTCCTCGCCGTGCTCGGCCCGAACGGGGCGGGCAAGTCCACGTTGCTGAAGACGCTGCTCGGGCTCATCCCCACCGCATCGGGCCGCGTCCGGGTCGCGGGGCGCCGGCCCGGCGTCGGGAACCGCGACATCGGCTACCTGCCGCAGCGCCGCAGCTTCGATCCCAGCCTGCCGGTGCGCGGGATCGACGTGGTTCGCCTCGGGCTCGACGGTGACCGGTGGGGCGTCCCGCTGCGCAGCACCGGACCGGTGCGTGACCGGCTCGAGCAGCTGCTCGAGCTCGTCGGCGCGACCGACCTCGCCGGGCGACGGATCGGGCAGCTGTCCGGCGGCGAGCAGCAGCGGCTCCTCATCGCACAGGCGCTCGCGCGCGAGCCCCGCCTGCTGCTCCTCGACGAGCCGCTCGACAGCCTCGACCTGGCGAACCAGGCCGCGGTCGCGGCGCTGATCGCCGACATCAGCGACACCGAGCAGATCGCGGTCCTGATCGTCGCCCACGACGTGAACCCGGTGCTGCCCTATGTGGATCGGGTCCTGTACCTCGCCGGTGGTCGGGCCCTCGTCGGGGCGCCCGAGGTCGTGATCAGCGGCCCCACCCTGTCCGCGCTGTACGGGACGCCGATCGAGGTGCTGCGCACCTCGGACGGTCGGCTTGTCGTCGTCGGTCATCCCGAGGCGGCGAGCTACCACCCGCAGCTGCACCCCCACGAGGCGCCGGCCGGCTGACCGCCCATGCTCGCCGACGGCTTCACCTGGGACCTGGGCTCGGACCTGCACCAGCTGTTCCAGTTCCACTTCATGGTCAACGCCTACCGAGCGGGGACCGTCGTCGCGGTGGTGGCTGGGCTCATCGGCTGGTTCCTCGTGCTGCGCCGGCAGAGCTTCGTCGGTCACACCCTGGCGATCATCGCCTTCCCCGGCGCGTCCGGCGCGGTGCTGATCGGGATCAGCGCCGCCTGGGGCTACTTCGGCTTCTGCGTCGCCGGGGCGCTGGTGATCGGCGCGGTGCGCCGGGGCCGGCCGGGCGAGTTCAGCGAGGAGTCGGCCGTCGTCGGCACCGTGCAGGCGTTCGCGCTCGCGTGCGGGTTCCTGTTCGTGACCCTCTACCACGGGCTCCTCGAGGACGTGAACACGCTGCTGTTCGGCAGCTTCCTCGGCATCACCGACGCGCAGGTCCGCACCCTGCTCGCGGTCGGGCTGGGCGCGCTCATCGCGCTGGCGGTGATCGCCCGCCCGCTGCGCTTCGCGTCCATCGATCCCGACGTCGCGGCGGCCCGGGGCGTCCCGGTCCGGGTGGTGTCCACCGTGTTCCTCGTCGTGGTCGCGCTGGCGGTCGCCGAGACGAGCCAGATCACGGGGGCGCTGCTCGTGTTCTCGCTGCTCGTCGTGCCACCGGCGACGGCGCAGGCGATCACCGCTCGTCCCGTGCTGAGCGCGGCGCTGGCCGTCGCGCAGGCGCTGCTGGCGACCTGGGTGGGGCTCGCCATCTCCTACTTCACCGACTACCCGAGCGGCTTCACGATCACGACCCTCGCCTTCGCCGCGTACCTCCTGGTCCATGGCGCCCGGTGGATGGCGACCGGCCGGCACCGACTGCGGCTCGCCCGATGAGCGCCCTCGCGAGCGCCAGCGGCGGGCTCGGCGACTTCTTCGCCCACCCGTTCGTCCAGCGCGCCTTGCTGGCAGGGACGGGGATCGCGGCCGCGAGCGGGCTGGTCGGGTTCTTCGTCGTGCTCCGGGGCCAGGTGTTCAGCGGCGACCTGCTCAGCCACGTCGCGTTCACGGGCGCGCTCGCCGCGCTCGCCTACGGCGTCGACGCCCGCGTCGGGCTCTTCGTCGCCACCGTCGGCGTCGGCGTCGGCCTCGGGATCCTCGGCGAGCGCGGGCACGCCGGCGACGTCGTCATCGGCAGCGTCTTCACGTGGGTGCTCGGGCTCGGCGTCCTGTTCGTCAGCATCTACACCACGTCGACGGCAGCCAGCGACAGCACCGCCAGCGTCCACGTCCTGTTCGGATCGATCTTCGGCCTCACCGCGGGCCAGGCCGTCGTCGCGGCGAGCATCGGCGTCGCGGTGAGCCTGGCGGTGGTGGCGATCGCGCGCCCGTTGCTCTTCGCCAGCCTCGACGCGTCGGTGGCCCAGGCGCGGGGCGTGCCGGTCCGGCTGCTGGGCGTCGGCTTCCTCGGGCTGGTCGGCGTCTGCGCCGACGAGGCCACCCAGGCCGTCGGCGCCCTCCTCCTGCTCGGCCTGATCGCGGCCCCGGCCGGTGCTGCCCTGCGGCTCACCGACCGGCCGTGGGTGGCGTTCTGGTGCTCGGGCGCCCTGGCCGTCCTGGCGGTCTGGGTCGGCGTCGCCGTCAGCTACCTCGCCCCCGACATCCCGCCCAGCTTCGCCATCATGGCGACCGCGGCCGGCTGCTACGCCGCCGCTGTCGTGGCCGGCCCCCGCCGGCGCCAGGCGGTGCGGCCCCGCTCGCCTCGCTGAGCCGTCGGCATCCCGTCCCCACCGTGGGGCTTTTGGGCGAATATGTCGACCTCGCCGTCAAGGAACGGCGTTCGGCTGCCGACAACCCAGCGGGCGCGCAAACCGCGGCCGGGAGGCTCTGCAAGTCATGGGCGAGGACCAGTACGTCACCACCGACGAAGACGTGGCGGCGGCCCGCGTCGACTTCCGCCGCGGCATCCAAGGCGCGGTCGCGGGCGTCACCGCGGTGGCGGGCATCGCGGCCGCCGGTGCCGGCGCCGTGGTCCCCGCGGTCCTGCACCAGCTGCACAGCGTCACGGCCGTCCTCATCTTCGGGCTCGTCGGGACGGGCATCGCGGTGCCGCTGATCTCAATCGTCGTCGCGCTCATCAAGCGGCGGGCCCTTCGCCACGGGGCCGAAGGCCACCGCCAGGAGCGACGGCTGCGCACCGAGGCCCATCGACGCGACTTCGAGACCCGGCTCGGCCGTGCGCTCGAGGTCGTCGACGACGAGACCGACGCGTACGACGTCATCGCCCGCGCCATGGCCGTCGTGGTGCCGGAGGCGCCGGTCGAGCTGCTGCTCGCCGACAACAGCCACGCCCACCTCGACCGGGTCGTGGTCTCGTCGCCGGACGGCGAGCGCGAGCCGGGCTGCCCGGTCGACTCGCCTGATCACTGCGTCGCGGCACGGCGCGCGCAGGTGCAGGTCTTCCCGGACAGCGAGGACCTCGACGCCTGCCGGCTGCTGCGGGGCCGGACGATCGGTCGCTGCGCCGGCGTCTGCGTGCCGGTCTCGATCATGGGTCGCACGGTCGGCGTCGTTCACACGGCCGGACCGGTCGAGGCGCCGCTGTCGAGCTCGTCGGTCGAGGCGCTGCAGACGCTCGCCAACGAGGCCGGGAACCGGCTCGGGATGCTGCGGGTGATGGCCGAGACCCAGCTCCAGGCGTCGACGGACGGCCTCACCGGCCTCGTCAACCGACGCAGCTTCGAGAACCGCGAGCGCCAGCTGCGCGCCGACGGCCGCTCGCTCGCCTTCGTCATGGCGGACCTCGACCACTTCAAGGACCTGAACGACGCCTACGGGCACGAGACCGGCGACCGGGCGCTGCGCATCTTCGCCGAGACGCTGCGGCGCGGCCTGCGCGGTGACGACCTGGCCTGCCGCTATGGCGGGGAGGAGTTCGGGATCCTGCTGCCCGGCGCCGACGCCGAGGAGGCGATCGAGGTGATCGAGCGGATCCGGGCCACGCTCGCGCACGCCACTGGTCGCGGCGACGCCCCGTCGTTCACCGCCAGCTTCGGGGTCGCCTCGTCGGAGGAGGCCTCGGACTACGACGACCTCGTCCGCCGCGCCGATGCCGCGCTGTTCGCGGCCAAGCACGCTGGTCGCGACCGCATCTGCGTCGACGGGCGCGACCTGCCGATCCCCCCGACGCTGGCCGCGCTCGGCTGATTATGCGCGCCGGGCGGCACCGATCACGTGCGGCGACACGGGCGCCGTGAGCAGGCAGGGCCGGAACGAGAACCGGCGGACCCGTTCGACCGTGAAGCCAGCTCGCTCGATCGCGGCCGCGGTGTCACGGCCGGTGTGACAGCCGCCGGCGAAGAGGGGCCAGACGACGTCGAGCGCCCGTTGCACCGCCGCCAGGCCGACGCCGTTCGCTCGCACGTGCTCGTAGAAGCGCAGCTCGCCACCCGGGCGCAGGACCCGTTGGATCTCGGCGAGGCCCCGGGCCTGGTCGGGGACCGAGCACAGGACGAGCGACGCGACGGCGCCGTCGAACTCGCCGTCGCCGGCCGGCAGGGCGTCCGCGACCCCGTCGACGACGCGGACCCGGCCGGCGGTCGTTGCGGCGGCCCGCTCGGCGACGGCCCGCAGCTACGGCTCCGGCTCGACGGCGAGCACCTCGGTGACGGCCGGGGGGTAGTGGTCGAAGTTCGAGCCGGTGCCAGCGCCGACCTCGATGACGCGGCCGGCGAGGCCGGCGAGGAGCTCGTCGCGGTGCGCGCGGGCGCCGCGGGCGTCGGCGAGCTTGGCGCAGCGCTCGTAGGCGCGGGCGAACATGGGGTTGCGGATCTGGCTCGTCGCCATCGTCGCAGCCTTGGCCGGGCCCGTGAGCCCGTCAAGGGCGCGGCGGTGAGCCGCGCCGCACGCCGGCGCGGCGGCGACGACCGGCGGCGGGGGAATCAGACGGCGCGGTGCAGCAGCTCGGTCATCCCGTGCTCGATGCCCACGCAGAGGACGTCGATGTCCGGCGCGGTGTCGTAGTCGCCGGTGACGCCGAAGTTGACCTGGCCGTCGTAGGAGAAGATCGCGACCGCGATCCGGCACTGGACGCCCAGCGGCACGTAGGGGAGCGCGGTGCGCACCCGCCGCCCCAGCACGTAGAGCGGGAGCTGGGGCCCGGGCACGTTGGTCGTGATCGTGTTGACGTTGCGCTGGGCGGCCTTGGTCGCGATGCGCGTGCCCAACGCCAGCAGGATCGGCGGCGCGAACCCGGAGAGGGAGGTGAGCGCCTCGCCCGCCACGGCCTGCTTCGACTCCTTGAGCCCGGCCAGCTGGTCCTGCACGACCTGGAGGCGCTCGACGGGGTCGGCGACGCCGACCGGGAGCTCGGCGAACATCGCCGACACCTTGTTGTCGTAGGTGCCGTCGCCGACCGCGCGGCCGCCGGCGTCGCGCCCGCGCACCGACACCGGGACCAGGGTCCGGACCACCCGGTCGGTGGTCTCGCCCCGGCGCTCGAGCAGGGTCCGGAACCCGGCCGTGATGGCGGTCAGGATCACGTCGTTGAACGTGCCCCCGAGGCTCTTGCGGATCCGCTTGATGTCGTCGACCGTCGTCGTCGCCCACGCGTAGCGACGGTGGGGGCCGATGGGCCCGTTGAGGCTCGATTGCGGGGGCAGCGGGACGATGCCGGCCAGGGCGGCCAAGCCGCTGACGACCTCGCGCAGCTCCGCGGCGGCCTGGCGCGGCACCCGGGTCGCGGCCCGGACCGCGCGCAGCTGCTCGGCCGAGCTGCGGGCCATCGTCGTCACCGCGTCGACGGCGAGCGCCAGCGCGGTCGGCGCCGGTGCCGGCGACCACGGCTCGGGGGGCGGGTGGGGCGCGTCGACCGCGGCGTCGAGCAGCACGGTGAGCAGCTCGGTGCCCGACACCCCGTCGACGATGCTGTGGTGGGTCTTGCCGAGCAGCGCCCAGCGGTCCCCGCTCAGCCCCTCCACCATCCAGAGCTCCCAGAGCGGCTTCGAGCGGTCCAGCTGCTGGCTCATCACCCGCCCGACCAGGCGCGCCAGCGCCTCCTCGCCGCCGGGGGCCGGCAGCGCGGTGTGGCGGACGTGGTAGGCGAGGTTGAAGTGCGGGTCGTCGATCCACACCGGCCGGCCGAGCTGGAGCGGCACGGTCCGCACCACCTGCCGGTAGCGGGGGACCTGGGCCAGCTTCCCCTCGACCATGGCCGCGAACTCCTCGTAGGGCGGCGGCGGGCCGTCGAGGATCAGCACCGAGGCGATGTGCATGTGGCTCACGCCGTCCTCGAGGTCGAGGAACATGGCGTCCAGCGGGCTCAGGTGCTCCAGCGTCATCGCCTGGAAACCTAGGACCGGGTCGCCGGCGGCGAAACCGGGGCCCCGGTGAGCGGGTCAGGAGGCGGCGGACCGCACCCCGCCGAGGTGCGCGAGCAGGTCGCGGGGCGCCCGGGTGGCGATCCATCGCCGCGCCGCCGCGTAGGCCTCGTGGGCGGTGTCGGCCCGGTGCGAGGCCTGCATCGGGTTCAGCCCCATGGCCGCCCTGACGCCGCGGCCGGGCTGCACCACGAGGACGGGCGTGCCGGCGCTGCGCAGCCCGTGCTCCTCCCGTCGGAGCTGCGCTCGCGCGAAGGCGCGCGCCGGCGCGTCCAGCGCCACGCCCGGCCACGTCCCGGTGTGCGACATCGGGGAGCTGACGACGACGAGGTCGAGGCTGCCGTCGGCGAGCACGTCGGCGTTGGTCGGGGAGTGCACCCCGCCGTCGACGTAGCGGCGCCCGTCGGCGACGACGGGGGCGAAGAAGCCGGGAATCGCGCACGACGCCCGCAGCGCGGTGACGACGTCGGCGGCCGCGGTGTCGCGGCCGAACACCACGCGGTGGCCGCGGTCGAGGTCGACCGCGCAGACCCACAGCGCGGCGCTGGGCCACGCCGAGCCGACGAGCAGCCGCAGGCGCTCCGCGAACGGCGCCGTCGACAGCGAGCCCTCGGGCAGGAGGGCGGCCGCGGCCACGCCGGGGCGGACCGCCCACGGGGTGGCGAGGGCCCGGGCGGCGAGGCGGGGCGACGCCAGCGCGCCGAGCAGGTCGGCCGCGGGCGGGTACGCGGGCACCTCCTCCTGCACGTACTCGGCCCGCTGGAGCCGGCGGCGAGCCCGCCACGACGGCCGCCCGGCCCGCGCCTCCTCGTAGAGGTCGGAGGCCGAGAACCCGGCCCGGACCAGCGCGCCGGCGATCGAGCCGGCCGACGTCCCGACGATCACCTCGGCTCGCCGCGGGTCCCAGCCCGTCTCGTCCGCGAGCGCGGCGAGGACCCCGGCGTGGAAGGCGTGGCCCACGACACCGCCCGCCCCCAGCACCAGGCCGATGCGCCCCATCGGTGGTCGTTCTATCCGAGCCGGGCCGCCGAGCGGTGGAACCCCACCCGGGCGCCGACCCTCTGGTGCGCTACTGCTTGACATAGTTAGCACCGATCAGTATAGTTCGCAGACGCCGGCACTCCTCCCGGGAGGGCCGGGCCGGATCCCCCACAAGGAGCACACCCAGCATGACCACCCCCGATTACGTGACCGCCACCCTCGACCAGGCCGACAAGGTTCGGGCCGAGCTGATCGGCAGCGCCGTCCGCAGCTACCAGCTGGCCACGGGCGCGCTGAAGACCGCCGCCCAGCGGATCAAGCCCGACCTGCAGGACGTCGTGGATCGGTCGTTCGGCATCGTCGAGACCGCCGTCAGCCGCAGCCACGAGCTCGCGACCAGCCTGGTCTCGGCGACAGACCGCATCGGCTCGTAGCCACCGCGCCACGAACGAGAGGCGAGCGGCCGCTTGGCGGCCGCTCGCTTCGCGCGACACTCACGCCGAGGGGAGGGCCGGCCGCGACCATGCCGACGGGTGACGACCACGCCCGAGCCCGCGCGCTCGGGTCCTTCATCCGCATGCAGCGCGAGCTCGCCAACCTCTCGGTGCGGGCCACCGCCGCCCGCGCCGGCATCTCGAACCCGTACCTGAGCCAGCTCGAGCGGGGGCTGCACGAGCCGTCGGTCCGGGTGCTGAGCGCGGTCGCCCGAGCGCTGCACATCCCGGCCGAGACGCTGCTGCACGAGGCGGGCCTCGTCGACACCGCCCCGGAGGCCACCGGCGACGGCGAGACCGAGACCGCCATCCGTCGGGACCCGTACCTGTCGGCCGAGCAGCGAGAGGCGCTCCTCAGCGTCTACCGCAGCTACCGGGCCGCGAACGACCGCCTGGCGTGACCGCGGCGGCGGTCGCTCAGGCGGCGGCCAGCCAGATGCCGCCGCCGTCGGGCTGGCGGTAGCCGAGGGTCCGGTACACGGCGTCGACGAGCGCCTGGCAGCGAACGTTGCCGCCGACGCCGCGGCCGTGCTTGTTCATCGTGTACCCGAACGAGAGCCGGGCGCCGGGGTCGGCGAAGCCGAGCGAGCCGCCGAGGCCGCTGTGGCCGAAGGCGTCGTCGCTCAGCAGCACGCTGTCCTCGACGCCGCCGAGCCTCGTGTTGTCAACCGCGCGCATGAACCCCAGCCCCCACCGGGTCGGGAGCCCGATGGTGGCGTCGACCGCGGTCGCCGCCGCGACGCGGGTCGCCTCGGCCAGGGTCGTGGGGTCGAGCATGACGACCCCGTCGACGGCGCCGCCGAGCGCCAGCGGCCGGTAGAGCTGCGCCAGGGCCCGCCCGTTCGCGACCCCGTTGGCGGCCGGGATCTCGGCGGCGTGGATGGCCGGCCGGTCGATGGCACCGGGCAGGAGCAGACCGCCCGAGTTCGCGGCGACCAGGAACGGGATCGAGGTGGGGTCGGTCATGGCCCGCACGAAAAACTCCGGCACCGCGTCGTCCGGGCCCGGCGGGTCGGCGGGGATGGTCGGCGCCACCCTCGACTCGTGCTCGGCCGGCAGGCCGATCCAGAAGTCGAGCCCGAGCGGGCCCGCCACCTCCTCCCGGAAGTACGTCCCCGGCGACCGGCCGTCGATCCGGCGGATCAGCTCGCCGACCAGGTGCCCGAACGTCAGCGCGTGGTACCCGACCCGGGTCCCCGGCGGCCACAGCGGCTCCTGGGCCGCCAGCTGGTCCACGACGAGGTCCCAGTCGGCAAGGCCGTCCTCGGGGATCGGCTCCCGCAGCGCCGCCAGCCCGGCCTGGTGGCTGAGCAGCACCCGGACCGTGATCGTGTCCTTGTCGTGCTTGCCGAACTCGGGCCAGTAGTCGACGACGGGCGCGTCGAGGTCGAGCCGCCCGTCGGCGACCAGTCGGTGCGCCATGAGCGCGACGGCGCCCTTCGTGCACGACCAGACCACGCCGATCGTGTCGCGGTCCCAGGCCCGCCCGGTTGACGGATCGGCGACGCCGCCCCACAGGTCGACCACGCACTCGCCGTCGACGGTGACGCAGACCGACGCGCCCACCTCGCCCCGCTCGACCAGGTTGCGGTCGAAGGCCTCCCGCACGGTCGCGAACCGCGGCTCGCAGGTCCCCTCCGCTCCCATCGCTGCCCCCTCTCCGCCGCCGCGGCCGCATCGTCGCCGTGCTCGCTCGCGACCGGCACCAGCATCCCGCTTCACCGGGCGGTGAGGAAAGTCGGGGCCCGGTAGCGTGCGCCGCCGTGGCCGACTGGTTCGACGACGCGCGGTTCGGGATGTTCGTGCACTGGGACCACGCGAGCTCGCAAGGCCTCGAGCTGTCGTGGCCGATGGTCGGCGGCCTGTTCGCGCTCCCGAAGTGCCAGGAGGTGCCGGTTGCCGAGTACCAGCAGTCGGCGTCGACGTTCAAGCCGACCGCCTTCGACCCGCCGGCGCTGGCGGCGCTCGCGCGTCGGGCCGGCATGCGCTACGCGGTGTTCACCGCCAAGCACCACGCCGGCTACGCCATGTGGCCGACCCGGCTCTCCGACCACTCGGTCGCGGCGTCGGGCGGACGTGACCTGGTGCGGGAGTGGGTCGACGCGGTGCGCGCCGAGGGTCTACGCGTCGGCCTGTACTGCTCCCTGTCGGACTGGCATCACCCCGACTACCCGGCGTTCACCGACGACGACCGCCCGTACCTGCCCGGCTTCTCGCCGCCGCTCCCGTCGCCCGAGCAGCGCGACCGCTACCTGGCGTTCCTGCAGGGACAGCTGCGCGAGCTGCTCACTGACTACGGGACGGTCGACGTGCTGTGGTTCGACGGCGGCTGGGAGCGTCCGGCCGAGTGGTGGGATCCGGAGGCGCTCGAGTCGCTCATCCGGGGGCTGCAGCCCGAGATCGTCATCAACGACCGGCTGCCCGGCGTCGGTGACTTCGAGACCCCCGAGCAGTTCGTGCCCGCGCAGCCGCCCGGCGGGCCGTGGGAGACCTGCCTCACCATGAACGACAGCTGGGGCTACGTCCCCGCCGACACCGACTACAAGTCGGCGCGCGAGCTCGTGCACACGCTCTGCGAGGTGGCGGCGAAGGGCGGGAACCTGCTCCTGAACGTGAGCCCGATCGGCACCGGCGCCCTCCCACCCGAGCAGGAGGAGCGGCTCGAAGCCGTCGCGGGCTGGATGGCGACCCACGCCGAGAGCATCCTCGACGCCGAGCCCGGCCTCGACCCCTGGCAGTTCTACGGCCCGAGCACGCGCCGCGGCACCCGCGTGTACCTGCACCTGCTCCTGCGGCCGTACGAGCAGGTCGTCGTGCGGGGGGTGCCGGTGAAGCGAGTCGAGCAGGTCACGGTGCTCGGCCACGAGGGCCGACTCGAGCACCGGGCCCGCACGACCGTCCTCGACCAGCTCAACGCCGACCCCCTCGGCGAGCTCGTCATCGCGGTGCCCGAGGACCGGCTCGACCCGCTGGCCACCGTGCTGGCGGTCGACTTCACCCAGTTCCCGTAGCCGGGCGCGAGACTCGGCCTGTGGCCGGCGACTCCGCGGACGCGCTGCAGCGGCTGCTCGACATCGAGGAGATCAAGCAGCTCAAGGCTCGCTATTTCCGGCTCATGGACACCAAGGACTGGGACGGGTGGGCCGGGCTGTTCACCGCCGACGCGGTCATGGACGCCGACGGCTACGTGGGGGAAGGCCGCGACGAGATCGCGGCCTTCCTGCGCCAGACCCTCGACGGGGTCGTGACGACCCACCACGGGCATATGCCGGAGATCACGATCACCGGGCCGGGCACCGCGACCGGCGTCTGGGCGATGTTCGACTACCTGACGTTCCCCGGCGACCCGCCCCCCGGCTTCCGTGGGTACGGCCACTACCACGAGGAGTACGTCCGCGAGCCCGACGGCTGGCGCATCCGGCACGTGAAGCTCACCCGGCTCCGGATGGACCCGCTCGACCGCGACGCGGCCGAGTAACGGACTCAGCGATCGGCCAGCTGGCTCCAGGCGCCCCGGTCGTCGAGGTCGGCGACCTCGGCCGCCGCCCGCGGCTCGGCGAACAGGTTCCCCTGGGCCAGCTCGCAGCCCAGCGTCCGGAGCGCGGCGAGCTGCTGCGGCGTCTCGACGCCCTCGGCCGTCGAGCTCAAGCCGAGCGCGTTGGCGAGGCTCACCACCGCGGTCACGATGGCGGTGTCCTCGGGGTCGCGGGCCAGCCCGCTCACGAAGCTCTGGTCGATCTTCAGGGCCTCGATGGGGAAGCGCTTCAGGTGGCTCAGCGACGAGTACCCGGTGCCGAAGTCGTCGACCGCCAGGTGCACGTCGAGCGCCCGCAGCGCCCGCAGCACGCTGATCGCCGACTCGGTGTCCTGCATGAGCGCGGTCTCGGTGATCTCGAGCCACAGCGACCCGGGCTTGATGCGGCTCTGGCGGAGGATCCGGCTCAGCCGCTCGGGGAGCCCCGGCTCGGCCAGCTGCCGCGGCGACACGTTGACGCTGATCGTCAGCGGTCGGCTCGACTCGCGCTCGGCCTGCCAGTCGGCCACCTGCGCGCACGCGGTCTCGACCACCCACAAGCCGAGCGGCACGATGAGCCCGGTCTCCTCGGCCAGCTCGATGAACTCGCTCGGCGGGATGAGCCCCCGCGTCGGGTGGCGCCACCGGACGAGCGCCTCGAACCCCGAGACCCGTCCCGTCTCGAGCTCCAGGATGGGCTGGTAGTGGAGCTCGAACTCGCGCCGCTCGAGGGCGCGGTGGAGGGCGTTGCCGATGTTGAGGTGCTCGACGGTCTGGGCCCGTGACGCCTCGTCGAAGAACTCGGCCCGCCGGCGCCCCTTCTCCTTGGCCCGGTACATGGCGGCGTCGGCGTCGCGGACCAGGGTCTCGGGCGTCCCGACCCCGCGCTCGGAGCACGCGATCCCGATGCTGGCGGTGACGAACACCTCGCCCTCGGCGAGCCAGACCGGGCGGGCGATCTCGTCGAGCACCCGCTGGGCGAGCAGCATGACCGCCGCCGGCTCGGAGACGTCCTCGCAGAGGATCGTGAACTCGTCGCCGCCGAAGCGGGCCACGGTGTCGGTGGGGCGCAGCATGGCCCGCAGCCGGTGGGCGACCGCGAGCAGGAGCTGGTCGCCGGCGTCGTGGCCGAGGCTGTCGTTGATGACCTTGAACCGGTCGAGGTCGACGAACAGGACGGCGACCCGGCGCCGCCGCCGGTTGGTGCGGCCCATGATGGCGCCGAGGCGGTCGATGAACAGGGTGCGGTTCGGCAGCCCGGTCAGCGGGTCATGGATGGCCTGGTGGAGCAGCCGCTCCCGGATCGCCTTGCGCTCGGTGATGTCCTCGATCTGGCCGATCATGTACAGCGGCGTGCCCTCGTCGTCGCGCACCGAGGACACGCTCACCGAGACCCAGATCGAGCGCCCGTCGGCCTGCAGGTAGCGCTTCTCGAGGTGGTAGCCGCTGATCTCGCCCGCGAAGAGCTGCCTGATCTTGTCGTCGTTGTCGTCCCAGTCGTCGGGGTGCGTGAACTCGCGGATGGTGTGGCCGTTGATGTCCTCGGTGCAGCGGCCGAGCATCCGGGCGAAGGACTGGTTGCTCCGAAAGATGCGCCCGGTGCGGTCGGCGAGGGCCATGCCGATCGGCGCGTGCTCGAACGCGCTGCGGAACCGGTCCTCGCTCTCGCGCAGCGCCGCCTCGGCCTGGAGCCGGTCGGTGACGTCGCGGGCGTTGACGACGATCCCCTCGACGTTGGGGTCGTCGAGCAGGTTCGTCGCCACGACCTCGAGCCACCGGTACTCGCCGTCGGTGCGTCCGAGCCGGGCTTGGAGCCGCGTGCTCTCGCCGGGTCGCTCGCCGACCCCGGCGAGCGCGCCGATGAACAGCTCCCGGTCGTCGGGGTGGACGATCTCGGACTGCTCGGTCCCGACGACCTCGGCCGCGTCGATGCCGAGGAACGGCCCGACCGAGGGGCTGGCGTAGTTGATGAGGCCGTCGGCGCCGTACACGACGACGAAGTCGGAGGCGTGCTGGACGAGCGACTGGAACCGGGCCTGGCTGGCGCGCAGCTTCGCGTCGGCGGCGACCCGCTCGGTGATGTCGCGGGCGTTCACGACGATTCCCTGGACCGACGGGTCGTCGAGGCGGTTGGTGCCGACCGAGTCCACCCAGCACCAGCTCCCGTCGGCCCGTCGCAGGCGGAACTCGCGCCGGTCCTCGCGCTTGCCCTCCGCGATCGCCTGTCGGAACAGCGTCTCGACGCGCTCGTGGTCGTCGGGATGCACCAGGTCGAAGCCGGAGACCTCGCGCCCGTCGCCGTTGGAGAACACGCCGCTCGGCCAGCCGAGCACCTTGGTCACCGACGGGCTGCCGTAGAGGATGCGCCCTTCGGCGTCCATCACCGTGATCATGTCGGAGGAGTGCTCGACGAGGGCGGCGAAGCGCCGCTCGAGCTGCCGCACCGCCGCGTCACCGAGCTCGGAGACCACCCGCGCCAAACCGAGGACGTGGGTGACCCGCCCCGCGGTGTCGACCATCGGCTCGAGGGTCACCGAGTACTCGAGGGACTGGCCGTGCAGGTCGAAGCCGACGTCGTAGCGCAGGGTCTCTCCGGTGTCGGCGACGTGCTCGTAGCGCTCGATCGCGTGGTCGCCGAACTCGACCGGCAGCAGGTCCTCGGGGCTGCGCCCGACCACCTCGGTGGGGTCGTTGAACAGGCCGACCTGGGCCGCGTAGGCGTGGTTGATGCCGACGTAGCGGAACCGGGGGCCTCGCCGGCGTCGGGAGACCTCGAGCAGGAACATCGCGTCGTCGGGCGCTGCCGAGGGGGCCAGCCGGCTCCACACCGTGTCGGCGGCCGGCAGTCGCGTCGCGGCGTGCTCCGGTCTCGTTCGCGGCCTCGACCTGCGAGCCCACCCCACTAGCTCTGTCTCCTCGTCCCCTGAGCCGCCCAGCCCTGCTCACCCTGCGTGGTGCCCCAACCACTATTGGCCCTGGCCGGGCGCCGATCAAGTCGATCCTGGCCGGCCGCCCGGGGCCGGGGCTCGGGCCGGGGCCGAGCGCCCGATCAGGCCACGACGCCGGCGGCCCGCCAGGCGTCCCGGCGGTCGCCGAGGCCGAGCCCGGCGAGGATCTCGTCGGTGTGCTCGCCGAGCCCCGGGGCCGGGCCCCCGAGGTCGGCCGGGGTGGCGCCGAAGCGCACCGGGTGCCGGGGCTGGCGGACCCGGCCCGCGACCGGGTGCCGCGAGTCGACGAGCAGGCCGATCGCCCGGGCGTGGGGATCGGCGGCCAGCTCGGCGGGCGACAGCACGACCCCGCACGGGACCCGTTGCGCCTCGAGGCGGCCCATGGCGTCGGCGGTGCTGAGGGCGCGCGCCGCCGTGTAGCAGCGGTCCATGATCGACCGGGTCAGCGAGCGGTGCTCGTTGCGGGCCGCGATCGTCGCCACCCGCGGGTCGTCGTGACCGTCGACGCCGAAGGCGCGGCACAGCCCCGCGAAGTCGGCGTCCGAGGTCGGGGTCGCGATCCCCCAGCCGTCCCGGAAGTGGAAGGGGCGGAAGTTGGCGACGAAGCTCGACGC
Source organism: uncultured Actinomycetes bacterium (assembly GCA_937927875.1). Lineage (GTDB taxonomy): Bacteria > Actinomycetota > Acidimicrobiia > IMCC26256 > PALSA-555 > PALSA-555. The sequence continues at coordinate 5,173 of CALEYV010000116.1, read as the reverse complement.
CCGGCTGCCGTCGGCGTCGAGCAGCACCTCGTTGCCGGCCGCGTCGGCCCACAGGAACGAGACGACCGCGTCGAGCATCGACAGCTCCACGTGCTGGCCGCCGGCGCCGCGCTCGCGGGCGAACAGGGCCGCGGTGATCGCCTGCGCCGCCACGAGGGCGGTGATCTTGTCCGCCGCGGTCTGGTTCAGGAACCGGGGCTCGCCGGTCTCGGCGTCGGCCTGGTTGGACGCCAGCCCGCCGTAGGCCTGGATCACGGTGTCGTAGGCGCCCTTCGGCGCGTAGGGGCCGGTCGGCCCGAAACCCGAGATCGACACGTAGATGAGCTCGGGGTTCTCGCGTCGCAGGTCGGCCTCGGCGATGCCGAGGCGCTCCACGACGCCGGGCCGGAAGTTCTGCACCACCACGTCGGCCTCCCGGGCCAGGCGCCGGACGACGCCGCGACCGGCCGGGTCGTGCACGTCGACCGCGATCGACCGCTTGCCCCGGTTGCACATCTGGAACAGCGCGCTCATGCCCTGCACCGAGACGCCGATCCAGCGCGCGATGTCGCCGAGCCCGGGCCGCTCGACCTTCACGACCTCGGCGCCCTGGTCGGCCAGCAGCGCCACCGCGTAGGGGCCGGTCAGCGCGATCGACAGGTCCACGACCCGGACGCCGTGGAGGGGGCCGCGGTCGCTCACGGGGCGAAGTCCGGCTTCGAGCGCGGCCGCCCGCCGGGCCCGCTGTACGCGAGGCCGTAGCCGGGCCGGGCGTCGAAGCGGGCCGCGGCTGCCACCTCGGCCCGCCGCCGGCACCAGGCGTCGATGAGGCGGTCCTCGGCGTCGTAGTCGAAGGGGTCGGTCAGGACCTGCTCCTCCTGGCCGCCCCGGGGCGGCGGGTGGGCGGCCAGCCAGCGGGCCGTCGCCGGCACCGCGTCCCGGGCCGGCGTGCGGTCCCGGTACCCGAGCCGCTCGCGCACGCGGGCGAGGTCGAGGACCCGGTGGGTGGGGACGGGCTGGGCGAGCAGCGGCCAGGCCGGGACCGCCAGCTCGTACGGCATCGAGACGATCTCGAGCTCGTGGCCGAGCGCGGCCGCGACCAGCTCGACGACCTGCCGCAGCGAGAGGACCTCCTCGTCGCCGACGTTGAACACGCTTCCGGCTGCCGCGGCCGGCTGGTCCACCGCGAGCAGCACCGCGTGGGCGAGGTTCTCGGTGAACCCGTGGTGGTGCAGCGTCAGCCCGTCGTCGGGCAGCACGATGCGACGGCGGCCGTCGAGCACCCGCCGCACGACGCACCACTCGCGGGGCGCGAGCTGGTACGGCCCGTACACGTACGGGTACCGGAAGTGCGCCGCGTCGGGGTGGTGCTCGAACACCTGCTCCTCGGTGCGCACGATCCGGTAGCCCTTCTCGTCCTCCTCCGGCGCCTGCACCACCGGCGCGTCCTCGCGGACCGGGACCGGCAGGCCGGCCGGCTCGTGGAGCCACGCGTTCATCCAGCCCCGGTAGGCGGGGACGCCGCCCACCGAGACGAACTGGCCGACCCGGCCCGCGGCGGCCTCGGCGATCCGGCGCAGCCGCCCGTACATCGCGACCAGCACGTCGACGGTCCGGCCGTCGAGCACGGCGCGGATGGCGTCGTCGTCGTAGGGATCGTGGTGGAGGTGCTCGACCGACGGCGGCGTGTCGGGCCGCTCGTGGAGCCCTCGGTGCAGGATCGCGACGTCGTAGCCCCGCTCGACGAGGCCCTCGACGACGTGGTGGCCGGTCGGGCCGGTGCCGCCAACCACGAGCGCGCGGCCGGTCACCGGGGGCTCGTCCGGGCCCGGTCCCGAAGCGACGTCCGGGGCTCGGACGCCACCGCTACGTTGCGGCGATGCGAGCGTCCCGCGTCCCGCGGCCGCCGTCGCGTCGGCGGCGTGGGGGACGGGGGCGCTCCGGGCTGGTGGCCCTGCTCGTCGTGGTCGCGGCCGGCGCGGTGGCGTGCGACTCCGGGACGGTGACGAGCGTCGGCGGGTGCGGGATCCAGGACGGCGCGGTCTGCCACGGCACCTACATGTACCGGGGGCACCTCGCCTTCGCCAACCTCTACGGCGCCGACCTCAGCCGGGCCGACCTGCGCCACGCCGTGCTCGCCTCGGCGGTGCTGAGCGGGGCCAAGCTCCGGGGCACCGACCTGCGGGACGCCGACCTGCGCCACGCCCACCTCGAGAACGCCGACTTGAGCGGCGCCGACCTCCGAGGAGCCCGCCTCGACGACAGCTGGCTGCGGGGCGCGACCTTCTACGGAGCGCGCGGGGTGTCGCCGGCGGGGCTGAAGCTCGGGATCGTGTGCCGGACCGTCGTCGCGGCCGGCCTCGAGCTCAACGACGACTGCTGACCGAGGCGCCAACGAGCGGCGGCTCCGGCGCCGCGACCGGCAGCGGCAGCACCGGTGCCTGCCGGGCCTTCCGGCGGGCCCACCACGCCGCGATCCAAAGCCCGACCACGTACGCGACGACGGCGTAGATCCAGCCGAGGAAGATGTCGATCACGTAGTGCTCACCCGAGTACACGAGCGCGAACGCCATCGCCACCGGGTACAGCGCGAGCAGCCAGCGCCACCGGCCGGCCGACTTCCAGAAGAAGAGCGCCAGCAGCAGCGGGAACGCGGCGTGGAGGGACGGGATGGCCGCCACCGGGTTCGCGTAGGTGCCACGGGCCGAGAGGATGCTCGCGCCGTTGTGCAGGCCGAGGTGCACCCAGATCTCGTCGACGACCTTGGCGGTCGGCGCGAGGTCGCGCGACTGGCTCGCCAGCCACGGCGGCGCGGCCGGGAAGAGCGCGTACGTGATGAAGGCGGCGAAGCTCAGCCCTACGAACATGGCCGCGAAGCGGTGGAAGCGGTCGTACGCGAACCGCCAGAGCACGGCCGCCACGATGATGGCGACGAAGAAGTGGCTCAGGTAGACGAAGAAGGTGACGTAGTCGTACCAGTGCGGCCGGCCCGGCGTGAAGAGCGCGTGCTGCAGCCACACCGTCGGCACGGTCCCGAACATGAACCGGTCGGCATCGATCTGGGGCGTCACGTGGGTCGAGAACCACGCGTCGGCCTGGCCCCGCAGCAGGTCGTAGCCGATGAGGACGGCGAAGAGCGGGGCCCAGTCCCGAACCAGCCGCGCCACGTAGTCGAGCCGCCCGGCGCCGGCCGCCACCAGCAGCGACCCCACGATGATGAACAGGTGGGTGCGGTCGGTCGTGACGTGCCACTTGAAGAACAAGTAGCTGGCGAGGCCGGCCCAGACGAAGAGGCTCACCTGCAGCCGGGTCGGCCGCCACCGGCGCTGCGACTCGCTCGTCGACGCCCCCAGCGCCTCGACCTCGACGGCCGCCGGATCAGCGGTCATCAGCGGAGCGGGCGGGGACCAGCGACGCGCAAGACCGACATCCTACGGGAGCCCCCGCGCGGGACCTCGACGCGGCCTGCCGACCGCGACGCGCCGGTACGCTCCGCGTCGCATGCGCCCGGCGGCTGACCCCGTGGACGCGCCGCCTCCCGCCCCGACGTCGACGGCGCCTCCTCCGGTCTCACCGCCGGGGCGCCGGCTGACGGTCACCCGGGGCCCGCTGCTCGTCCTCGTGCTCGCGGTCGTGGCGGTCGCGGTGCACGTGCCGTCGCTCACGAACCGGCCGCTGAACTCCGACGAGGCGTACGCCGCCACCCAGGCCCAGGTCATCAACCGCGGCGGCCGGCTGTACGTCGACACGGTCGACCGCAAGCCGCCGATCGTCCCGTACCTGTACGCGGCCGCCTTCCGCGTCACCGGCCGCGACGACCTGCTGCCGCTGCGGATCCTGGCCCTCGGCGCCGACGTCGTCACCGCGCTGCTGCTGGCCGCCGAAGCCCGCCGGCGGCTGCAGCGCGATCGGGCCGGGCTCATCGCCGGCCTCCTCTTCCTTGGCGGCTCGGCGGCCTTCTACGCGACCGACTTCCAGACCGCCAACTTCGAGGTCTTCATGCTGCCGCTCATGGTGGCCGGCTTCACGCTCGCCGCCCGCGCCCGGCCGTTCGCCAGCGGCGCCGCGATCGGGCTGGCCACCCTCACCAAGCAGACCGCGGCGGCGACGCTGCTCCCCGCCGCCTTCCTGGCCTGGCGGCACGGCACCGGCTCGCGCGCCCGGCGGCTGGTGACGCTCGGCCTCGGCGCGGCGGCGCCGATCGTCGTCGCCTTCCTCGCCCTCGACGGCTCGGCGTTCCTGCACTGGGTGTTCACCGGCAACGGCGGCTACCTCGGCACCGGCGGCGCGGTCGGGTTCGTCGTGCACCGCGCCCTCATCCAGACCCTCTGGTTCCTCCTCGCCACCATCGCCCTCGTCGCGCTGGCCGCGCTGGCGGCGCGTCGCTGGCGCGCCGACCTCGACCTGTGGCTCTGGGTGGCGGCGGGCGTCGTCTCCGTCGCGACCGGGCTCCGCTTCTTCGGCCACTACTACCTGCAGCTGCTGCCGCCGCTGGCGCTGCTCGCCACCCGGCCCCTCGTCGACGCGTCCCGCCGGGCGCTCGCCGCGGCCGCCATCGCGCTGGCGGTCCCGATCGCGTTCTTCGCCCACCAGCAGATCGGGCGTCCGCTCTCGCACACCGAGCGGGTCGCCGCCGACCTGACCCGCTACGTGCAGCGGACCGTGCCCCGCGACGGCCGGCTCCTCATCTGGGGCCACCTGCCCGAGGTCTACTGGCGCTCCGACCGGCCGCCCGCGACGCGCTTCGCGACCACCGAGTTCCTCACCGGCGAGAGCGGCGGTCGGCCGCCGAGCGTGGCCGCGATGCAGTACGCGACGCCGGGCGCGTGGCCCGACTTCGAGGCCGACCTGCGCGCGCACCCGCCCTTGCTCGTCCTCGACCTAGCGCCCGCCAACGTGCGCGGCGGCCGCTACGAGGCCATCCGCCGCTTCCCCCGCTTCGCCAGCTATCTCGCCCGCCACTACCGGCCCGTCGGCACCGTCGACGGGGTCGTCGCCTACACGAGGCGGTAGGTCACCCGCGGGGCGGCGCCGGCACCGCCGCCGCCCGCCGTCCCCTCGCCGCCAGCACCGCCCCGGCCGACCCCACCAGGCCCGCCAGCGCCAGCGCGCCGAACACCTGGCCCGGCGGCAGCGCCGCCCGATCCCCCGTCACGAGCGACCGGTCGGTCTCCCGCACCGCCCAGATCACGAC
>CALEYV010000115.1 GCA_937927875.1 uncultured Actinomycetes bacterium | reverse complement strand
CTCCCCCGCCGCGCCGGCGATGCCGGCCAGCAGATGGGTCGTCGTCGTCTTGCCGTTCGTCCCGGTCACGCCGAGGCAGCGCAAGGCCCGGGACGGGTGCCCGTGGAGCTGGGCCGCCGCCGGGCCGAGCGCCCGCCGCACGCTGGCCACCCGCGCCTCCGGCACCGCGCGCTCCAGATGCCGCTCGACGAGCAGCGCCACCGCACCGCTGCGCAGCGCCTCGGGCGCGTGGTCGTGACCGTCGTCGTTCGCGCCGACGATGCAGGCGAAGCAGGCGCCGGGCTCGACGCGACGGCTGTCGTGCGCGAGCGCGCGCACGTCGACCGACGGGTCGCCGCACACGTCGATCACGTCGACGTCGGCGAGGAGCTCCTGCAGTTGCACGCGCGCGGTCCTTTGGTCCGTCACGGGATGGCGTCAGGGTATCGGGCCGGTCCCGACCGTCGAGCTGCCGCTCGCCGGCACCCGCTCCACCGCGAGCGCGTACTGCATGATCCGGGAGAACACCGGCGCCGCGACGTCGCCGCCGAACGGCGAGCCCTGGGGCTCGTCGAGCACGACCACCGCCGCGAGTCGAGGAGCGTCGGCGGGGGCGAACCCGGCGAACGACGCCACGTAGTTGTAGGGCGGGTGCGTGTACGGGGGCTTACGGGCGGTCCCGGTCTTGCCGGCCACGACGTAGCCGGGGATCTGCGCCTTGGTCCCGGTGCCGCCCGCGACGACGCCGACCAGCAGTTGGCGCACCAGGCTGGCCGTGTTCGCGGAGACGACGGAGCGGGTCGCCGCGGCAGGCAGGTCGTGTCGGTGCCCGCTCGTGTCGACCGTCGCCGCGATGAGCCGCGGGTCGCGGGCCTGGCCGCCGTTGGCGATCGTCATGTACACGTCGAGGAGCTGCATGGCGGTGACCGCGATGCCGCTGCCGATCGGCATCGAGGCCAGGCTCGTCGCGTTGTACTGGGAGCGCGGCAGGATGATGCCGGCCGCCTCACCGGGGAAGCCGGTGCCGGTCGGGACGCCGAACCCGAACGCGCGCAGCGCGGCGTCGAAGCGGTCGCGACCGAGCATGCGGGCGATGAGGATCGTGCCCACGTTCGACGACTGGCGCACGATGTCGGCGACGGTCATGGCGGTGGGGTGTGAGTCGACGTCCTCGTACTTGGTCCCGTCCACGGTGATCGAGCCCGGCACCGACAGCACTGTCGAGGGGCTGACAAGCCCGGCCTCGAGCGCGGCCGCGATCGTGACGACCTTCGCCGTCGACCCCGGCTCGAAGACGTCGGTGAGCGGACGGTTGCGGCCGGTGACCGGCGACGGCGTCGCGGGCTTGGCGCCGGTCGGGCCGTCGACGCTCGCCATGGCGAGGACGTTGCCGGTGTGGGTGTCGGCGATGATCGCCATCCCGCCGACCGCGTGCTGCTTGGTGACCTCGTCGGCGAGCGCCCACTCGACCGCGAACTGCATCGACTGGTCGATGGTGAGCATGAGGTCGGAGCCCTGCACGGTCGCCTGCTCCCGGTGGGTGCCGTTCGGCAGCGTGCGCCCCTGCGGGTCCTGCTCGACGAGCAGGCGGCCGTTGCGCCCGGCCAGGATCGACTGCGCGCCGGCCTCGACCCCGGACAGCCCGGTGTTGTCGGTGCCGACGAAGCCGAGCAGCGGCGCCGCCAGCGGATCGGCCGGGTAGTACCGCTTCGGCTCGGCGTCGAACCCGATGCCGTTGAGGTGCAGGTTGCGGACTGCGTTGGCGACCGGCGCGTCGACCTTGCGGGCGATGTACACGAAGCCCTGGCGGTGGTCGCTCAGGCGGGCTCGCAGCGTCGCCTCATCGACCCCGACGATCGGCGCCAGCTTCGCCGCGTACGCGGGCGGGTCGGCGATGACGCGCGGGTCGGCCCAGATCGTCGTGGCGGGGACAGACACCGCCAGCTGGTTGCCGTTGCGGTCCAGGATGCTCCCCCGCTGCGCGGGCACGACGACGCTACGGACCCGCTGGCTCAGCCCGAGCTGGGCGTAGTGGCCCCGGTTGCGGGCCTGGACGTCGATGAGGCGCACCGCGATCACCGCGAACACGACCGCGATCGCGACGAGCAGCGCGGTCAGCCGCCGGGTCGGTGACGCGAGGAGCACCGGCGCCGGATGGCCGGCGCGGGGCCGCGGGTGCGGGGCGGGGACGGGCCGGGCGCGTCGGTGCGCGCGCGCAGCGACCGCCGGTCCGGCCGGCGGTCGCCCGATGCGAGGGCTGCGGCGGCGGCCCGGGCGGGCCCGCGCCGGTGAGGTCGGGGGTGGGCTCATGGCCGCGGGATCGGGGTCGCGGTGCGAGCCGCGGTCGGGATCGCGGCGCCGGTCACCGGGACCGCCACCGGCGGCTGACCGGGCGGGACGAGCCCGAGCTCGGCGGCCCGGGTGATGACCCGGGAGGGAGCGGCGAGCTGGGCGTGGTCGAGGAGCGCCTGGTCGTAGCGGCGCTGGGCGGTGCTGACCCGGTTGTTGAGACGGTCGAGCGACAGCTGGGACTGGGCGAGCATGACGTGCACGACGACGAGCGCGAAGACGATGGCGACGGTGCCGACCGCGGCGAGCACCGCGGGACGGAGGAGCCGTCGCGTGCGCGCGACCGGCGTGACGAGCCGGAGGTGCCGGGTGGGCGCGCGCGGGGTCGAGCGGGGTGCGGTCCGGGCCCGGGCCGACCCGATGACCGCGGCGGGCGCGCTCACGACCCAGCCGGGGAGGCGAGCTTCTCGACGGCTCGGAGGCGCGCGCTCTCGGCCCGCGGGTTGGCGGCGACCTCCTCGGCGCTCGGGCGTCGGGGCCGGCGGGTGAGGAGTCGCACCAGCGCGTGCGGCCGGGGCGGCTCGACCGGGAGCCCGGGCGGCGCGACGACGTCGCGGCCGGCCCAGGTCGTGAACCGCTCCTTCACGAGCCGGTCCTCAAGCGAGTGGTAGGCGAGCACGACGACGCGACCGCCGGGCGCGATGAGCTGCACCGACTCGTCGAGCCCCGCCGCGAGGTTCGGCAGTTCGCGGTTGACCTCCATCCGCACGGCCTGGAAGGTGCGCCGGGCCGGGTGGCCGCCGCGGCGGCGGGCGCGCGCCGGGATCCCCTCCCGGACGCAGCGCACCAGGTCGCCGGTCGTGTGCAGCGGGCGGTTGGCGACGATGCGGGCCGCGATCGAGCGCGCGAAGCGCTCCTCGCCGTTCGCCGCGATGAGCTCGGCCAGCCGCGCCTCGTCGTAGGTGTTGACGACCCGCTCCGCGGTCAGCTCCTGGGCGCTGTCCATCCGCATGTCGAGCGGCGCCTCGCCCCAGTACGTGAACCCGCGCTCTTTGAGGTCGAGCTGGGGGCTGCTGACCCCGAGATCGAACAGGATGCCCATGACGTTCCCCTCGCTTGCTCGCTTGACGATGTCGGCGACATCCTCGAAGCCGCCGTGCACGATCCGGGCCCGATCGCCGAAGGGCTCGAGCTCGGACCGGGCTGCTGCCACCGCCGCCGGGTCACGGTCGATCCCGAGGAGGTGGAGGTCCGGCCGGGCTTCGAGGAGGGGGCGGGCGTGCCCGCCGCCTCCGACCGTCGCGTCGACGACGGTCCCCGTCGGCACCGGGGCGAGGAGCTCGATCACCTCCCGGACCATCACCGGTCGGTGCTGGTAGCCACCCATCGCGTCTCCTCGCCGACCCCGAGCCCGCCAGCAGCCCCCCGGACGGACGACGTCCGTTCGGATTTCTCCCCGAAGCGGTCCGGTGGAGCGGGCGGAGTAGGGGCTTCACCGCGCCGACCGGGGGGCTGCTGACGGGCCCGTCGGGCCACGTAGGTCCTTCCTGCTCCCTTCTGTCTTCCTGCCTAGATGCCCCAGCCCTGGCGGCGAGCGAGCTCGGCCTGGCCGCGCTCCTCGACGTCCCGCCAGTTCTCGGGCGACCACAGCTCGATGCGCTTCTGCTGGCCGGTCACCACCACGTCGCGGTCGAGCTGGGCCCACTCGCGGAGGTGCTGGGCGATCGGGATCCGCCCCTGCTTGTCCGGCGCGATCGGCCGGGCTCCCGAGTTGAAGAACCGGGACGCGGCGAGCGCGTCGCCGCCGCCTTCCTTGGCGGCCTGGGTGATGTCCTCGGTCACGGTGTCGAACTCCCCCGGCGGGTAGATGGCCAGGCAGTGATCGGGGAACCGCCCGATGTAGGCGCCCGCCTCGAGGCTGTCCCGGAACTCCGCCGGAAGGATGAGGCGGCCCTTGTCATCCAGCGTGTGCTGGAACCACCCGAAGAAGCGGGTTGCCACCTTTTCCCCTCGCCGCCGGAGCATCCCGAGGCCACCCCGGATGCTCCACGATCAACCACTGCGCTCCACCCTAAGCCCCCAGACTCCACCACGTCAACCCCAGAGGCCCCACTTCGTCCCACCAACCACACGACGCTCCCCCACTTCGCACCCCGGGGGCGCGCGCGGGCCAGCGATGCGCCGGTCCGGCGTTCAGGTGGAGCGGGTCAGGCGGGGACGGCCTCGAGCCCGGCTTCGAGGCCGGGGAGGTAGGGCGCCCAGGCCGGGTCGAGGGCGCCGGCGGTGGCGACGACCCAGAGGCTGGCGTGCGGCGCCACCGGCCGCCGCCGGAGCGTGAGCCCGGACTCGTCGAGGCTGCGGTCCTCTTTTCGGGCGTTGCAGGACCGGCAGGAGGCGACGACGTTCTCCCAGGCGTGCTGCCCGCCCCGGGAGCGGGGCACGACGTGGTCGAGGTTCTCGGCCGCCCGGTGGCAGTACTGGCAGCGGTGCCCGTCGCGGGCGAACACGGCCCGGCGGGACAGCGGCACCCGGCTCCGGTAGGGGACGCGGACGAAGTGGGTGAGCCGGATCACCGCTGGTACCGCGATCACGCGTCGCTCCGAGTGCAGCTCGGCGCCGTTGCGGGCGACGATCTCCGCCTTCTCTTTGAGGACGAGGACGACGGCCCGCCGGACCGGGACGACGCAGAGGGGCTCAAAGCTGGCGTTGAGCAGTAGCGCTCTCCCCAAGCCTCGAAGCCTCCTCGGGGCCCGCGCGGCGGGCGGGTCGGGCCGAAGTCTACTGGGGCGCCTGGCGGCGGCCCCGCTGATGTCGCCCGACCAGACGCTCCTGCGCGCGGCACCAGCGGAGATAGCTGACGACGACCCCCGCGTCGGGGCGAGCGTGGGGGTCGCCGTACTCGGTCTCGAGGCGGAAGGCGAGGTACGCCGGGTCGGGAAGGGGCAGGAACGGCGGGCGGTGCCACCAGCCGGCGCGAGCGAGGCGGAGCGCTTGGCGCGCGGCGACCGGCCACAGCGACGGTCGGGCGATCACGGCGAGCGCGGCCCGCGCCCATCCGGGGTGTCGGCCCGCCATCGCCCGACGGTAGCGGCGGAACTGAAGAGGCCTCCTGGTAGCGTGCGCCGTTCAGGAGGGACCGTGGCACAACCTGCTACGGCTCGACGCGTCGATGTCGCGACGCTCTTCGAGGTCTTGGCACGGAACGTCGAGCGCGTCATCCAAGGCAAGCGCGAGCAGATCCGGCTGGCCCTCGTCGCCATGTTCGCCGAGGGTCACCTCCTCATCGAGGACGTGCCCGGGGTCGGCAAGACGTCGCTGGCGAAGGCGATCTCCCGCTCGATCGCGGGGACCGCGCACCGGATCCAGTTCACGCCCGACCTGCTGCCGTCCGACGTGCTCGGGGTGTCGGTGTGGAACCGGGCCAAGAACGAGTTCGAGTTCCGCCCCGGCGCCGTGTTCGCCCACGTGGTCCTGGCCGACGAGATCAACCGGGCGTCGCCGAAGACCCAGTCGGCGCTGCTGGAGGCGATGGAGGAGCGTCACGTCACCGTGGACGCCCGCGCGTGGGCGCTCCCCCGGCCCTTCCTCGTCATCGCGACCCAGAACCCGGTGGAGCTCGAGGGCACCTATCCCCTCCCCGAGGCCCAGCTCGACCGGTTCCTGCTCCGCCTGCCGATGGGCTACCCGGACCGCGACGCCGAGATGATGATCCTCGAGACCCACGGTGTCGGGCAGGTCGAGGCCGACGACCTCGAGCCGGTCACGACGGCGGCCGAGGTCGCGGCGGCCGCGGACGCGGTCACCGCGGTGCACGTGGCGCCGGCGCTGCGCGCGTACATCGTCGACGTGGTCGACGCCACCCGGCGTGATCCCGAGCTGACGCTGGGGGTCAGCCCCCGCGGCGCCTTGGCGCTGCAGCGGGGCGCGCGTGCGCTCGCCGCCGGCGCGGGACGCGACTACGTGATCCCCGATGACATCAAGGCCCTCGCGTCCGGCGTGCTGACCCACCGCATCCTCATGGCTCCCGAGGCCGAGCTGCGCGGCGTGACCGCCGACGACGTGATCGAGCGGGTCCTCAACAGCGTGCCGGTGCCCCGCGCCGGCGGCTAGCGCGGTGGCAGACGGTCCCCGCCTCGGCGTCCCCGAGCTGACCCGGCGGGGCTGGTCGCTCGCCGGCGCGGCGGGCGGCCTCCTGATCGGCAGCCTGCTCCTGGGCTCGGCGCCGCTCGCCGCGCTCGCGGTCGCGGCCGGCCTCGTCCTCGTCGCGGGGTCGCTGTGGGTGCTCCGGCACCGGGCGGTCCTGGCCCTCGACCGGGCCATCGAGCCCATCCGCCCCACCGTGGGCAGCGACGCCCGGGTCGTGCTGTACGGCCGGACCACGATGACGACGCCCTGGCTGAGCCTCACCGAGAGCGTGGACGGCGGCCGCCGGGCGGCCCGGTTCGCGCTCGTGCCGCTCGCGGCCGGCGTCGACGTCGAGGCCGGCTACCGGATCCCGACCGACCGCCGCGGCCGGCACCTGGTCGGGCCGACGCTGCTGACCTTGGCCGATCCCTGCGGCCTGGTGCGCCGCACGTGGGCGGTGAGCGGGACCAGCGAGGTCATCGTGCGGCCGCGCGTCCACGACGTGCTGCCGCCCCGCCGGGGCGGCGGCGGTGAGCCGGCCGAGCGGGCCAGCGGCCCCCGCATCCCCGTCGTCGAGGCGCTCGGCGAGTTCCTCGCCCTGCGCGACTACGAGCCGGGCGACGACCCGCGTCGGGTGCACTGGCGGTCGACCGCCCGTCGCGGTGACCTGCTGGTGCGCGTCGACGACGCGCCGGCGCCCGGACGCGCCATCCTCTTGTTCGACGTCCGAGCCGCCGTGCACGACGCCCCGTCGTTCGAGACGGCGGTCGAGGCGGTGGCGTCGATCGCGGCCAGCCTCCAACGCACGCACCAGGCGATCGAGGTGGTGACCAGCGCCGGGGAGACGATGCGCCGACCGGGCCGCAGCGCCCTCGACGCCGTCCTCGACCGCCTCGCCGTCATCGAGCCGGTCGAGACCGATCACCTCGACGTCGTGACCGCGGCGCTGCGCCGCCGGTTCGGGCTCGGCGGGTTGGTCGTCGTGACCGGCGCCGCCGACCCGCTCATCATCGACACCGCCGCCGCGCTGCGGCGGCGGCGCATCGTCACCCTCGTCGTCACGAAGTCGGCCGCCGGCGAGACGGGATCGATCCCCGTCGTCGACGCGTCGCGCACGCCGTTCCCGGCCGCCTGGAACGCGGTCACCCGACAAACACTCCGATGGCAGCCCGCGAGCTCCCGGTCTCGGTCGCGCTCGCGGGTCTGAGCGCGTCTGTCGCGCTCACCTTCGGCGCGGTCTTCGCGTCGACCGCCTACGTGGCCCCCTTGGTGGCCGCGGCCGTCCTCCCCCATCTCCTCGGCTGGCTCACCCGCCGGTGGACCCGATCGGGCATCGCCAGCGCGCTGGTGAGCGGCGCGGGCTTCGTCGTCGCCGCAGTCGCCTGGTCCGGATCGCTCGCGGCGGTGCGCGACGACCTGAGCAACGGCTGGCACGTGCTGTGGCACGACGTGCGGCCCATCCCCGCGACCCACGGCGCGGTGCTCCTGCTCGGCCTGGTCGTGTTCGTGGTCGGTGCCGTCACCGACGACCTCGCCTTCCGCCGGGACGGCTCGGTCGTCGTCCTCGCGCCCCCGATCGTGGCGGTGATCTGGCTGCGCGCGCTCGGCCGGACTGGGGGCTGGCTCGCCAGCACGCTGCTGTTCGGAGCGTCCGGCGTCGCGTTCCTCGCCCTCCAGCACCAGGCCCTCCTCGCTCGGCGCCGGACTCGCGTGGGACGGTCGGCGCGGGGGCTCACGCTCCGGCTCGTGGCCGGGGTCGCCCTGGCCGGGATGGCGGCGACGCTGGCCGCGTCCGCGCTGGCCTCGGCCCTGCCCCTCCCGAGCCAGCCGATCGGCCCGGTCGGGAACCTGTTGAACACCACGCCGAACCCGGCCAACGCCAGCTACTCGGCCGGGATCCCGCCCCAGGTCGACGTGGGCGACCTGCTCCGCCAGGGAACCCGCCGGGAGCTGTTCACGGTCGCCGCCGACACGCCCGCCTACTGGCGGACGACGTCGCTCGAGGAGTACAGCTCGGCCAACGGCGGGGAATGGACGCTGAAGGCGAGTGGCAGCGGCGCGGTCGGACAGGGCCTGAGCGGACGCGCCCCAGTGGGAGCCCTCCACCAGCAGTACGCGATCGGTCCGCTCGGCGAGCGCTGGATGCCGGCCGCGTTCGAGCCGGTGCGCGTGAGCCGCTCCGGCACGCTGGTGGTCCGCGCGTCCGGGACGCTGGTCGCCGACCAGTCGTCGGTCCAGGGCCTCGCCTACGCCGTCGACTCGCGGCTCCCGGCCGCGGTCCCGACGCTGGCCCAGCAGCTCGCGACCGCGGCGCCGGTGCCCTCGTCACTGCGCCAGTACCTGAGCCTGCCGTCCGACGTGCGGGCCGTGGTCCGAAGCACTGCCCGCAGCGTGACGGCCACCAGCACGCTCCCCTACGACCAGGCGCGCGCGCTGCGCGACTACTTCCGGTCGCAGTTCACCTACGACGCGTCAGTGCGGCTCGGCGACGACGAGGCGGCCATGGCCACGTTCCTGAGCACCCGCCGCGGGTTCTGCGTGCAGTTCGCGGCGACGTACGCGGTGATGGCGCGGTCGCTCGGCATCCCGTCGCGGCTCGCGGTCGGCTTCACCCCCGGGACGAAGGTCGGCGGCGTGTACCACGTGACGAACCTCGACGCCCACGCATGGCCCGAGATCTGGCTCGCCGGCATCGGGTGGACCGACCTCTTCGACCCGACGCCTCGGACGACCGACCCCGGGGCCAGCGCGCGGCCGTCCGAGCCGCCGGTGAGCGTGAGTCGTCCCACGTCGACGCCGACCACGGTGCCGGCGACCGCGACGCCGAGCCCCGGCAGCACCGGTCGCGGGACCCCGTCACCGACGCCGTCGCCGGCGCCGAACCGGGTGACGGTCTCGCGGCCGAGCCCGTCCTCGGGGATCTCGGCGCTGGGCTGGGTCCTGGTGATCCTCGGCGTGGTCGCGGTCGGCATCTTGGCCGCGCTCGTCACGGCCATGGCTCGTAAGACGCGCCGGCGGGCCCGGCGTCGCGCCGCGCCCGATCCCGCGGACCAGGTCGCGGGGGCCTGGGCGGAGGCGCTCGACGGGCTCCGGGCGGCGCGGGTTGCGTGGCCGTCCTCGCTCACGCCGTACGAGGTGGCGGAGCAGGTCCCGGCGCGGGTCGGAGATCGGCTGGCCGATCCGCTCGGCGCGCTCGCGCACCGGTACACGACCGCTCGTTACGGCGCGGTGCCGCCGAGCCCCGAGGTCGTCGAGGCGGCCTGGCGAGACACCGACGCCGTCCTCGCCGCGCTGCACGCCAGCGTCGACCTCCCGACCCGGCTCCGAGCGCGCCTGCGGGTCGGCGCGGCGCCCGGTCAGCCGGAGCCGGCCGGGTGGTCGGAGCGGCGGAGGCCGTCGACGAACGACTGACGGTCCTGGGAGAAGGCGCGGACCTCGGCGTCGACCTCGGCCGCCATCCGGTCCACGGCCACGAAGAGCGCCAGCTGGCCCTGGCGGAGCGCGTCGAGGATCTGGCCGTCGTCGCGGCAGGCCCAGACGTGCTCGCCGTCGGTCACCATGCGGAGGCCGGCGACGTCCTCCCCGGCCTCGACCAGCGCCCGCAGCGCCCGCCGGATCCGGGCCAGCGGGAGGCCGGCGTCGAGCAGCGAGCGCACGACCCGCAGCGCGACCAGGTCGCGGAACGAGTAGGGGCCCCCAAGCTCACCGGGGTGGGTCTCGACGAGCCCGCAGCGCTGCCAGTACTCGAGCTGGGCCGGCGCGCACCCGGTCAGGCGCGCCGCCTGGGCGGCGGTGAACCCCATCCCCGGCTGGGCTCAGGAGGAGTCGTCGTCGCGACGCCAGCGCTCCCGCCAGCGACGGCCGGTCTCGCCGAACACGCCCTTCAGCGCGCCACCGCGCAGCGAGCCGGTGAGGCTCTCGAGTCCGGCCCGTCCGATCTTGCGCACGTTGCGCTCGATGACGAGCAGGCAGAACAACATGATGAGGAAGCCGACGACGCCGAGCGCAAGCACGCTTGTGAACGTCGTGAGGAGCACCACCAGGCCGGCGACGAAGCCCGCCACCGCCCACTTGATCATCCGGGTCGCGTGCCGGTAGAGGGTGGTGTCGGAGACCTGCTGGACGAGCTTCGGGTCGGTGACCGAGAGGTTGGCCTCGATCTCCTTGAGGATCCGCTGCTCGTCTTCGGATAGCGGCATGGCGCTCGTGCGGCTCCTGGGTGGTGGCGTCAGGGCTGGCCCGACAGGTTGACGCCAGCATCATTGTCGCGCAGGCCCTCCACCCCCTCAACGCGCGGACGGCGCGATCGCTTCCCCGCCGGCGGCGGCCGAGCGGTAGGCGGCGTCGACGATCCGGTGCGCGGCGACCGAGCTGTCGACGTGGGGCCCGGGCGTCGGGACGCCGGCGGCGAGCGCGTCGAGGAACGCCTTGCTGGCCGGGCCGTACTCGCTCACCGCCCGGGCGACGACCGGCGGTGCCTGGAGCTGGCCGGTCCAGGCCGGGGGGTCGGTGGTCACGGCGGTCGTGCCGTCGCCGGTCTCGATGTGCAGCGGGCCGGTGAAGTCGTCGTCGAGCCACAGCAGCGCGCGCTCGCAGAACACCTCGACCCGTCGGCTCGACCCGCGGCTGAGCACCTGGTGCCACACGCTGGTGAGGGTCGCGACGGCGTGATCCGGGTAGGTGCACGTGAGCGCGGCCACGTCCTCGATGCCCGGGTACCCGAACCGCGACGCGACGTTGGCCTGGACCCGGTCCGGGTCGCCGAGCAGCCAGCGCAGGACGTCGACGTCGTGGATCGAGTGCTCGAGGAGCGTGCCACCGCCGGCCCGCGTGACGTCGGCCCGCCAGTCCGAGCCATAGAGACCCTGGATCGGGAAGTACTGGTCGTCGCGGAACACCACGGCCAGGGTTGCGCCGTGCTCGCCGCGGTGCACCTCGGCGGCGAGGGCCTGGAACGCGGGGACGCTGCGCAGCACCAGCCCGACCTGGTGCGGGATCGGCCGCAGCAGGTCGGCGACCGCCTCGGCCCCGGCAAGGGTGGTGGCGAGCGGCTTCTCGCAGAAGACGGCCCGCCGCTCGGCGGCCGCCGCCGCGACCGCCTCCCGGTGGGAGGCAGTCCAGGTGCACACCCACACCGCGTCGACCGCCGTGACGAGCGATTGGAGGTCGGGGTACGCGACCGCGCCGTCGTGGGCCGCGGCGAACGCCACCGCCCGCTCCGGCTGCTCGTCGAAGGTGGCGGTGACCGCCGCGTCCACGAGCCGGTGCTCGATGAGCTGGCGCAGCGTGATCGAGTGCACGAACCCGATCAGCCCACAGCCGACGATGCCGACCCGGACCGTCACGACGACGGCGACCGCCGCGCCGACACCCGGGTCACCGCCTCGTCGCCGAAGCGGCGCCGCACGTCGTCGACGACCCGCTCCAGGTCGGCCCGCCGCTCCCGCTCGAGACCGGACGGCGCGTCGAGCGGCAACGACGCCTGCGCGCCGTCGGCCGGCACCAGCTGCTGGGCGGCCAGCCCGAGCAGGCGAAGGCCCGGCGTCACATCGAGGTCGGTGAGCAGCTCGCGCCCGACCCGGGCCAGCTCCTCGGCGAGGTCGGTCGGGTCGGCGACCGTGCGAGACCGGGTGAGCGTCCGGAAGTCGCCGTACCGGGCCTTGAGCTGGATGGTGCGCGCGAGCAGCCCCGACTCGCGGAGCCGGGTCGCGACCCGCTCCGCGAAGCGCAGCAGGTCCCGCTCCAGCTCGGCCCGGTCGCTGACGTCGGTGGCGAAGGTCTCCTCGTGCCCGATCGACTTGGGTTGCCGGGACGGCTCCACCGGGCGGTCGTCGTCGTTGCGCGCCAGCGCCGCGAGGTGCGAGCCGTGCGCGCGTCCGAGCGCGCTCTGCAGCGCCGCCTCGGGAAGGTCGGCGAGGTCGCCGATCGTGCGGACGCCGAGCCCCTCGAGGCGGCGGCGCGTCGCCGGGCCGACGCCCCAGAGCCGGCTGACGTCGAGCGGGTGCAGGAAGGCGAGCTCGGTGCCCGGCTCGACGACGAGCAGTCCGTCCGGCTTGGCGAGCTCGCTGGCGAGCTTCGAGACCAGCTTCGTCGTCCCGACGCCGACCGACGCCGTGAGGCCGGTCTCGTCGCGGATCCGGGCGCGAATCTCGGTCCCGATCTCGGGCCCGGTGCCGTGCTGGCGCTGCGCGCCGCGGCCGTCGACCCACGCCTCGTCGAGCGCGATCGGCTCGACGAGCGGCGTGTACGACCGGAGGATGCCCATGACGGCGCGGCTGGCGTCGCCGTAGGCGTCGAACCGGGGCGCGAGGAACACGCCGTCCGGGCAGGCTCGGCGGGCGTGGCCCATCGGCATCGCGGAGTGGACGCCGTAGGCGCGGGCCTCGTAGCTGGCCGCCGCGACGACGCCGCGCCGGCCGAGACCGCCCACGATCACGGGCCGGCCCCGCAACGACGGGTCGGCCCGCTGCTCGACGGCGGCGTAGAAGGCGTCGAGGTCGACGTGGAGGATCGCCGCGACCGCCGCGCTGTCGCTCACCCGGGCGCGGCCGACGTCCGCTCCACCGCGAGCTCCTCGCGTCGGGTGCCGCGAACGTCGTAGGCGTAGCCGCGCGCGGCGTCGGGCCCCCACCGCTCGGCGAGCCACTCCGCCAGCGGCTCGCGGACCCACCGGGCGCCGTCGGCCAGCCGGTCGGCACAGGTCATCGGGTCGACGAACACCGCCTCGACCACGATGCCGTCGGGGTCCTCGACCCGCAGCTCGCCCTCGAAGCCGAGCGCCCGGTAGACCTCGACCCGCAGCCGCCAGCCCAGGTCGAGCGCGTCGGCCTGCACCTCGTAGAGCGGACCCTCCCACGCGGTGACGCGCAGGCCGGTCTCCTCCTCCACCTCACGGGTGAGCCCGCCGAGCACCGAGTCGTCGTCGGCGTCGATGACACCGCCGGGCGTAGACCAGTCCGAGTAGCCGCCCCGCCGCTCGTTGCGGACGAGTAGGAGCGCGCCGTCCACCTCGACGAGCGCGCCGGCAACCAGCCACTCGCGCATCGCCGAGCAGCCTACCGGTGAGTCCCGGCCGTACGATCGAAGCGTGGCAGGCGGCAACGGCGCAGGCGTCGCGGGCGGCAGCGATGCCGAGGCGGGCGGGCTCCCGGCCGGCCTGCCGTCGCGCGCCGCGTACCTGCTCGCGTTCTTGAGCGTCGTGGTGGCGGGCCTGTTCGGCGGGATCATCGGCTACGGCATCGTCGACGTCGGCAGCAAGGGCCCCGCCAGCACCGCCAAGCTGCTCGGCACCCTGGTCGGCGCCGCCGGTGGCGCGGTCGGCGTCGGGATCATCGCGGTGCTGGTGCTGCGCGCGATGGCGGAGTGGAAGCGCCGGCCCCAGTCGGAGGGTCAGAGCTAAGTCAGCCGACGGTCAGGCGCCGGAACCCCTCCGCGTACTTCACGCCCGCCGCCCGCCCGGCCTCCTCGGCCCGCTCCCGCAGGAACTGCCGGAACCAGTCCCCCGTCTCGGTGAGCTGGCTGGCGTGGCAGAAGAGGGCGTCGATCTTGTGCTCGAGCGACTCGCCGATGTCGACCCAGCAGTTCGGCTCGAGCGTCGCCGACAGGTACACCGCGCGGACCTGGTGCACCGCCAGGCCGGCCTCGATCTGGTCTCGGAAGTAGTGCGGGTTGCCCGCCGCGGGCGCGACGGCGTCGAGGGTCGCCCACCCGGTGACGCGGTGGTCACGGTGGTTGAAGTACGAGTCGCCGAAGAACACCGCGGTCGGATCGGGGCAGACCACGACGTCGGGCCGCAGCTCCCGGACCTGCCGCACGATCGCGGCCCGCAGGTCGAGGTCGTCGGGCAGCTCGCCGTCCGAGTAGTCGAGGTGCAGGTGGCCGGCGAACCCGAGCAGCTTGCTCGCCGCCTCCGTCTCCTCGACCCGGATCCGAGCGAGGTCGTCGCCGTCGGCGTCGGGGTCGGTCGAGCCCTTGTCGCCCCGGGTGGTGATGAGCACCCAGACCGTCGCCCCGGCCGCGGCCCAGCGGGCCAGGGTGCCGCCGGCCGCGATCTCGGGGTCGTCGGGGTGGGCGTAGACGGCGAGGACGCGCCCGGGAGTCTCGTCGACGAGCGGGATCACCACGTGACGCCGAGCAGGCTCCGCATGTTCGACTCGAAGTCCTCGAACGACATCGATGCCTTCGCGGCCACGATCAGCTCCGAGTCGGCGCCGACCGGCCAGCGCAGCCGCGGCTCGGTGCTCTCGATGGCGTCCGCGATCACGCTCGCCACCAGCGCCGCGTCGGCGGGCGGGCCCTCGCCGTCCAGGCGCGGCCGGGCCTCCTCCCACTGGCGCTCGAGCTCGACGTACGGCGAGCCGTCGATCGGCGGCTGCACGACGTTGGAGCCGAACGCGGTCTCGAAGCGGCCCGGCTCGACGATCCGGACGCGGATCCCGAAGTGGCCGACCTCGAAGTGCAGGGCCTCGGACAGGCCCTCGAGCGCCCACTTCGTCGCGGCGTAGAACCCGTCGAGGGGCGGCCCGACCTGCCCCGCCGTCGACGACACGTTCACGATCGTGCCGCCGCCGCGGGCCCGCAGGCCCGGGAGCACGGCTTGGATCATGCGGGCGGCGCCGAACAGGTTCGTCTCCATGCAGCGACGGGCGTCGTCGAGCGGCACCAGCTCGATCGGCCCCGCGGCGCCCCACCCCGCGTTGTTCACGAGCGCGTCGAGCGGGCCGGCGGCGTCGACCGCGGACCGGACCGACGTCGGGTCGTCGACGTCGAGCGCGAGGCGCGCCGCGACGTCGAGGTCGTCCAGCGTCTCGGGTCGCCGCGCCGTCGCCACCACGTCGTGACCCCGCTTGGTGAGCTCGACCGCGGCCAGCCGGCCGAAACCGGTCGAGCATCCAGTGATCAGCACCCGGCTCATGAATCCTCCTTGCAGATCAGGTCGAGGGCGCCGATGGCCCGGTCGAGGTCGTGGTCGTCCACGTCCTTGTGGGTGACGAAGCGTACGGTCCCGGCGTCGATCATGCCGCCGCGGATGCCCTCCGACGCGAGCCGCTCGAGCAGCCGGGGCGGCAGCCGTGACGCCGCCGCGCAGACGATGTTCGTCTCCACCGTCTCCGGGTCGACGCAACCCGGGAAGCGGGCCGCGAGCGCGTCGGCCAGCCGCCGGGCGCGGGCGTGGTCGTCGGCGAGCCGCTCCACCATCGTCTCGAGCGCCACGATCCCGGCCGCCGCGATGACACCCGCCTGACGCCACGCGCCCCCGAGCCGCTCCCGGTGCTCGCGGGCGACGTCGATCGCCGCCTGCGGCGCGCACAGGACCGACCCGATGGGGGCCGCCAGCCCCTTCGACAAGCAGAACATGACGGTGTCGACCGGGTCGCACAGCTGCCGCGGCGCGACCCCGGTCGCGATGGCGGCGTTCCAGATCCGCGCCCCGTCGCAGTGCACGCCGAGCCCGTGGGCGTGGGACTCCCCCGCCACCGCCGCCACCTCGGCCGGCCGCCAGGGCCGGCCGCCGGCCGGCATGTGCGTGTTCTCGATCGTGACCGCCGACAGGGACGGAAGGTGCTGCTCCGCGTCCTCGCTGGCCCGGGCGACCATCGAGCGCGGGAACGCCCCGTCCGGGTCGGGCACCGGCCGCAGCTGCACGCCAGCGTTGCCGGCCGCGGCGGCGTGCTCGTACCGGTACACGTGGGCCCGCTCGCCGCACAGCACCTCGGTGCCGGGACGGCCGAGGACGCGCAGCGCGAGCTGGTTGGCCATCGTGCCCGACGCGACGTACAGGGCCGCCTCGGTGCCGAGCAGCGCGGCCGCGATCGATTCGAGGCGGTTCACGGTCGGGTCCTCGCCGTAGGCGTCGTCGCCGACGTCGGCGGCGGCCATGGCGGCGCGCATCGCGTCGGTCGGGCTGGTGACGGTGTCCGAGCGCAGGTCGACGCGCCCGTCGGGGCTCGTCACGGCGACGGCGCCGGCCGGACCGGCCGGATGAGGCCCTCCTGGGCCACCGTCACGACGACGTCGCCGGACCGCCGGAACACGTGCCCGAGCGCCAGGCCGCGCGCCGCCGACGCCGACGGGCTCAGCTGGTGGTACAGGAGCCACTCGTCGGCCCGGAACGGGCGGTGGAACCACATGGCATGGTCGAGGCTCGCCATCATGAAGTTGCCGTCGTAGGAGATGGCGTGCGGCAGGGTGGCGGTGTCGAGCAGCGTGAGGTCGGAGGCGTAGGCGACGACGCAGGCGTGGATGAGCGGGTCGTCGGGCAGCGAGCCGTTGGCGCGGATCCACACGTCCTGGGCCGGCGGGCGCGCGCCCGGCGCGAGCCAGTGCGGATCGTCGACCGGTCGGGACTCGATGGGCCGCTCCCGGACCAGCCACTCGGTGGCCTCGGGACCGAACCGGTCGAGCGAGCCCTCGATGCGCTCCCGGAACGTCGGCAGCTCGTCGGGATCGGCGACGTCCGGCATCTCGAAGGAGTGGTCAGGTCCGGTCTCGACGATCTGGAACGAGGTCTGGAGGTTGAAGATGGCGCGGCCGTGCTGGATGGCGACGACGCGGCGGGTCGTGAACGACTGACCGTCGCGGATCCGGTCGACCTCGAAGACGATCGGGATGGTCGGGTCGCCGGGCCGCAGGAAGTAGGCGTGCAGGGAGTGGACGGGCCGGTCGGCGTCGACGGTCCGGCCCGCCGCCACGAGGGCCTGCGCTGCGACCTGGCCGCCGAACACCCGCTGGCGGTCCTCGTCGGGGCTGAGGCCGCGGAAGAGGTTCTGCTCGAGCGTCTCCAGCTCGAGCAGGTCGAGCAGATCATCCAGCGCTGAGCCCATCGGTCTCCTCGGAACGCCTCGGCCGTGACAGTGTGGCGCGCCGGGCTCGTGCCCGGGACCGGTGTGGTCAGCCGAAGAACACCGCCGCGTCGTCGAGCAGCGCGGCGGGGACCTTCTTCAGCTCGCGCACCGCGTCGTCGATCGGCACCCGGACGATGTCGGTGCCGCGCAATGCGACCATCTTCCCGTAGTCCTGCTCGTGCACCGCGTCGATGGCGGCCAGCCCGAACCGGGTGGCGAGGATGCGATCGAAGGCGGTCGGCGTGCCGCCGCGCAGCACGTGCCCGAGGATCGTGACCCGGGTCTCGTAGCCGGTGCGCCGCTCGATCTCGGGTGCGAGCGCGCTGGCGATCCCGCCGAGCCGGACGTGACCGAACTCGTCGACACCGGCGTCCTGCACCGCCATCGTCCCCTCGACCGGCTGGGCGCCCTCGGCGACGACGAGGACCGAGTAGCTCGCCCCGCCCGCGTGTCGGTGCCGGATCCGCGCGCACACGGCGTCGACGTCGAAGGGCTGCTCGGGGATGAGGATGACGTCGGCGCCGCCCGCCAGTCCCGACCACAGGGCCAGCCATCCGGCGTGGCGGCCCATGACCTCGGTCACCATCACCCGGTCGTGGCTCTCGGCGGTGGTGTGGAGCCGGTCCAGGGCGTCGGTCGCGATCTGCACCGCAGTGGTGAAGCCGAAGGTGACGTCAGTGGCCGACAGGTCGTTGTCGATCGTCTTCGGGACGCCGACGCTCTTCACGCCGTCGGCGGCCAGCTTCGCGGCGACGCCGAGCGTGTCCTCGCCGCCGATGGCGACCAGGGCCTCGATGTGGTTGCGCTCGAGCGTCCCCACCACCGCCGCCGCGCCGTCATCGTGTGCGAGCGGGTTCGTCCGCGAGGTGCCGAGCATCGTGCCGCCGCGTCGCAGCCCGCCGCGCGTCGACTTGATGGTGAGCTCGACGAGGTCGTCCTCGAGCACGCCTCGCCACCCGTGACGGAACCCGACCAGCTGATGGCCGTACTCACCCTCCCCCTTGCGCACGACGGCGCGGATCACTGCGTTCAGCCCCGGGCAGTCGCCGCCGCCGGTCAGGATGCCTACGCGCATCGCCGCTCCCTTCGGTTCCCCGACATCCTGTCGCAGCCGGGCGCCGAAGCCGAAGGCCGGTAATCTCGCTTCGGGATGCCGCGCCGGAACCTCGAGGAGCTCGTCGGCGCTTCGCGCGGGGTGCTCGCCGACGGCGAGCAGGTCATCGAGTGCGGGCCCTGCTGGGCCGCGCCGCTGCGTCCCCGGCTGCCGCTGGTCCTCCTGGCCCGCCGCCAGCTGCTCATGGTGCTTACCGACCGGCGGGTGCTGCTCTTCGCGCGCTGGCGCCACGGCCTGCGCGCAGCCGACCTCGTGATCGGCAAGCGCTACGAGGCGTTCACCGTGCTGTCGGTGCGCCGGGCCCGCCCGCTCCTGCAGCTGCTCGTCGACATGCCGCCGTCCCGGTTCGTGTTCGAGTTCCGGCCTCGCCGCCGCCGCCTCGGCCAGGTGCTGGCGCACCGCCTCGACCCGAGCCTCCCCGCGCCCGAGCCGGCCGTCGCCCCCGCGCCCGGCCTGAAGCCCGCGCCCGCGGCCACCCCGGCCGCGCCGCCGGACCCGCCGCCCGCGCCGGTGGCCACCCCGACCGCCCCGCCGGACCCGCAGCCCGCGGCGGGCGGCGCCGAGGACGCCACGTTCTGGGGCACCCCGAACCCGCGCTCGTGAGCCTCGTCCTGGCCGTCGACGCCGGGACCACCGGCGTCCGGACCCTCGCCGTCGACGAGGAGGCGAGGGTGCGCGCCGCCGCCTACCGGGAGTTCCCCCAGCACTTCCCGCGGCCGGGCTGGGTCGAGCACGACCCCGTCGACATCCTCGACGCCACCCGGGCCACCCTGGCCGAGGTCGTGGGCGCGATCGCCGAGCCGGTGGCCGCGATCGGCATCACGAACCAGCGCGAGACGGCGGTGGTCTGGGACCGCCGCACCGGTCAGTCGCGCCACCGCGCCATCGTCTGGCAGGACCGCCGGACCGCGCCGCGCTGCGAGGAGCTGCGCGCCGCGGGCCGCGAGCCGATGATCCGGGCCCGGACCGGGCTCGTGCTCGACCCCTACTTCTCGGCCACCAAGCTCGAGTGGCTGCTGCGCGACGGTGGCGTCGCGGCGGACGACGACCTCGCCTTCGGCACCGTCGACGCCTGGCTGCTCTGGTGGCTCACCGGCGGTCCCGACGGCGGCGTGCACGCCACCGACCCGTCGAACGCGTCGCGCACGCTGCTCTACGACCTCGACGCGCTCGCCTGGTCCGAGGAGCTGTGCGAGCTGTTCGGCGTCCCGATGGGCTGCCTCCCCGCGGTCGGGGCCAGCAGCGGCCGGTTCGGCGTGACGGTCCCGGACGCCGCCGCCGGGCTGGCGGCGCCGGTCAGCGGCATCGCCGGCGACCAGGCGGCGGCGCTGTTCGGGCAGGCCTGCTTCGAGCCCGGCATGGCGAAGAACACCTACGGAACCGGCTCGTTCGTGCTCATGAACCTCGGGGCGTCGCACCCGCCCCCCACCGAGGGGCTGCTGACGAGCGTGGCCTGGCAGCTCGGCGACGAGGTCTCCTACGCGCTCGAGGGCGCCATCTTCGTGACCGGCGCCGCCATCCAGTGGCTGCGCGACGAGCTCGGCATCATCAGCGAGGCCGCCGAGACCGGCCCCCTCGCCGCCAGCGTCCCCGATTCGGGCGGCGTCGTGTTCGTCCCCGCCTTCACCGGGCTCGGCTCGCCGTGGTGGGACCCGTACGCGCGCGGGACGGTGCTCGGCATCACCCGCGGGACGACGCGCGCCCACATCGCCCGGGCCGTCGTCGAAGCGATGGCCTGGCAGGTCCGCGACGTCGTGGAGGCGATGACCGCCGCCGCCGGGCGGCCGCTGCCGGCGTTGCGGGTCGACGGCGGCGCGAGCGTCATGGACCTGCTCTGCCAGCTCCAAGCCGACCTGCTCGGCGTGCCGGTGCAGCGGGCCGCGGTGCAGGAGACGACCGCGCTCGGCGCCGCCTTCCTCGCCGGGCTCGCCGAGGGTGTCTGGTCGACCCCGGCCGAGGCGGGACGCCGCTGGCGGGCCGACGCCGAGTTCGCCCCGGCCCCGGCCGGCCCCGAGCGAGCCGACGAGGCGGCGCGCTGGCGGCGGGCGGTCGAACGGTCCCGGGACTGGGCCCGCGACGCCTGAGCTCGTCGGCGGTCAGGCGACCTGGGCGGCGGGCAGCGGCGCGACGCGAGCGGCCGGGGTCGGCAGGTCCTCGGCCCGCTTGGTGGCGTACGTGTCCCGGTACTCGTAGACGCCGCAGAGCTCGACGATCTCGAACATCACCTCGTCGGTGAGCGCGCGCAGCGCCATCGCCTCCGAGTCGTCGCCGAAGCGAGCCGGCGAGATCGGTGCACCGAAGCGGATGGTGATGGGCCGGAACAGCCGGGGCAGCTTCGCGTCGGTGGGCTGACACTCGTCGGTGCCGACCAGGCCGACCGGCACGATGGCGGCGCCGGTGGCGCGGGCCAGGCGCGCCACACCGGTGTGGCCGCGATGCGTGAAGCCGTCGCGCGTGCGCGTCCCCTCGGGGTAGATGCCGAACACGCGGCCCTCGTCGAGCACCCCCTTCGCGCTGGCGAGCGCGGCGTCGCTCGCGCTGCCGCCGCTGCGCTGGATCGGGATCTGGCCCGCGGCGCGGAAGAACCAGGCCGTCCGACGCTGCTCGAAGTACTCGGCCTTCGCCACGAACGTCACCCGGCGCCACCCGATCGCCATCGGCACGAAGATCGAGTCGAGGAACGAACGGTGGTTCGCGGCCAGGATGACGGCGCCGCGGCGCGGGAGGTGCTCACGGCCCTCGATGCGCACCCGGTACACGAGGCGCAGGATCGGGGTGAGGACGGCCTTCAGGGTCCAGTAGAGCATGATGGCGTCACCGCGGTGACGCCCGTCACGTTACCGACCGGGGCGGCCGCCGCCGAGGGTCGGACGGCGGGCCGCTCAGCCCAGCTTCGGGAGCGCCCGGCGGATGCCCCGCACGGCCTGGTTGATGCGGTGGTCGTTCTCGACCAGCGCGAACCGCACGAAGCCCTCGCCGCCGGGGCCGAACCCGATCCCGGGCGAGACCGCGACCTTGGCCTCCTCGACGAGCAACTTGCAGAACTCGAGGCTTTGGTACTCGTCGTAGGGCTCGGGGATCGGGGCCCAGACGAACATCGTGCCCTTCGGCCGCTCAATCTCCCAGCCGATCCGGCTCAGGCCGTCGATGAGGGTGTCGCGCCGGCGGCGGTAGATGGCGTTCACCGCCTGCGGGTAGTCGGGCGCCTCGTTCATGGCCACGATCGCCGCGATCTGGATGGGCTGGAACGTGCCGTAGTCCAGGTAGCTCTTGAGCTGGGCGAGGGCGGCCACCACCTCGGCGTTGCCGAGGCAGAACCCGACCCGCCAGCCCGCCATCGAGAACGACTTGGTGAGCGTGTACAGCTCCACCGCGACGTCCGACGCGCCGGGGACCTGCAGGATCGACGGCGGCTGGTAGCCGTCGTAGCCGAGGTCGGCGTACGCGAAGTCGTGCACGAGCCTGTCTCTTATACACATCTGACGCTGCCGACGATCTTACG
>CALEYV010000114.1 GCA_937927875.1 uncultured Actinomycetes bacterium | reverse complement strand
GCGTCGGCGCCCCGGATGTCTCGGAACTCGCGGTGCTCGGACAACGACCCTCCTCGGCTGGCCCGCTCGGCGGCCGCCCGCAGCGGCGGCGGCTTAGGATAGACGTGACATCCGCGTCAGGTTCCCGGGGAGGGCCTGCGGGGTGCCGGGAGGAGCCATGAACGTCGATCTGGTGCAGCTGGCGGGCAGCCGGGCTCGGCTGAGCGGGACGACCGTCGATCCGGTCACGGCCGAGGTCGTGCGGGGCGCGATGGAGACCATCTGCTTCGAGATGGCCACCTACGTGTCGCGCACCGCCACCACCCCGATCCTCAACCAGAGCAACGAGCGCAACGCCACCGTGCTCGACCATCGCGGCCGTCTCGCCGCCCTGTCGGTCGGGATCCCGCAGTTCATGCTCACCTCGACGCTGCCGGTCCGGTTCGCGCTCGAGTTCTTCGGCGTCGACGAGTTCCACGAGGGTGACGTCTTCGTCGCCAACGATCCGTACCACGGCGGCGGCCACCTCCCCGACTACAACGTGTTCGCGCCCGTCTTCGCCGACGACGGCCGCGGCGGCCGGCGCATGGTGCTGATCGCCAGCATCCAGTGCCACCACGGCGACACCGGCGGCGGCGTCCCCGGCGGCTACAACGTCACCGCCGGCGACATCTGGGGCGAGGGTGTCCGCTGGCCGGTCGTGAAGGTCCTCGACCGGGGCGTCGAGCGGCGCGACGTGCTCTACGCGCTGCAGGCCAACAACCGGATCCCGGACTACATCGGCGACCTGCGGGCCCAGATCGGGGCGGCCCAGCTCGGCGCGCGTCGCCTGGCCGACGTGATCGAGCGGTTCGGGCTCGGCGCGGTCGAGGGCAGCGTCGACGTGATGATCGACTACGCGGCCAAGCGCTTCCGCGAGGAGGTCGAGACGTGGCCCGACGGCGTCTACGAGGCCGACGCCTACGTCGACCACGACCCGCTCGGGAACGAGGACATCCACCTGCACGTGAAGATCACCGTCGACGGCGACCGGCTCACCATCGACTACACGGGCAGCGACACCCGCCAGGAGATCCAGGCCTGGTCGACCTACGGGAACACGCGCGGGTACACGGTGGCCCAGGTCGCCGCCATGATGGATCCCGAGATCCCGAAGAACGAGGGGTTCTTCGACCAGATCCGCCTCGTCGTCCCGCAGGGCTGCGTGCTGAACCCGCACCCGGGCAAGCCGGTGAGCGCCGGCACCCACCACCCGGGCGCCGACGTCGGCGAGGTCATCGCGGTCGCGATGCAGGACGTCCTGCCCGATAAGGCGGTGCCGCAGACCTACAAGACCGGCATCCCCACCATCATCGTGGGCGTCGACCCCCGCACCGGCCAGTCGTTCACCGACCACTCGGCCGAGGTGTACGCGGGCTGGTGCAACGCGGCGAAGGGCATGGACGCCTGGGGCGCGCAGAACGCCTCGTTCGGGAACCTGTGGAAGGCGACCGCGGAGATCAACGAGAGCCTGTTCCCGCATGTCCAGTGGTCGCGTGACTACCGCACCGACTCCGGCGGCGCCGGCCAGTGGCGCGGCCTCTGCGGCAGCCACTACGAGAAGGAAGTGCTCGTCGACGCCAAGGTGTACACGTACGTCGTCGGGATGAAGTACCCGATGCCGGGCATCTGCGGCGGGAAGCCCGGCGCGCCGAACGAGATGGTGATCCGCTACGGCAGCGACGACCCGTTCCGGGTCAAGCACACCGCCGAGTGGGTGCCGATCGGCGCCGGCCAGCGCGTCATGTATGACTACGGCGGTGGTGGCGGCTGGGGCGACCCGCTGGCCCGCGACCCGCAGGCGGTGCTGGACGACGTGCTCGACGAGTACGTGAGCGTGGAGGGGGCCGCCCGCGAGTACGGCGTCGTGCTGTCGGGCTCCCTCGAGGACCTGACCCTTGCCGTCGACGGTCCCGCGACCGAGCGGCTGCGGTCCTCGCTGCGCGCCTGAGCCGGACGAACGCAGCGCCCATGGGATACCGGCTCGGCGTCGACGTCGGCGGCACGTTCACCGACCTGCTCTGCGTGACGCCGGCCGGGGACGTCGTCCTCGACAAGACCCCGACCACGCCCGACGACCAGTCGACCGGGGTGATGAACGGCGTCGCCCAGCTGGCGGAGCGGTTCGGGATCACCGTGGCCGAGCTGTGCAGCGAGCTCGACATCCTCGTGCACGGCACGACAACCGCCGACAACACGATGATCGAGATGAACGGCGCCCCGACCGGGCTCCTCGTCACCGAGGGCCACCGGGACGAGATCGAGATGCGCCGGGTGCACAAGGAGGAGATCTGGGATCCCTCCTACCCGGCGCCGCCACCCATCGCCCGCCGCCGGGCCCGAATCCCCATCCCGGAGCGCATGAACTACCGGGGCGAGGTCATCCGGCCCCTCGACGAGGACGCGGTGCGGCGGGGCGTGCGACGCCTGCAGGCCCTCGGCGTCGAATCGGTCGCGGTCATGTTCCTGTTCTCGTTCGTGAACCCGGCCCACGAGCGCCGGGCGGCCGAGATCGTGCGCGAGGAGTTCCCAGACGTCGAGCACGTCTCGCTGTCGCACGAGGTGATGGCCCGGGGCCCGGAGTTCGAGCGGGTGTCGACGACGCTCGTGAACGCTTACGTCGCGCCCCGCATCGCCAGCTACATCGGGAGCCTGCAGGCCAAGCTCCGCGCGGCCGGCTACGCGGGGGCGCTCCTCATCATGCAGTCGACCGGCGGCGTCATGCCGCCCGAGTATGTGTCGAAGCGCGCGGTGTCGCTCCTGGCGTCCGGACCCACCGGTGGCGTCATGGGCGCGACCCTCGCCGCGACCCAGGCCGGCGTCCGCGACTTCGTCGCCGTCGACATGGGCGGGACGAGCTTCGACGTCTGCCTGGTGCGCGACGGCCAGCCCGAGATCAAGACCGACTGGAACTGGCGCTACCGCTACTACCTCGGGCTGCCGATGGTCGACGTCCAGAGCGTCGGCGCCGGCGGGGGCTCGATCGCCCGGGTCCGCCAGGGCGCGCTCCTCGTCGGGCCCGAGAGCGCCGGCTCGTCGCCGGGCCCGGTCTGCTACGGCCGGGGCGGCCAGGCCCCGACCGTCACCGACGCCGACGCGGTGCTCGGCTACCTGCCGGTGCACGGCTTCGCGGGCGGGCGGATGGACCTCGACGTCGACGCCGCCCGGGCCGCGCTCGACCGGGACCTCGCGCAGCCGCTCGGCATCGACCCCGTCGGCGCGGCGTGGGGCGTGGAGCGGATCGTGAACGCCAACATGGCGAACGCCACCCGGCGGGTCCTCGCCTCCCACGGCGCCGACCCCCGCACGCTGCAGATGATCGCCTACGGCGGGAACGGACCCGTCCACGCCTGGGCGGTGGCGCGCGAGCTCGGGATCGACCGGGTGCTCGTCCCCCGCGCCGCGCCCGCCTTCTCGGCCCTCGGCGTGCTCGTCGCCGACTACGTCGTCGACCTCGTCCGCGCCTACGTCGTGCCGCTCTCCCAGGTCGAGCTGGAGCGGGTCCGGACGCTGATGTCGGACCTGCGCGACGAGGCGGCCAAGGAGCTCGAGCCGACCGGCCTGGCCCGCGAGGACGTCGAGCTCGACCTCTTCGCCCAGATGGCGTACCCGGGGCAGAACTTCGACATGAGCGTCCCGGTGCCGGAGGCCGAGTCCCTCGGCGAGGCCGGCCTCCTCGACCTCGCGGAGCGGTTCCACGACCAGCACGAGCGCGACCGCGGCTTTTCCTTCCGCAACCAGCAGCCGGTGCTCCGGGGCGTGCGCCTGGTGGCGCGGGGCCGGACGCCGAAGCCGGCCCGGCTGGCCGAGGTGGGAACGCTCAGCCGCGCCGAGGCGGCCCGGCGCGAGACCCGGCCGGTGCACTTCGGCCAGGGGTTCGTCGACACGCCCGTGTTCGCCGGCACCGAGCTCGGCACCGGCGCCGAGGTGCAGGGCCCGGCGCTCGTCGAGGAGCCCTTCACCGTCCTCGTCGTCCCGCCCGGCGGCCGGGCCCGGGTCGACGAGCAGGGCAACTACGAGCTCGAGCTGTGAAGTGACGGAGGCCGACCCCCACTACCTAAGCCCCGCCGAGCACGAGGTCGTGGCGGCGGCGTGCGAGCGCCTCATCCCGCCGGTCGGCGACCACCCCGGCGGGCAGACGCTCGGCTGCGCCGACTACGTGGACACCCTGCTCGGCGCCTTCACCGTCGACCCGCCCCGCATCTGGGCCGGCGGCCCGGTCTCGGGCCGGGCCGGCGGCGAGGCCCGCTTCGCCGACTTCCTCGGCTTGTCCCGGGTCGAGGAGCTGGCGTGGCGGACCCGCATCGAGGGCTCACGCGGGATCCCGGAGCGCGAGTTCAACGGCCCCGTCACCGGCTGGCAAGCGGAGTACCGCGACGGCCTGGTCGCCCTCGGCGCCGACTTCGCGGCCCTGAGCCCCGCCGAGCAGGACGCGCGCCTCGACGCGGTGCCGGCGTTCAAGGACCTGCTGTACCGCCACGCCTGCGAAGGCGCGTACGCCGACCCCGAGTACGGCGGCAACCGCGACCGGGCCGGCTGGCGCGCCATCCGCTTCCCCGGTGACGTCCAGCCCCGCGGCTACACCGACGAGGAGGTCACCGGCCGTGCGTGACGGCGCCCGACTCGCCGCCCGCCCATGACCGACGTCGACGCCGTCATCGTCGGATCGGGGCCGGCCGGCGCCACCACCGCCGCGGTCCTGACCGAGGCCGGCTGGTCGGTCACGATCCTCGAGAAGGGCCGCAACCACCTGCTTGACCTCGAGCCGCCGCACGGGCCGCTCGGCCACGTCAGCAACGACGAGCTCAAGCACCTGTTCCGGCACTTCCTCGGTCCCGACCCGCTCATCGAGCCGCGCACGTACCGGCGGCGCGAGGCCGACGGCGAGCGGATCTTCACCGGCAGCGTGAACAACCTGCCGTCGACGGTCGGCGGGGGCGGCTTCCACGCCGACGGCAAGCTGCCCCGGTTCCGCGAGGTCGACTTCCACGCCCGCTCCGAGCTGGGGCCGATCGACGGCGCCGACGTCGTCGACTGGCCGTTCGGCTACGACGAGCTCGAGCCGTACTACGCCGAAGCCGAGCGGGTCGTCGGCGTCGCCGGTGATCACACCGCCAACCCGTTCGCGGCCTGGCGCTCGGGCCCCTACCCGATGCCGCCCGGGCCCGACATGTTCTGCGCCGTCCTGACGTCCCGGGCCGCCTCCGAGCTCGGCTTCCACCCGTACCGGGCTCCGACCGGCGTGAACAGCGTCGAGTACGACGGCCGGCCGGCGTGCAACAACTGCGGCTTCTGCGGCTTCTTCGGCTGCCCGATCGAGGCCAAGGGCGACCCGGTCGCGCCGCTGCGCCAGGCCCTCCGCAGCGGCCGGTGCGAGGTTCGGCCCGAGTCGTACGTGACCGAGGTCGTCCTCGACGCCACCGGTGACCGGGCCCGGGGCGTCCGCTACCTCGACGCCGCGGGGATCGAGCACGAGGTGTCGGCCCGGCACGTGATCCTCGCCGCCGGCGCGTTCGAGACCCCGCGGCTGCTGCTGGCCTCCGAGCTCGGCAACCCGGACGTCGTCGGCCGCTACCTCATGTACCACTTCCAGACCTACGTGCTGGGCGTGTTCCCGTTCTCGCTGCACGGGCACCGGGGTCGGTCGGTCACCCACCTCATGGACGACCCGATCGTCCCCGACGCCGCCGCGCGCGACGCGGCCCGCGAGGCCGGCCTCCCCTACTTCCGGGGCGGGATCGTCGAGCACGGCGCCGGCGCCCACCCGATCCTCGAGGCGGTGCACCTGCCCGCGGGCGAGGCGCACACCCGCCTGATGCTCGAGTCGCCGATGCGCGAGCGGCTCGCCGCGTTCACGATGCAGGGCGAGGACCTGCCGCAGGCGACGAACCGGGTCGACCTCGACCCGCACGTGAAGGACGTGTGGGGGCGCCCGGCGGGGCGGGTGACCTTCCTCCCCCACCGGCACGAGGCCGCGTGCGCGGCGCACTGGGCGCCCCGGCTCGAGGAGGTCATGCGCGGGGCCGGGGCCGAGAGCACGTTCTGGATCACGTCGCCCCCGCTCGAGGACGCCCGGGGCGGCGTGCAGCGCGACCCGACACCGATCTCGCGCCACGTCATGGGGACGGCCCGCATGGGCACCGACCCTCGGACCAGCGTCTGCGACCCCTGGCACCGGCTGCACGACGTCGAGAACGTGCTGGTCGCCGACTCCTCGGTGTTCCCGACCTCGGCCGGCTACGGGCCCACCCTCACCATCGTCGCCCTCGCCATCCGGGCCGCCCGCGAGCTGGCCGGGCTGACGCCGCTCCGATCGTCACCGCCGGCGGCGCCGTAGAACCCGTTTCATCACCGCTGGTGGGGCCGGGGCCACCGGCCGTAGCACCGGGTTGAACGGCGGTCCTCCCCGGCCCAGAATGTGCGGGTTCAGCCCCCTTCGGCCGCCTCGCGGGTTCGCCCGCCGCGGGTCGGCGTGACCGGCGCTGCCCCCCGGCCATCGAGGAGCCCCGTGGACCGCCTTTCCCTCCATCCCCCGGAGCGCAGCCCCTGGGATCCGCGCCAGCCGCACCCGCGCCGGCGCTTCGCCTTCGGGACCCTGGTCGGGCTCGGCGCGGTCGCCGCGATCGCGCTCGGCATCCCCGAGACGACGTCCCAGCCCAGCATCCCGGCCGGGCTCATGCTCCTGGCGGTCGTGCTGGCGGTGATCGTCGGGGGTGCGGCGTCGGGCTGGATCGTGCTGGCGGGCAGCCTCGGCGCGTTCCTCTACGTCTTCGAGGCGCCGCACGAGATGTTCTCGCGGCACCGGTTCGTCGACTGGGCCGCGATCGGCACCATCGCCGCCGTCGGCGCGGTGCTCATCGTCGCCATGACCGCCCTGCGGCGCAACGCGCGGATGGCGCGCCTCGAACGGGCCCGGCTCGGCGTGCTCCTCGACGTGTCGTCGCGCTTTGACGCCAACCTCGACCCCGACGCCGCGCTCCGCGAGATCGCGGCTTCGGCGGTCCCGTCGTTCGCGGACCACTGCGTCATCGATCTCCTGAACGACGACGGTAGCTTCCGCCGCATTGTCGCCGCCGACCTCGATCCGAGCACGGGACGGTTCGCCGCCAACCTCGAGCGGTACCCACCCCGCGCCGACCAGGACCAGCAGCACCCGGCGGTGCAGGTCGTGCGCACCGGCGAGCCGGTCCTCGTCACCGCGGTCGAAGACTCGGCGCGGATCGCCAACACCCAGGCGGGGGAGCACCTCGAGATCGTGCGCATGCTGAACCGCCAGTCGCTGCTCTTCGTGCCGATCCGGGCCAATCGGCGCGTGCTGGGCACCCTGACGCTCGCTCACCGGCAGGTGTCCGGGCGGCGGTTCACGAAGCACGACATCCCGGTCGGCGTCGAGCTCGGCATCCGCGCCGGCAGCGCGCTCCAGAACGCGTTCACCCACGGCCGGCTCCGGGACGCCTTCGTCGAGGTGCAGCGCCAGCTGCTCCCCCGCCGGTTCCCCCTCATCGAGGGGGTGCAGCTGGGGACCCGGTACGTGCCGGCCGGCGCCGCCAGCGAGGTGGGGGGCGACTGGTACGCGATCGCGCCGATCAGCGATGACCGGATCGGCCTCGCCATCGGCGACGCGGTCGGCAAGGGCGCGACGGCGACCGCGGCGATGGCCCGGGCCCGGTTCGCGCTCCTGGCCTTCGGCCACCGGGGGGCCGAGCCGGCCGAGGTGCTGGCCGAGCTGAACTCGCTGCTGTTCAAGATCAGGGCCACCGACATGCTGACGGTCGTCTACGGGATCCTCGATGTCCCGCGCGGACGCTGGACCGAGGCGCGCGCCGGCCACCTCCCGACGCTGCTGCGCGACCCCGACGGCGAGACCCAGGTGCTCGACTCGAAGCCCGGCGTCCCGCTGGCCGTCCTGCCCGACGCCCAGTACGACCAGGAGGACCACGACGTCCCGCCCGGGTCGGAGATCATCCTTTACACCGACGGCCTCGTCGAGCGGCGGGGCGAGACGCTCGACGTCGGCATCGACCGGCTCCGGGCCCGGGTCCGGGAGCTCGATCCCGACCTGGACCGGGCCTGCGCCGCCATCACCGAGGACCTGGTCGGTGACGTCCCGGCCGACGACGTCGCCCTCCTGATCGCCCACCTGAGCGGCCGGCGCCCCGCCCTTGACTGATGACCGCGGGTCATTTATAAATGACCGGAGGTCAATAGGAGCAGGCTCGGGAGCAGGGTGAGCATCGGAGGCGCTCCGTGTCCGTCATCGACGTCGACCTGACCGAGGCCAATCCCTTCGACATCGCGTGGCGCCAGGATCCGTGGCCGATCTATCGGCGGTTCCAGGACGAGTCGCCGGTGCACCGCTACCCGGACGGCGGGTGGCTCGTCACCCGGTGGGACGACTGCAACGAGGTGCTGCGGGACCGCCGGTTCGGCTCCGACCCGTCGAAGCTGAACGAGGCCGGGCGGGCCGCGATCGGCCCCAACGACGTGTACCAGCCCGGCAGCGCGGTGCTCCTCTTCCTCGACCCGCCCGACCACACCCGCATCCGGTCGCTCGTCTCGAAGGCGTTCACGCCGAAGGTCGTGAGCGGGCTGCGCCCCTGGGTCGAGCAACTCGTCGACCAGCTGCTCGACGCCAAGGTCGAGTCCGGCCGGCTCGAGGTGCTCGCCGACGTCGGCTACCCGCTGCCGGCGGAGGTGATCTGCCAGCTGCTCGGCGTCCCGACGACCGATCGCGACCAGTTCCGCGACTGGTCGGCCGCCGCGTCGCGCCTCCTCGACGGGAACCTGGAGCCGCCGGACCAGGAGGCGGGTGCGGTCGCCGTGCTGGCCCTGTTCAGCTACTTCGCCGAGCTGCTCGAGGAGCGCCGGCGCCAGCCCGGTGACGACCTCTTATCCGGGCTGGTGGCGGCCGAGGAGCACGGCGACCGGCTGACGTCCGACGAGCTGATCACGACCGTGGTGACGCTGTTCGTCGCCGGCCACGAGACGACCATGAACCTGATCGGCAACGGGATGCTGGCCCTCCTCGACCACCCCGAAGAGCTGGCGCGCCTGGCCGCCGACCCCGACCGGGCCCGCCCGGCCGCCGAGGAGGCCCTGCGCTACGAGGGCCCAGCGCAGCTCGTGCCGCGCGTCGCGCTCGAGCCGCTCACGATCGGCGAGCACCACATCGGCGTCGGTGACGGCGTCGTCGTCGGGCTGGCCGCGGCCAACCGCGACCCGCGGCGCTTCGCGGACCCCGACCGCTTCGACGCCGGTCGTGCCGACGCCGCGCACCTCGCCTTCTCGCACGGGCCCCACCACTGCCTCGGCGCGGCGCTGGCCCGGCTCGAGGCCGAGGTCGCGCTCGGCGCCATCGCCCGTCGGCTGCCGGACCTCACCATCGACGGTCCCCGACCCCGGTACCGCGCGCACGCCATCCTGCGGGGCCTCGAGTCGCTCCCGGTCTGCTTCACACCGGGATCGAGGTCGACCCGGTGAGCGCGGTCGCGGCGCCCCGCTGGCAGCGTCGCCCCGAAGCCCGCCGCGACGAGCTCCTCGACGCCGCCCAGCGGCTCTTCACCCGGAACGGCCTGGCCCAGACCAGCGTGGCCGACATCGCGGCCGAGGCCGGCGTCGCCAAGGGCAGCGTCTACCGGTACTTCGACAGCAAGGAGGCGCTCCTCAGCGCGCTCAAGGACCGGTTCTTCGAGCGGATGATGGGCCGGGTGACCGACGTGGTGGCGGCGCTGCCCGACGCCGGCTTTGCGGAGCTCGCCGACGCTGCCATCGACACGACGACGCGCCAGCTCTTTGACGAGGCCGAGCTCGTGGAGCTCTGGAGTCAGTCGACCGGTGACGAGTTCGAGCGGGGCATCAACCAGCTCGCGACCACCTACGAGCAGGCGATCCGCGCCGCGGTGGAGGAAGGTCGCGTCGACTGCGCCGACCCCCGAACCACCGCGCTGCTGCTCGTGTTCGCGGTCGAGGGGACCGCTGTCCACGCCATCCTCAACGGCACCGGACCGACCCCCGACGAGG
Source organism: uncultured Actinomycetes bacterium (assembly GCA_937927875.1). Classification (GTDB taxonomy): domain Bacteria; phylum Actinomycetota; class Acidimicrobiia; order IMCC26256; family PALSA-555; genus PALSA-555. Next base: position 1,365 of record CALEYV010000114.1, on the reverse strand, counting down.
TCGTCGCCGCCGCGCAGGTGATGACCCGTCGGGTTCTCGGGCTGGGTGGCTGACCACCGAGAGCCCTTGCGGCAGCAGCTAAGCGACCTCGACCGGCTCGCTGGAGCCGCGGTCCGACCGCCACCGTTCGAAGCGGAACCAGGACCAGAACACGATGGCGGAGGCGGTGAACGCGAGGAAGATGATGAGCATCGACCAGAACGAGGCGTTCGAGCTGCTCCCGTACTTCGTGCTCGGATGCACGAGCGCCTCGACGAACACGAACATGCCGAGGACGTAGAGGGAGAGCCAGCCGACACGGCTCCAGGCCTTGACCTTCTCGCCGTCGAGGAATCGGAGCGGGACGAGACTGAAGATCACGGTCTGGATTGCGAACACCCAGACGAAGGCGAGCATGGCGTCGAGGAACAGCACCTGCACGGACGCGTGCGGGTTCAGCGCTGCGTCCCGGATCGGGATCCAGGCCAGCCAGGTCACGACCGCGAGCGCGAGCGTCGAGATCGTCGCCAGCGCCAGGCTCCGGCCGTCGTCACGGTCCTTGACCTCGCCCCGGAAGATGACACCGCACACGAGCCCGAACGTGTAGCCGGGCTGGAAGTGCGCCAGGCGTGAGAAGACCACGAGGATCACCGCGAGGCCGATCCCGACCGGGAACGTGCGCAGCTCGAAGGAGACTTGGTGGCGGCGGCGGACGAACCAGCCCCGGATCAGCTCATGGGCGAGCGTGATGAGGGTGAGTCCGGCCGCGATCCCGGCTAGCAGCACCAGGCTGGTCGGGTTGAGGCCGAAGTTGGGGTCGAGGAACCCGTAGATCGCACCGCCGCCGATGACGAAGGCCCCGAACATGAGGGGCATCGGCACCGAGTGGATCCAGTCGTCGAACCGCTGAAGGTGGTGCTGGAACTGGCCGAAGCGGCTGACGATCCGTCGGTGGTGCTCCTTCAGGACGCTGTTGATGATCTCGGCCGGGAACCACGACAGCAGGACGAACAGCAGCGCGATCGAGAAGTTGGTCGCGAGGTGCCGGAGGCTCGTGTCGAGCTGACTCGGCGCCGCGACCGACGACACCACCGTCGACCGTTGCGGGGACCCGCTGAACAGCCCCAAGAAGCCGCCCCGGCTGCTGCCGCTCTTGCTGGAACCCGACTGCTGGCTCTCGTGGCTGCCGGCTCCTGACCCGCCGGTGCTGCTCTTGCCCTGGCTCGGCGTCGTCGCACCGGACGGGGCGGTGCTCGTGGCCGCCGAGGTGGTCAACGCGCCGCCGCCCGACGCGGCGCCAGGCTGGTGGAACACGACCGGAGTGCCGATGCCGGGCAGCGAGGGAAGCGTCACCGCCGGCGTGCCGGAACCGCCGAGAGAAGGAGG
>CALEYV010000113.1 GCA_937927875.1 uncultured Actinomycetes bacterium | reverse complement strand
CTCGTGGGCTCGGAGATGTGTATAAGAGACAGCAGCACGTCGTGGGCGCGGGCGAACTCGACGAGGCGGGTCATGAAGTCGAGGTCGACGCAGGCGGTGGTCGGGTTGTGCGGGAACGACAGCACGATCACCCGGGGCCGGGGCCACGAGTCCTCCCACGTCTCGAGCAGGTTGGCGAAGAAGTCCTGGTCCGGGCCGAGGCGGACGTGGCGCACCTCCGCCCCCGCGAGGATCGGGCCCCAGATGTGGATCGGGTACGACGGCGTCGGGACCATGGCCGCGTCCCCGGGCCCGAGGAGCACCCACATGAGGTGCGAGAACGCCTCCTTGGCCCCGATCGAGGTGCAGGCCTGGGTCTCGGGATCGAGCTCGACACCGAAGCGGCGCCGGTACAGGTCGGTGATGGCCAGCCGGAGCTTCGGGATGCCGCGGCTCGACGAGTACCGGTGGTTGCGCGGGTTGCGGACCGCTTCGCCGAGCTTGTCGACCGCGACCGACGGCGAGGGGATGTCCGGGTTGCCGAACCCGAGGTCGACCACGTCGGCGCCGCCCCGGCGCGCCTCCATCTTCAGCGCCTCAATGGCGCCGAACACATACGGCGGGAGCGCGTTGATGCGACGAAACTCCATCCGTCGATCACGGTATCAGGGGCACCCGGATTCGCCGGTTACCGTTTCCGCACCGTGAGCACCGTGCAGGCCGTGCTGCTCGACCTGGGCGGCGTCTTCTACCTCCCCGATCACGACCGCGTGCTCGGCGCGCTCGCCACGCTCGAGCTCCTGATCGAGCAGCATCGGCTCGACGAGGCGCACTACCACGGCGTCGCCGCGCTCGAAGACCTCCGCGCCGACGACGTGAGCATCTGGCAGGGGTACCACCGCGCTTACGCGCGGGTGTGCGGCGTCGCGCCGGACGTGATCGAGCAGGCCGCGACGGTCCTCGACGAGGAGTTCGAGCGAGGCGACATGTGGACCCGCGTCATCCCGGGCTCGCGGGCGGCGCTGCGCGAGCTCGACGAGCTCGGCGTCGGGTTGGCGGTGGTGTCGAACGCCGAAGGGACCGCCGAGGAGCAGCTCCGGGCGGACGGCATCTGCCAGGTCGGACCCGGCTTGGGCGTACCGGTGGCGGCGGTGCTCGACTCGAGCGTCGTCGGCGTGTCGAAGCCCGACCCCGCCATCTTCGAGCTCGCCCTCGACGCGCTCGGCGTCGACCCGGCGCATGCCATCCACGTCGGCGACACGCCGGCCGCCGACGTGGTGGGCGCCCGCGCCGCGGGCGTGACGCCGGTGCTCGTCGATCCGTACGACCTGCACCCGGAGGTCGACTGCCGGCGGGTGCGCTCGCTCGCTGACGTGCCGGCGATCGTGCGCGCCGGACCCTGAGCACTCGACGCGCTCGACCGCCGGCCCGACCGGCGCGGTCGTCGGCGCACGTAGGATCGCCCGACCCTCGCCGCCAGGAGGCGTGATGTCCGAGCGACTCGATCTCTCGACCGACGACTGCATCGTCGAGCGGGACGGACCGGTGGTGATCATCACCATGAACCGTCCCGACAAGCGGAACGCGCTGAGCCCGTCGATGCTGGTGGGACTCGCGGACGCCTACGCGTACGTCGACGACACCGACGACGTGCGCGCCGCCATCCTGACCGGGGCCGGCAACACCTTCTCCTCGGGCATGGACCTGGTGTCGATGAACCAGCCGCGCAGCGAGTACGTCGAGCGGCGGATGAAGGAGGAGCCGAACATCCACTGGAAGGCGCTGCTGCGCGACTACCGGTGCTCGAAGCCGATGATCGCGGCCGTGGAGGGCTACGCGGTGGCGGGCGGCACCGAGATGCTGCAGGGCACCGACATCCGCGTCGCCGGTGAGGGCGCGATCTTCGGCGTCTGGGAGGCCAAGCGGGGCCTGTTCCCGCTCGGCGGGTCGTCGTGCCGCCTGCCCCGGCAGATCCCCTACACGGTCGCGATGGACATCTTGCTCACCGCCCGGCCCGTGACCGCCGAGGAGGCGATGCGGGTCGGGTTGATCGGCCGCGTCGTGCCGGACGGGATGGCGCTCACGGTCGCGCGCGGCATCGCGGACCAGGTGGCGGAGTGCGGCCCGCTGTCCACCAAGGCGATCCTGCGGGCCTGGCGCGAGACCGAGCACCTCTCCGACCTCGAGGCCATGCGGCACCAGGACCCGATCGGGTGGGAGGTCTTCGCCAGCGACGACGCCAAGGAAGGCCCACGCGCGTTCGCCGAGAAGCGCAAGCCGGTCTTCCGCGGCCGGTGACCACCGCTGACGCGTGGGACGGGCCCGGCCGGCTCCGCCTCGCCGCCGCCACTCGTGATCTGCTCGACGTCGTGGTCGGGCTCGACGCCGACGCGGCCGCCCTCGACCGCGCCGCCGACGCCACCGAGCGGGTCGTCGCCGACCTCCGGGCGGCGGGACGGGAGCGCTCGCCCCGCTCGCCGGGGCCGCGGCGGCACGCCGAGTACCTCCCCCGCAGCCCCGCCCTCGGGGCCCTGCATCCGGCCGCGCCGCCGCTGGCGTGGGACGTGCGCGACGGGCGCTTCGTCGCCCACGGGACGCTCGGCCTGGCGTTCGAGGGCCCGCCCGGGTACGTGCACGGCGGCTGGGTCGCGCTGCTGTTCGACGAGGCGCTCGGCGTCGCCAACGTCGCCGGCGGGCACCCGGGGATGACCGGGCGGCTCAGCATCCGGTACCGCCGGCCGACGCCGCTCAAGACCGAGCTGACGCTCGAGGCCTGGACCGTGGGCCGCCAGGGGCGGCGGATCACGACGGTCGGGACGCTGCACGCCGGCTCCACGCTCTGCGCGGAGGCCGAAGGCCTCTTCGTCGACATCGGCGCCGAGCGGGCGCTCGAGTACTTCGGCGACCGGCGCGCGACACCCGAGCCGGTCGACCCGCTCCCCTAAGCCGACTCCCGCAGGCGCGGGAGCACCTGCTCGCCCAGCCGCTTCGCTTGGTCGGCGTCGCGCGCGTCGACGGCTCCCGCGATGACCCAGCCCGCGCCGGCCGCAACGTACTCGCCGAGCCGGGCCGCGACGCGCTCGGCACCGCCGACGATCGCCGACGGGTCCGCATGCAGCTCGTGCGCCCGGTCGGCGGCCCGCCGGTCGTCGGCGCCGACCACGACCAGCCCGCCCCACGAGCACGTGAAGGGAGACCGGGCCGCCCCCTCGCGCACGCTCGCCACGTGCCGCTGGAAGGTGCTCACGCTGGTGCCCCACTCGTTCCAGCCGTCGGCTGCCTCGGCGGCGACGGCGCGCACCCGACGCCACCGACCCGCGGCCCAGACCGGGAAGCCGCGGTCACGGGTCACCGCGACCGCCCGGCGCAGCCGCGCCACGCGATCGGCGGGGTCGGGAGCGGGGACGCCGTAGGCCTCGTTCTCCGGCTCGCTGCCCGAGTCGCCGGCGCCGATCCCGGCCACGAGCCGGCGCGGCGCGACCCGCGACACCGTCTCGAAGGCAGCCGCGAGCGAAGCGGGCGGCCGGAGGGAGGCCCGGGCGACGAGGGTGCCGACGTCCAGCCGCGTCGTGGCCGCGGCGACGCGCCCCAGCAGGCTGATGCACTCGAGGGCGGGCCGATGGCGACCGTCCGCCGCCACGCGGAACAGGTGGTCGAAGACGAAGACGCCGTCGAGCCCGCTCGCCTCGGCGGCGCGGGCGACCTCGACGGCGACGTCGGGCTCGGTGACGAACGAGGGCAGCGTGAGCCCGAGCTTCACGCGTGCTCGCGGGCGACGGTGGCCGCGCCGACGACGCCGGCCCGCTCACCGAGGGCAGCCGCGACGATCGGGACCTCGGGCCGGTACGGCGCGCCTTCGAGGTGGGCGCCGAACGCGTCGCGGAGCGGCTTCAGCAGCACGTCGCCGAGCTCGACGAGGCCGCCGGAGACGACGATCACCTCGGGGTCGAGGATGTTCGTGAGGCCCGCGAAGCCGAGCGCGACCTGGCGCGCGTAGGACTCGAGGATGCTGCGGCCGTCGGCCTCGCCGGCCGCCGCTGATTCCCCGACCTCGACCCCGGTAACGGCTCGCAGGTCACCGCCGGCTCGAGCGAGGACGTTCGGCGCGTCGCCGGCCGCGGCGCGGGCTCGCGCCAGCGCGCCGAGCGCGCCACCGCTCGCGAGCGCCTCCCAGTGGCCCGGCTCGCCGCAGGCGCACTCGGGCCCGTGGGGGTCGAACTGCCAGTGCCCGACCTCGGCCGCGAAGCCGTGAGCACCGCGGGCGATCCGGCCGTCGGTGATGATGCCGCCGCCAACCCCGGTGCCGAGGGTGATCACGAGACCGTGGGACACGCCGCGCGCCGCCCCGTGTCGCAGCTCGCCCCAGGCCGCCATGTTGGCGTCGTTGTCGACGATGACCCGTGCCGGGACCCGCTCGGTGAGGACCGCCTGCAGCGGGATGCGGATCAGCTTCGGGATGTTCGGCGCGTAGTGGACGGTCCCGTCGCGGTCGATCATCCCGGCCGCGCCGACGCCGACTCGGTCCAGGGCTGGGTGCGCGGCCCCGAGCCGGCCGTACAGCTCGACGATGGTGTCGAGCAGCGCCGGCCAGTCGGACGGCGTCGCCGCCCGCTCCTCCTGCTCGACCTGGCCCGCCTCGTCCACGACCGCGGCGCGGACGTTCGTGCCGCCGAGGTCGAAGCCGACCGTCGGCGCGCCGCGGGGCGTCACTCGTGACGTTCGAGCGGGTGCACCGACGCCGCGTCGGGCGGTCCGGGGTGGCCGGCCGCATGTAGGTCGCGCTGCTCCTCGACCGCGTGCTCGGCCGCGTCGACGACCGCCTGGGCCGCGAGCAGCAGCTCCTGCGCGGCGCGCACGACGTGCTCCGCCACCTCCGGGCCCGACTCGAGGAGCGCGTTGACGAGCGACTCCAGCGCGGTCGGGGGCGGGAGGCCCGGGCCGGGCGGCGGCTCGGGTGTGGGCTCGGCCTCAGTCGCGGCGGCCGGTCGTTCGTCGCGCATGGGTTCCATGGTCGTCCCTTCGGCTGCTGGCTCGGCCTCCCGAGCTCTTCAAGGCGAGCGCTCGGATTCCCTCTTCAACTCTTTCAGCGCGGTCGCGACGATCATGCGTGCCGCTTGGCGCTTGATGAGACCCGGCAGCGGGATGGCCAGGTCGATCGCCAGATCGTACGCGACGCGCGTGCCGCCATCCTCGGCCTCGAAGCCGTAGCGGCCGTCGAGGCGGCGGAGCGTGTCGCTCTCGTCGAGATGCCACGTGAAGGCGCTCGGCGCCTCCCCGTAGTCATAGGAGAGGACATAGCGGATGCTTCGCCCGAGCGCCGCCACCCGGTACTCGACCTTGGCGCCGCGCCCCTGGTCGTCGCGCTCGAGGACCTGGACCTGCTTGACGTCCCGGGCCCAGTCCGGGTACCGCTCGTAGTCAATCGCCACCTCGTAGCAGCGGGACGGGGCCACCTCGACCGTGATGTGCTCGTGGGCCTCGTCCGCCATGCCGCGTATCGAACCAAGCGTGCGCGCTCCGCGCAAGCCGCGATCAGGCCCGGTCTCGACGGGGCGGGAACACGCCGTGCTGCGCGCCCCAGAGGCCGACCAACCCGATGGGCAGCATGGGCACGAGGATCCCGAAGGCGTCGGACGCGCCCGTGCCGGCCGCCAGCGCGATCGACAGCGCCAACGCCGCGTAGAGCTGGCCCCGCACCCTCCGCGGCGCGGGTCCCTGCACGAGGAACAGGCTCGCGACGACGATGTCATCGCCGTTGGCGCTTCGCACGACCGCGGCCAGGAACGCCCACACCCAGACCGCGATCCCGATGATGAACAGCGTGACCGCGGTGCCGAGCGCCACCGGCCTGAAGGCCGAGACACCGGCGGCGGCCGGCACGGCCGCGCCGGCGAACAGCGCGACGCTGACCCAGGACGCCACCACGATGCCGCGCCCCGCGTAGCGCTCCGACACCGGCTCTGACACTCAGGCGAGCGTACCGACGGTCGATCAGGCGCTCACGTCGAGCTCGTCGAGCTTCCCGCTCGCCAACGGCGCGAGCTGGCGTGCGAGCGTGTCGTACGCGAAGCCGGCGCGGGCTCGGTCCCGGGCCGCGTCGCCGAGGCGGCGGCGCAGCTCGGGATCATCGAGCAGCCGGGCGATGGCGTCCCGGACCGCGGCGACGTCGCGCGGCTCGACCACGAAGCCGGTCTCGCCGTCGACGACGGCTTCGTCGGAACCGCCGCTGCGCCCGGCCACGGCGGGGATGCCGCAGGCCGCCGCTTCGAGGAACACGATGCCGAACCCCTCGGCCTCGAGGCCGCCCCATCGGTCGCGGCACAGCATCGCGAACACGTCCGCGCACCCGTAGAGCGCCGGCAGGTCGTCGCCGGTCACCGGACCGAGCACGACCGCGCGCCCACCGAGCTGGCGGGCCTTGCGCTCCAGGCGGGCCCGATCTCGCCCGGCCCCGGCGACGGCGACCTGGACCGGGGCCAGCGGGCGCACCGCGTCGAGCAGCACGTCGAAGCCCTTGCGGGGCACGAGCCGGCTCACGCCCAGCACGAGCGGCGCGTCGGGGTCGAGGTCGAACCGCCGCCGAGCGGCGCGGCGGGCCTCGTCGCCGAGGGGCCGAAACTGCGCCGCGTCGACGCCGGGCGGCACGACGAGGGTCGGGACGGGCCGGCCCGCCACCCGCTCCACCTGGTCGGCCGCGAACTGCCCCGCCGCCAGGACGCCGGCCGCGCCGCGCAGCACGCGGCGGGCGAGCCGACCGGTGACGGGCACGCGCCCGTAGATCGTCACCTCGGCGCCGTGCGCGATGACCACCGTCGGGCGGTCGACCCGGCCGACGATGTGCCCGAGGGGCAGCATCGGGTCGACGAACACGATCCCGGCCGAGACCTCGTCGGCCAGCGCGTTGACGGCGCTCGCCAGCTTCCGGGTCGGCGTGAGGAGGCGGGCGCTCCGCCGCTCGATGCGGAAGGACTGGGCCGCGTCCCACGCCGCGGCGTCCGGGTGCGCGGTGGTGAGGACGACGGTCTCGTCGCTCGGGAGCCGCCGCCACAGCTCGTAGAGATACGACTGGATGCCGCCGATCTTGGGCGGGAAGTCGTTGGTGACGAGCAGCGAGGTCGACACGGCGCCGCGGCCGCGGCTCAGAGGTCCAGCGTCGCGCCGGGCGTGACGCCGGCTCGTCGGCTGATCTTGGCCTTCATGGTGACCAGGACGTCCCGCGGCGCGGTGGCGATCTCTCGCGCCACCGCGGTGGCCTCCTCGACGAGGCCGGCCGGCACGACGCGGGAGACGAGGCCGAGCGTCGCCGCCTCGGCCGCGTTGACCGAGCGGCCGGTCAGCGCCAGGTCGCGAGCGACCGCGCCCCCGACGAGGTCGTGGAGCGGCCCGTAGACCACCTGGCTGAACCGGTGCTCGGGGTGCGCGAACCGCGCCGTCGGCGCCGCGAGGCGCAGGTCGCACATGACGGCGAGGTCGAAGCCGCCGCCGAGCGCGGGGCCGTTGACCGCCGCGACGACCGGCAGCGGGAAGGTCAGCACCCGCGCGTGCCAGCGGTCGCTGGACGCCCAGAGGCGGTCGGCGATCCCGGCGTCGGCGAACTCGTCCAGGTCGAAGCCGGCGCTGAAGGTGTCGCCACTGCCGGTGACCAGGAGGGCGCGGACGGCCTCGTCGTCGCCGAGCCGGTCGAGCGCGTCGCTCATGTCGTCGCGAAGCGCGATCGAGAGCGCGTTGCGCTTGTCCGCACGGTCGAGGCGCAGCACGGCGACGCCCTCGTCGTCGGGACCGGTGACCGAGACGAGCGCCATCGCTAGGCCCTCGCCGTGGCGGCGAGCGCGTCCTCGAACGAGGCCCGCTCCGCGATGAGCCGCCGGTACTGCATGAGAACCCGCGGGCGACCGAACCCGACCGCGCCCACGAGCCGACCGGCTCGGCCGACGGCGGCGACGAAGCGGCGCTCCTCGAGGGAGCCGTCGACGACCTCGATCTGATCGTCCCCGCGGACGCTGCCCGCGACCTGGATCTTCACGTCGTACTGGTCCGACCACACGAACGGCACCGGGTCGAACACCGGCGCCGCGTCGTCGGCCGCGAGGAGCCGGCGGCCGACGAACGCGCCCTGCTCGGCGGCGTTCGTCCAGTGCTCGAGGCGCATGGAGGCCCCGTCATAGAGGCCGCTCGGCCATCGCGCGACGTCGCCGGCGGCGACGATGCCCGGGGCGGCCTGACAGGTCGCGTCGCACTCCACGCCGTCGTCGACGCGCAGGCCCGAGCCGTCGAGCCAGTCGGTCGCGGGCCGGACACCGATGCCGACGACGACCACGTCGGCGTCGACGCGGGACCCGTCGCCCATCAGCACCGCCTCGACCCGGTCGGTGCCCTCGAAGCCGGCCACGCCGGCCTCGAGCCGCAGGTCGACGCCGTGGTCACGGTGCAGGTCGCCGAGCGCGTTCCCGAGCACCGGGCCGAGGCCGCGCACCATGGGCGCCGGGAGCGCCTCGAGCACGGTCACCGCCAGCCCGCGCCCGCGGCAGGTCGCGGCCACCTCGGCGCCGATGAAGCCGGCGCCGACGACGACGACGCGGGGGCCGCGCTCCAGCTCGGCCCGGATGGCGAGGCAGTCGTCGAGGGTGCGCAGCAGGTGGATGCCGGCCAGCGGCGGCGTGTCGGGCAGCGTGCGAGGGACGGCGCCGGTCGCCAGCACCGCCCCGTCGAAGGCGAGGCGCTCGCCGTCGGCGAGGGTCAGGGTGCGCGCCGCGGCGTCCAGCGCCGCGGCCCGGCGGCCGAGCCGCCAGTCGAGGTCGAGGTCGTCGTAGGGCTGGCTGCGCAGCGCGGTCTGGTCGGCCTCCCACTCCCCGGCCAGGACCTGCTTCGAGAGGGGCGGCCGGTCGTACGGCTGGCGTGCCTCGGCGCCGACGACCACGAGCCGGCCGCCGAAGCCCGTGGCGCGGAGCTCCTCGGCGGCCCGGAGGCCGGCTAGCGATGCGCCGACGACCACGACGGTGGAGCGGTCGTCGTAGCGGCCCACGGGCGGACGTTACCTGCGGGCGTCCGCAGCCCGACCCGAAACGGTTACGGCAGACGGGAAGTCGCCGGTTCCCTGACTGCCGTGTCATTCTTTGGTCGCTCCCGTCCGCGCGCGGCCCCGCCGAGAGACCGACCATGCAAGAACCCGTGCCCGTCGACGTGAGCGGCCGTCCGCTGCGCCTGCGGGACGTCGACCTCGACACCTTCTTGCACCCCGCCACCGTGGCCGTGATCGGCGCGTCGGAGGCCCGCGGGAAGCCGAACTCGGCCATGACGCTGCGGATCAAGCAGTGGGCCGACGCCCACGGCTCCTCCTTCTTTCCTGTGCACCCGGTATACGAGACGGTGCTCGGCGAGCGCTGCTACCCGTCGATCGACCAGGTGCCGGGCGACATCGACCTGGCGGTCGTCCTCACCGGCCGGGCGGTCGAGTCGTTCGAGGAGGTCGTGGCGCGGGGCGCCAAGTTCGCGGTGATCTTCGCGGCCGGCTTCTCGGAGACGGGCGAGGACGGGGAGGCCCTCGAAGCCCGGCTGACCGAGCTGGTCCGGTCCGGTCCGACCCACCTTCTCGGCCCGAACACGAACCTGAACGCGTTCTCCGACTTCGAGGACCTGCCGGGCCCGTCGATCGCGCTCATCACCCAGAGCGGCCATCAGGGCCGGCCGATCTTCCAGGGTCAGGAGCTCGGCATCGCGGTGTCGCACTGGGCGCCGACCGGCAACGAGGTCGACCTCGAGTTCGCCGACTTCGCCCGCTACTTCGCGGCGCAGCCCGGCGTCGGCGTCGTCGCCGCCTACATCGAGGGCTTCAAGGACGGCCGGTCGTTGATGCTCGCCGCCGACGAGGCGCTGCGGCTCCGCAAGCCGATCGTGGTGGTGAAGGTGGGTCGGACCGACGAGGGCACGTCGATGGCCAAGGCCCACACCGGGCACCTCACCGGCTCCGACGCGGTCGTGTCGGCGGTGTTCCGCCAGTTCGGCGTGACGCGCGTCGACGGGCTCGACGAGCTCCTCGACGTGTCGGCCGCCTTCGCCCGCACGAAGCCGCCGCCGGGTGACGGCGTCTGCATCTACGCCATCTCGGGCGGCACCGGCGCCCACCTGGCGGACATGGCGGCCGCGGCCGGCCTGCGCCTCCCCGAGCTGAGCGCCGAGACCCAGCGGGCGCTCCACGACGGGCTGATCCCCTCGTACCTCCGGGTGTCGAACCCGGTCGACTGCGGCGGACCGCCGGTCACCATGCCGGCCGGACGCAAGATCCTCGACCTGCTGCTCGCCGACCCGGCCGTCGACGTCCTCGTCTGCCCGATCACCGGCGCGCTCGAGATGATGAGCCAGCCGCTGGCCCGCGATCTCGTCGGGGTCGCCGAGACGACCGACAAGCCGATCTTCGTGGTGTGGGGCTCCCCGGTCGGCACCGAGCCCGCCTACACCGACGTGCTGCTCGGCTCCCGGCTCCCGGTCTTCCGCACCTTCGGGAACTGCGTGCGGGCGGTGCGCGCCTACCTGGACTACTGGTCGTTCGCGTCGAGCTACCGCTCCCCCTTCGCCGACGCGCCGACCGAGCCCCGCCCGGCGGCGCGGCGGGTGCAGCGGCTGCTCGCCTCGGCGCCGCCCGGCGGTTCGCTCTCGGAGCTGGCCGCCAAGCGCGTCCTCCACGCCTACGGCATCAAGCCCAGCCGCGACCGGCTCTGCGCCACCGCGACCGAGGCCGTCGAGGCGGCCGAGCGGCTCGGCTACCCGGTGGTGCTGAAGCCGTCGTCGGCCGCGCTGACGCACAAGAGCGACCTCGGCCTCGTGGCGGTGGGGGTCAACTCGGCGAAGGACGTCCGCCGGACGTTCGGCGACCTCGAGCGGCGGTCCCGCCAGGCCATCGGCCGGCGCGGGACGCTCGACGGCATCCTCGTCTCCGAGATGGTGCGGGGCGGGGTCGAGATGGTCCTCGGCGTGGCGCTGGACCCGCTGGTCGGACCGGTCGTCATGTGCGGGCTCGGCGGCGTGCTCGTCGAGGTGCTCGGCGACGTCAGCTTCCGCGTGCCACCGTTCGGCCGGGACGAGGCGGCCCGCATGGTGCGGGAGCTGCGCGGCTACCCGATCCTGGAGGGGGTCCGCGGCGCCAAGCCGGCCGACCTCGACGCGCTGCTCGACGCGATCATGAACGTCGAGCGGCTGGCGATGGACCTGGCCGGGCCGGGCTGCCGGGACGGGATCGCCGAGCTCGACATCAATCCGCTCGTCGTACGGCCCCGCGGCGCGGTGGCCCTGGATGCCCTGGTGGTGCGCAAATGAGCAACGACGTCGATCAGGAGCTGCTGGCCAGCGTGGAGGACCGCGTGCTGTGGCTGCGGCTGAACCGGCCCGATTCCGGCAACGCCATCACGCCCGACGTGCGGAACCGCGTGATCGAGCACCTGGCCGAGGTGAACCGCTCGCTCACGATCCGCGCCGTCGTGCTCACCGCGGTCGGCGAGCGGCACTTCTGCACCGGCGCCGACCTGCGCGCCCCCCACCCCGACCCCGAGCCGAAGCCGGAAGGAGCGCCCGAGCGCGCGGCGGGCGACGCGGGCCGGATGATCCGGACCGGGATCCAGCGCCTGATCGGCGCCATGCTCGACTGCGAGAAGCCGATCCTCGCGGCCGTGAACGGCACCGCGGCCGGCGGCGGCGCGGCGATGGTGCTGGCGTCGGACCTCGTGCTGGCCGCCGAGCACGCCCGGCTCATCCAGGTCTTCGTGCGCCGCGGGCTCATCCCCGACGGGGGCGGCACCTACCTTCTGCCGCGCCTGATCGGGCTGCAGAAGGCCAAGGAGCTCGTGTTCTTCGGCGACGACCTCGGCGCCGCCGACGCCGAGCGGATCGGCCTCGTGAACAAGGTCGTGCCCGCGGCCGACCTCGAGGCCACGGCCCGGGAGTGGGCGGGCCGGCTGGCGGACGGCCCGACACGGACGATCGGGTTCGCCAAGCGGCTCCTGAACCGGTCGCTCGACGTCGACCGGGCCACCCTGTTCGAGGAGGAGTCGCTGCTCGTGGAGCTGGTGACCGGCACCGCCGACTGCGCGGAGGGCCGGGCGAGCTTCATGGAGCGTCGCCCGCCCGAGTTCCGGGGCTGGTAGCGATGGCGGTGCCGCTGCGCGACCGGGTCGCGATCGTCGGGATCGGCCAGACCGAGTTCGGGAAGGGGCTGCCCGACACCGAGCTGTCGCTCGCCTGCCAGGCCATCAAGGCCGCGCTCGACGACTGCGCGATCCCGCCCGGCGAGGTCGACGGTCTCGCCTCCTTCACGATGGAGCTCAACCGGGAGGTCGACGTCGCCCGCAACGTCGGGCTCGGCGACATCACCTTCTTCACCCAGGTCGGCTACGGCGGCGGGGCCGGGTGCGCGACGGTGCTGCAGGCGGCGATGGCGGTCGCCACCGGCCAGTGCCGGGTCGCGGTGGCGTGGCGGGCCCGCAAGCGGGCGGCCAAGGCGAGCCGGCCGTGGTCGCAGGTGCCGAGCCGGCTCGCCGACCACTGGCAGTGGAGCCGGCCGTTCGGGCTGCTGCGGCCGGTCGACGAGGTCGCGATGCTGACCCGCCGCTACATGCACGAGTACGGCGCGACGCGCGAGCACCTGGCCAACGTGGCGGTGGCGTTCCGCAAGCACGCCAACCGCAACCCGGCCGCCACCATGCACGACAAGCTGCTGACCCGGGAGCAGTACCTCGAGGGGCGCTGGATCTCCGAGCCGCTGTGCCTCTACGACAACTGCCTCGAGACCGACGGCGCGCTAGCGGTCGTGCTGGTGCCGGCCGAGCGGGCGGTGGACCTGCCGCAGCGCCCGGTGTACGTGCACGCCGGGTCCCAGGGCCTGCCGCGCCAGCACCAGACGATGATCAACTACTTCAACGACGACCCGCTGGCCGGACCGTCGTGGGCCGCGGCCGGGCACCTCTGGCGCGACGCCGACTTCGGGCCCGCCGACGTGAAGGTGGCGCAGATCTACGACGCCTTCAGCCCGCTCGTCCCGCTGTCCCTCGAGGGCTACGGGTTCTGCGGGCGCGGCGAAGGCGGGCCGTTCACCGACGACGGCGCGCTCGAGTGGCCCGACGGCCGGCTGCCGACGAACACGGCCGGGGGCGGCATGTCGGAGGCGTACGTCCACGGCATGAACCTGGTGCTCGAGGGCACCCGGCAGCTGCGCGGCACCTCGACCAGTCAGGTCGCGGGCGCCGACGTCGGTCTCGTCACCAGCGGCGAAGGGGTGCCGACCAGCGCCCTGCTGCTGCGGAACTGAGGCGCACGTGGAGACCGGCTTCGTCCTGCCCGACCTCGAGAGCGAGGACAGCGCCGAGTTTTGGGCCGGCTGCGCGCGCGGCGAGCTGCTCGTGCAGGCGTGCGGGCGGTGCGGGCGGTGGCGGTTCCCGCCCCGGCCGATGTGCCCCCACTGCCAGTCGACCGAGCTCGAGTGGGTGCCGGTGTCGGGCCGAGCCCGGGTGTGGTCGTTCGTCGTCCCCCACCCGCCGCTGCTGCCCGCCTACGCGGCGCTGGCGCCCTACAACGTGATCGTCGTGGCGCTCGAGGAGGACGAGCGGATCCGGATGGTCGGCAACCTCGTCGAGGCCGCCGACGGCCCGATCAACGCGATCGACCCCGCCTCCATCCAGGTCGGCGAGCCGGTCCGGGTCGTGTTCGCGCCGGTCGAGGACGTGACCCTGCCCCGCTGGGTCCGGACCTAGGCAGACGGAAAGCCCGGCCCTGGGGGGTTGGACCGGGCTTCCCGACACCGCAGCTGCGGCGGGACGGGGGGAGACCCGCCGTCTCGCCGCGGCGTCAGATCTGGTGGTGGGCGCTCAGGCGGCCTGGCGCTCCGGCTCCTCGTGGAACCGCTCGCCGCGCAGGCCGGCCAGGGTCCGCTCCCAGCGCAGCTGGGACGCGATCCAGGCCAGCGCCTTCTCCCGCTCTCCCCGGTTCGCTGCCATCGTCGCTCCTTGGCCTGCTCGCCTTGCACTTCGGTGCACAAGGTCGAGTGTGTTGACTACAACAGTATTCACTCTTAAGGTAATCCCTGTCAAGGTTCGTGACACCGGTCACACCCCCCCTGGGCCCGGCCGACCGGGCATCCTGAGACCTC
>CALEYV010000112.1 GCA_937927875.1 uncultured Actinomycetes bacterium | reverse complement strand
GGCGTGCACCAGGTGGTGTCGATGCGCGGCGCGAAGGGGTGGGAGATCGAGAGCACCGTCGGCGCCATCCTCCGCACCTGGTCCTCCGACAAGATCCGGCTCAACCGGGGGGCCTGGCGGTTCGGGGTCATCCCGCACTGGGCGAACTACTCGATGACGTTCCTGGTCATCGCCAGCGTGGCGGCGGTGTGGCTGCTCGCCAGCCGCCGCCGGCCCCACGGCGCCGCCGTCCTCGACGGCACCGCCCCCATCGCGGCCGTGACCGCCTTCCTCGTGTTCTCGCCGCTGCTCTCGCCCCAGTTCCTGATCTGGATCGTCCCCTTCGCCGCCATCGCAGCGGCACGGGGGGACAAGCTGGTCGCCGGGCTCGTCACCGCGGTGGTCGCGCTGAGTGTCCTCGACCTCAACCTCATCTGGGAGCTGGTCCACACCAACCAGAACCTGCCCCAGGAGGTCGTGCTGTTCCGCAACTTCCTGCTCGTGGTGCTGCTCGGGGTCTGCTTCGCCCGGCTCTGGAAGCGGGCCCGAGGCGCGGTGCTGGACGTGCCGACCCCCGAATCGGTGGAAGCGGCCGCTTAGGCCGGACGGGCCGCCACAATGGGACCGTGGTCCAGCGTCCCGAAGCCGGCTCGATCCCCGACGCCCCCGGCTCGTACCAGTTCTGCGACGCCCAGGGCCGGGTCCTCTACGTCGGGAAGGCCAAGAGCCTCCGCAGCCGGCTGTCGAGCTACTTCGCCGACCCCGACACCCTCGCCCCACGGACCCGCCAGCTGGTGACCACCGCCGCCTCGGTGGAGTGGATCGAGGTGCAGAACGAGGTCGAGGCGGTCTTCCTCGAGTACAACCTCATCAAGCGGCACCGGCCCCGGTTCAACATCCGGTACAAGGACGACAAGTCCTACCCGTACCTGGCGGTCACCCTCGACGAGGAGTGGCCGCGGGCCATGGTGCTGCGGGGCGCCAAGCGCAAGGGGGTCCGCTACTTCGGGCCGTACGCGCACGCATATGCGATCCGGGAGACGCTCGACCTGCTGCTGCGGACGTTCCCGATCCGGACCTGCACCCAGTCCAAGTTCGACCGCCACCACCGGCTCGGCCGGCCCTGTCTCTACGCCCACATCGAGAAGTGCGCGGCGCCGTGCGTCGGCGCCATCGACGCCGCCGACTACGAGCGGCTGACGAGCGACCTGGTCGCGTTCCTCGACGGGGACACGGCCCCGATCCTCGACCGGCTCGACAAGCAGATGCACGAGTCCGCCGACGCGCTCGAGTTCGAGCGGGCGGCCCGGCTCCGGGACCAGATCACGTCGGTCCGCAAGGCCATCGAGCGCCAGCAGATGGTGGCGGCCAAGGAGGAGGACCTCGACGTGCTTGCCATCGCGGAGGACAACCTCGAGGCGTCGGTGCAGGTCTTCTTCGTGCGGCGCGGCCGGGTCGTCGGCCGCAAGGGGATCGTGGTCGACAAGGTCGAGGACGTCGAGCCGCCGGTGCTGATGGGCGGCCTGCTCGAGCAGCTCTACGCCGGCGCGCCGCCCGAGGACGTGCCGCGGGAGGTGCTCGTCCCGACCCTCCCCGAGGACGTCGCGCTCAGCACCGACGTGCTGACCCAGGTGCGGGGCGGCCCGGTGCGGATCCGGGTCCCGCAGCGGGGCGCCAAGCGCCAGCTGCTGGCGACCGTGACGCGCAACGCCGAGGAGGCGTTCGCGGTGCACAAGCTGCGGCGCGCCTCCGACCACAACGCCCGGGCCCGGGCGCTCACCGCGCTGCAGGACGCGCTGGCGCTGCCGGAGGCGCCGCTGCGGATCGAGTGCTTCGACATCTCGAACCTGCAGGGGACCGACATCGTCGGGTCGATGGTCGTCCTCGAGGACGGGCTCGCCAAGCGGTCCGACTACCGCCGGTTCAAGGTGCGCCACCAGGAGGGCCAGGACGACCTCGCCGCCATGGAGGAGGTGCTGACCCGCCGGTTCCGGCGCTACCTCGACGAGCGCGACCAGGGCGCCCGGGCCGGGAAGCGCTTCGCGTACCCGCCGAACCTGCTGCTGATCGACGGCGGGCGGGGGCAGCTCAACGTGGCGGTCCGGGTGCTCGAGGAGCTGGGGCTGGAGGAGATCTCGGTGGCCGCGCTCGCCAAGCGGTTCGAGGAGGTGTACCGGCCGGGGCGGGAGGAGCCGGTCCGGATCGCGCGTGACTCGCCGGCGCTCTACCTGCTGCAGACCGCCCGGGACGAGGCCCACCGGTTCGCGATCACGTACCACCGCCGGCTGCGGGAGCAGCACGCGACCCGGTCGGTCCTCGACGACGTGCCCGGCCTCGGCCCGACCCGCCGCGCCCGCTTGCTGAAGGAGTTCGGGTCGGTGAAGCGGCTGCGCCAGGTCGCCGAGGAGGACCTGGTGGCGCTGCCGTGGCTGCCGGAGAAGGTGGGGCGGGCCGTCTACGCGCGGCTGCACGAGGCGAGCGCATGAGCCAGCCGCTCGACCTCACCATCATCACCGGGCTGTCGGGCGCGGGCCGGTCGTCGGCCGCCGACGTGCTCGAGGACCTCGGCTACTTCGTGATCGACAACCTGCCGCCGGCGCTCATCCCGAAGGTGGCCGAGCTGGGCCGGGACCGGGAGCGCAGCACCCGGTTCGCGCTCGTCGTCGACGTGCGGTCGGGCGCGTTCATGGACGACCTCGAGGTCGCGCTGTCCGAGGTGCGGGCCGCCGGCACCCACACCAGCATCCTGTTCCTCGACGCCAGCGACGAGGCGCTGGTGCGACGCTTCGAGGCGTCCCGCCGGCCGCACCCGCTGGCGACGACGGGCCGGGTGTCGGACGGCATCGCCGACGAGCGGACCCTGCTCGAGGAGCTGAAGGGCGAGGCCGACCTCGTCGTCGACACCTCGAACCTGAACGTGCACGAGCTGCGGGACCGGCTCCACGAGCTGTTCCGCGGCGAGCCGGCGGCGGGCTCGCTGCAGACCAGCATCATCTCGTTCGGCTTCAAGCACGGGGTCCCGCTCGACGTGGACCTGGTGTTCGACTGCCGCTTCCTCCCGAACCCGCACTGGGTCGACGAGCTCCGGCCCCTGCCCGGCACCGACGAGCGGGTCCGCGCCTACGTCCTGGAGCAGCCCGAGGCCGGTCCCTTCCTCGACGAGCTGCGGTCGCTCTTTGCGCTCCTGCTGCCCGCGTTCGCCCGCGAGGGCAAGTCGTACCTGTCGATCGGCGTCGGCTGCACCGGCGGCCGGCACCGCAGCGTGGTCATCGCGGCCGAGCTGGCCCGCCTGCTCGAGGAGCTCGGCTTCCGGCCCACCGTCCACCACCGGGACCTCGACCGTGAGTGAGCGGCCGCGCGTCGTCGCCCTCGGGGGCGGGCACGGGCTGGCGGCGGCGCTGCGCGCCGCGCGTCGCTACGCCGGCGACGTCACCGCGGTGGTCAGCGTCGCCGACGACGGCGGCTCGTCGGGGCGGCTCCGCCGCGACCTCGACGTGCTCCCGCCCGGGGACCTGCGCAAGTGCCTGGTGGCGCTGGCGGCCGACGACCGGGTGTGGCCGGCCGCCTTCGAGCACCGCTTCGCGACCGGCGACCTCGAGGGCCACCCGCTCGGCAACCTGGTGCTGGCCGGCCTCGGCGAGACGCTCGGCGACCCGGTGGCCGCCATCGACGCCGCGGCCCGGCTGCTCGGCGTGCAGGGGACGGTGCGGCCGGCCACGACCGAGCGAGTGGTGCTGAAAGCCGACGTCGAGGGCGCGTCGGTGGAGGGCCAGGTGGCGGTGATGACGGTCGCGGGCCGCATCCGGCGGGTCGAGCTGGTGCCGAGCGACGCGCCCGCGCATCCCGACACCGTCGCCGCCATCGCGGCCGCCGACCAGGTCGTGCTCGCGCCCGGGTCGCTGTACACGAGCCTGCTGCCCGTGCTCTGCGTCGGCGGCGTGCGCGACGCGGTCACCGAGACCGCGGCCCAGGTCGTGCAGGTCTGCAACCTGCGGACCCAGCCGCCCGAGACGACCGGCCTCGACGGCGCCGACCACCTCCGCGCCGTGCTCGACCACGGCGCCCGCGTCGACGTGCTCCTCGCCGAGGCGGGCGGAGCGCTGCCGGTCGACCGGGCCCGCGTCGAGTCGTGGGGCGTGCGCACCGCGTCCGGGAACCTCGCCCGGCCGTCGGGGCTGGCCCACGATCCCGCCAAATTGGCGCCTGCGCTGGCCGATCTGCTGGAGTCGACGTGAGACCAGGGGGTTTCTGATGACCGTGCGAGTCGGGATCAACGGCTTCGGCCGGATCGGCCGCTCCTTCTACCGGGCACTGCTGGCTCGGGGTGCGGACGCGGGCGTGGACCTGGTGGCCGTGAACGACCCGATGGGCGACAGCAACACGATGGCGTTCCTGCTCAAGCACGACTCGGTCGGCGGCACCCTCCGCCACGAGGTCAAGGCGAGCGACAGCGGCTTCTCGGTCGACGGTCGGGAGGTCCGCAAGCTCGAGGTCATGGACCCGGCCGAGATCCCGTGGGGCGACCAGGGCGTTGACGTCGTCATCGAGTCGACCGGGCTCTTCACCGCCCGGGAGAAGGCGGCCGGGCACCTCCAGGGAGGGGCGAAGCGGGTCATCATCTCGGCGCCGAGCGGCGACGCCGACGCCACCATCTGCCTCGGCGTGAACGACCAGGTCTACGACCCGGCCTCGCACACCGTCATCTCGAACGCCTCGTGCACGACGAACTGCCTGGCCCCGATGGCGAAGGTGCTCGACGACCGCTACGGGATCGAGCAGGGGCTCATGACCACCGTGCACGCCTACACGAGCGACCAGCAGCTCCAGGACCTCGCCCACCCGAGCCGGAAGGGCGCGCCGGACCTGCGCCGCATGCGGGCCGCCGCGCTCTCGATCGTGCCCGCCAGCTCGGGGGCCGCCCGCGCCATCGGGCAGGTCCTGCCCTCGCTGAAGGGCCGGCTCGACGGGGCCGCGCTGCGCGTCCCCACGCCGACCGGCTCGATCACCGATCTCACCGCCGAGCTGCGGAAGGACGTCACGCCGGACGACGTGAACGCGGCGTTCGCGGAGGCCGCCAACGACCCGTCGTACCGGGGCGTGCTCGAGTACAGCGACGAGCCGCTGGTGTCGGCCGACATCGTCGGCAACCCGGCGTCGTGCGTCTTCTCGTCGCTCGACACCCAGGTCATCGGCAAGCTGGTCAAGATCCTCGGCTGGTACGACAACGAGTGGGGCTACTCGAACCGCCTCGTCGACCTGGTCGCGTTCGTCGGCGCCTCCTGAGCGGGTGAGGCTCCCGCAGCTCGAGGACCTGCCCCTCGCCGAGGGGTCCCGCGTCCTGGTCCGGGTCGACTTCAACGTGCCGCTGCGCGACGGCAAGGTCGAGGACGACCTGCGGATCACCACCGCCCTGCCGACGCTGCGCTGGCTCCTCGAGCGGGGCGGGCGCGTCGTGGCCTGCGGGCACCTCGGCCGGCCGAAGGGCGCCCCCGACCCCGCGCTCTCGCTGGCGCCGGTCGCGGCCCGGCTCGCCGAGCTCCTCGACGCCGAGGTCCCGCTCGTCCCCATCACGGGCCCGGAGCGGGACGCCGCCACCGCCGACCTCGCGCCGGGCCACATGTTGCTGCTCGAGAACCTGCGCTTCGACCCCGGTGAGACCGCCAACGACCCCGAGTTCGTCCGACGCCTGACCGGTGACGCCGACGCCTACGTCAACGAGGCCTTCGGCGCGTCGCACCGGGCCCACGCATCGATCGTCGGCCCGCCGCGCCTGGTCCCGTGCGCGGGCGGACGGCTCCTCGAGCGCGAGGTGCGGGTGCTGACCGGGCTGCTCGAGGATCCCGCCTCGCCGTTCGTCGGCATCCTCGGCGGCGTCAAGGTGAGCGACAAGCTCGGGGTGCTCGACGCCCTGGTCGCCCACTGCGACACCGTGCTCGTCGGTGGCGCCATGGCGTTCACGTTCTTCGCCGCCGAGGGGCGCCCGGTCGGAGACAGCCTGGTCGAGCCGGACCGGATCGAGGACTGCCGCCGGCTGCTCGCCACCGGCCGGGTGCGCATCCCCGACGACATCGTGGTCGCAAGAGCGCCGGCCGCCGACGCCGACACCAAGGTCGTGGACCGGGACGGCATCCCCGACGGCTGGCAGGGACTCGACGTCGGGCCGGCCACCGTCGCCGCGTTCACGGCGTCCATCGAGCCGGCCGCCACCGTGCTGTGGAACGGCCCGATGGGCATGTTCGAGCTCGCCCCGTTCGCGGCCGGCACCCTCGGCGTCGCGGAGGCGGTGGCGCGCTGCCCCGGTTTCACGGTGGTCGGCGGCGGTGACAGCGCGGCCGCCATCCGCAGCTTCGGGCTCGCCGACGCGGTCAGCCACGTCAGCACCGGGGGCGGCGCCACCCTGGAGCTGCTCGAGCAGGGCGACCTCCCCGGCCTCGCCGCGCTCCGCGAGGGACGACGATGACCCGCCGGCCGATCATCGCCGCGAACTGGAAGATGCACCACGACCACCTGGTCGCGATCCAGGTCATCCAGAAGCTCTCGTACCGGCTCGAGCCTGCCGACTACGAGGCCTGCGACGTCGTCGTCTGTCCGCCCTTCACCGACCTGCGCACCCTGCAGACGCTGACCGAGGCCGACCGGATCCCGATCCAGCTCGGCGCCCAGACCTGCCACTGGGCCGAGCAGGGCGCGTATACGGGGGCGATCAGCCCCCCGATGCTGGCCCGCCTCACCGTCCGCTACGTCATCGTCGGCCACTCGGAGCGCCGGCAGCTGTTCGGCGAGACCGACGAGGACGTGAACAAGATCTGCAAGGCGGTCCTCAAGCACGACATGACGCCCATCGTCTGCGTCGGCGAGACCCTCGAGGAGCGCGAGCGCGGCGACACCGACGAGCTGGTCACCGGCCAGATCGCGGCCGCGTTCAACGGCGTGCGGGCCGCCGACGCCGAGCGCTGCGTCGTCGCCTACGAGCCGATCTGGTGCATCGGCACCGGCCGCAACGCCACCCCCGACGACGCCAACGCCACCATCGGCGAGATCCGCCGCGCCCTCGCCAGCCTCTACAGCTCGACCGCCGACGAGATGCGCATCCAGTACGGCGGGAGCGTGAAGCCGGGCAACATCGCCGACCTCATGGCGATGCCCGAGATCGACGGCGCGCTGGTCGGCGGGGCGTCGCTCGACCCCGACGACTTCGCCCGCATCGTCCAGTACCAGCGCTGAGCGCGGGGCGCGACCCGAACGCAGGCCGAGAACCGGCGCACGGTAAGATCACCGCCGTGCTGAACGCCGTCCTCCTCTTCTTCGAGGTCGCCACCGGCCTCGGCCTGGTGTTCCTGATCCTCCTGCACTCCGGGCGGGGCGGCGGCCTCTCCGACATGTTCGGCGGCGGCCAGCTCGGCGGCTCGATGGCCGGCTCGACCGTCGTGGAGCGCAACCTCGACCGGCTCACGATCATCACCGCGGTCATCTTCTCGTTCTGCACGGTGATCCTCGCCCTGCGGCTCCAGCCCGGGTAACCGCCGCTCGCGCGTCACGCGGACGCGCGCCCGGCATCCCTCAACTCGTGACGGCCCTGTGGTAGCACGGTCGCGCCACCCGACCCACGGAGAGGACGTACGAGGTGCACCGGTGGCTTCGGCGCGCCGCCGGCCTGGGGCTGAGCGGGTGCGCGCTCGCCGCGGTCCTCATCCCGGGACCGGCGGCCTCCGGCCTGGCCCGCCGCGTCGCGTCCGGCGGTGAGATCGTCGTCGGCGCCGAGCAGGAGCCTGACTGCGCGGACTGGATCGCCTCCTGCGCCGGCTCCAGCTGGGGCGTGTTCACGATGCAGGAGCAGACCATGCCGCGCGTCTTCGACGTGGTGGCCCGCGGGCGGCAGTGGGTGTACACGCCGAGCCTGCTCATGGCCGGGCCGCCCGTGCTCAGCACCGACGGCGGCACCCAGGTCGTCCGGTACCCGCTGAACCCGCGGGCGGTGTGGTCCGACGGGGCTCCCATCACCTCGACCGACTTCCGGTACACGTGGGACCAGATCGCGCACGGCACCGACATCTTCGACCGCACCGGGTACGACCGCATCGCCTCGGTCGACGACAGCGACCCGCACACCGCCGTCGTCACCTTCCGAACCTCGTTCGCGGGGTGGCGCCAGCTGTTCGGCGGCGTCTACGGGATCTACCCCAGCCACCTGCTCCAGGGCCGGGACCGCGACAACGCGATGAAGGACGGCTACTCGTGGTCGGGCGGGCCGTTCAAGGTCCAGGCCTGGGACAAGGGCGTCGACGTCGTCCTGGTCCCGAACCCGGCCTACTGGGGCCCGAAGCCGAAGGCGTCGAAGATCACCTTCAAGTTCCTCACCGACACCGCGGCCGAGTTCCAGGCCTTCCAGGGCGGCGAGATCAACGCCGCCTACCCGGCGCCCGAGCCCGACGCGGTCCGGTCCATCAAGGCCGGCCTCACCGACGCCAGCTCCCTCGTGAACGCCGACACCGGCAACATCGAGGGGCTCTGGATGAACAACGCGGTGTTCCCCCTCGACTCGGTCGCGGTCCGCCAGGCGATCGCCTACTCGATCGACCGCAACGCGATCGTGCGGCTCCTCTTCGGTCCGCTCGGCGTCTCGGGCCCGAGCAACTCGCTGAACCCGCCGATCCTCGCCCCGTACAGCGACCAGCACGCCTTCGCCGGCTACCACCTCGACCTGGCCAAGGTCCGCCAGCTCATGACCAGGGACGGCTGGCAGCGCGTCGGCGGCCTCTGGCAGAAGAACGGGCGGACGGCCCAGCTCACCATCGTGTCCACCGCGGCCGACAAGCGTCGCGAGCTCACCGAGCAGGTCCTGCAGGCCCAGCTGCGGCGGGCCGGGTTCGCGCTCACGGTCCAGAACCGGGACGCCAACACCCTCTTCGGCCAGATCCTGCCCGCCGGCAGCTACCAGCTCGGGCTGTACGCCGGTGTCGCCACCGACCTCGACCCCGGGCTCTGCACCGTGTTCTGCTCGAGCAACATCCCGACTGCCGCCAACGGGCACTCGGGATCGAACTACACGCGCACGAGCATCCCGGCCCTCGACCCGCTGCTCCAGCAGGTCGACACCGACAACAACGACGCCACGCGGGTGCAGGCGTCGAAGGCCGCCGACCGCATCCTCGCCGCCCAGCAGGTCGCGCTGCCGATCGACCCGCTCCCCAACATCGCGATCTGGAGCAAGCGGGTGAGCGGCGTCCGCGGCGACAACCCGGTGTACGGCATGTTCTGGAACCTGAGCCAGTGGCAGCTGCAGTAGCGCGACCCCGTCGGCGGTGCGGCCGATGCTGAACCTGGTCGGCCGCCGCGCCCTCTACTCGGTCCCGGTCATCCTCATCGCCTCGTTCCTGACCTTCGCCTTCGTCCGAGCCACGTTCGACCCGACCGCCAAGCTGCGCCAGTCGCGTGAATCGGCGTCCGCCATCCGCGCCGAGCGGGTCCGGCTCGGGCTCAACAAGCCCCTCGTCGACCAGTACGGCAGCTGGCTGGGCCGCTTCCTGCGCGGCGACTGGGGGACGAGCGAGCGGACCCACGAGGCGGTCACGGCCCAGATCGGCCGCGCGCTGGGGAACACGACCCAGCTCGTCGTGTGGGGCGTCCTCGTGGCGGCGGTCATCGCAGTGGGCATCGGCGTGTACTCGGCGCTGCGGCAGTACTCGCTCCTCGACTACACGTTCACCGGCCTCACGTTCCTCGGCCTGGCGCTGCCACCGTTCTGGTTCGGGCTCATCGCCATCGAGTTCCTCGCCGTCGGGCCGAAGCAGTGGTTCCACCTCTCCGACCCGCCCCTGTTCTTCATCGGGCTGCACTCGGGCGGCGGGGGGATCCTCGACTACGCGCGCCACCTCGTCCTGCCCGTGATGACCCTCACCGTGCAGATCGTGGCCGGGTGGAGCCGGTACCAGCGCTCCTCGATGCTCGACGTCATGTCGTCGGGCTACATCCGCACCGCCCGGGCCAAGGGCGTGCCCCGACGGCAGGTGGTGCTGCGCCACGGCCTCCGGAACGCGCTCGTCCCGCTCGTCACCGTGATGGCGCTCGACATCGGCGCGTTGTTCGGCGGCCTCATCATCACCGAGAAGATCTTCTCCGTTCCCGGGATGGGCAAGCTGTTCATCGATTCCCTGCTCGCGGGCGACGCGACGACGCTCACCGCCTGGCTGGTCGTGACGGCCGCGTTCATCGTCGCCTTCAACCTGCTCGCCGACGTCGCCTACGGCTGGCTCGACCCTCGGGTCCGGGTGGCGTGAGGCCGCCGACCCCGGCGCCGCCCGCCGTGCCCGAGCCCGAGCCGGTCGGGCCGTCGGAGCTGCTCCCGAGCGTCGAGCCGCCGACCGCGGTCGAGGCCCAGCCCGGGTCAGCCGGGCAGCTGTTCTGGCGCCGGCTCCGCCGCCACCGGCTGGCCCTCATCTCGATCGTCGTGCTGGCGCTGCTCGCGATCGCCTGCTTCGGGGCCGGCCTCTTCGCGCCGTACGGCCGCGACGAGCAGAACCTCGCCCTCGGCGCAGTCGGGCCGTCGTGGCAGCACTGGTTCGGCACCGACGAGCTGGGCCGCGACCAGCTGAGCCGGCTCCTCTACGCGGGGCAGATCTCGCTCGAGATCGGGCTGGCGGTGGCGCTGCTCTCCACCCTGGTGGGCACCGTGATCGGCGCCGTCGCCGGCTACCTCGGCCGGGCGACCGACCAGACGCTCATGCGCCTCACCGACCTGTTCCTCGTCGTGCCGGCGGTGGCGGTCCTCGCCATCGCGCTCAAGAAGTTCGGGCACGACCGGTTCACGATCATCTGGGTGCTGGCGGCGCTGTTCTGGATGTACGTCGCCCGGGTGGTGCGGGCCCAGGTGCTGTCGATCAAGGAGCAGGACTACGTCGAGGCCGCCCGCGCCTCGGGCGCGTCGGGGGCGTGGATCATCGTGCGCCACGTGCTGCCGAACTGCGTCGGCCCGATCGTCGTGAACGCCACCCTGTCGGTGGCGGCCGCGATCGTGGCCGAGTCGACGCTGTCGTTCCTCGGTTTCGGGATCCAGATCCCGGCCACGTCGTGGGGTCGCATGCTCGCCGACGCCGAGGGCACCGTCGGCACGTCGCAGTCCTACCTCCTCTACTTCCCGGGCCTGGCGATCCTGCTCACCGTGTTGGCGGTGAACTTCCTGGGTGACGGGCTCCGGGATGCGTTCGACCCCCAGCGCGGCGACGCATGACGCCCGACCCGCCGCTGCTGGCGGTCGAGCGGCTGAGCGTCGACTTCCCGACCGACGACGGCCCGCTCCACGCGGTCGACGGTGTCACCTTCCAGATCGACGAGCACGAGGTGGTCGGGATGGTGGGGGAGTCCGGGTCCGGCAAGACCGTCACCGCGCTGGCGCTGCTCGGCCTCCTCCCGAGGCGGGCCCAGATCCGCGGGTCGGTGCGCCTGCGCGGCGAGGAGCTCCTCGGGCGGCCCGAGCGTGACCTCGAGCAGCTCCGGGGCGAGACGGTGGCGATGGTCTTCCAGGACGCGCTGGCCTCCTTCAACCCGGTGATGAGCGTCGGCGCCCAGGTGGGGGAGACGATCGCGGTGCACCATCCCGAGGTCAGCGCGAGCGCGCGGCGCGAGCGCGTCGTCGAGCTGCTCGAGCTGGTCGGCATCCCCGACCCCGCCGGCCGGGCCGACGAGTACCCCCACCAGTACTCGGGCGGGATGCGGCAGCGGGCCATGCTGGCCATGGCCCTCGCCAACGACCCCGCGCTCCTCGTCGCCGACGAGCCGACGACGGCCCTCGACGTGACCCTCCAGGCCCAGGTCCTCGACGTGCTCGAGCGGATCCGCGACGGCACCGGCACCGCGATCCTGCTCGTCACCCACGACCTCGGGGTCGTGGCCGGCCTCGCCGAGCGGGTCCTCGTCATGTACGCCGGGCGCGCGGTCGAGGAGGCCCCGGTGGACGACCTGTTCGCGGCGCCTCGTCACCCCTACACCCTCGGGCTGCTGGCGTCGCTGCCCCGGCTGGACCGCCGCACGCGCGGGTCACCGCTGTTCCGGATCCCGGGCCAGCCGCCGTCGCTCGTGCACCGCCCGTCGGGGTGCGCGTTCCATCCCCGCTGCCGGTTCGCCGCCCTGCCCGCCCCGTGCGCGACCGAGGTGCCGGGGCCGGTCGAGGTCGGAGCCCGCCACCAGGCCGCCTGCCATCGCACCGAGCTGGTCGCCGACGTGACGCCGGAGCAGCTAGCGATCGGCACTCCGTGAGCGCCCCGGCACCGGCCCGGCCGACCGTCGACGACTCGTCCCCGCGCCCGCTGCTCGAGGTCCGCGACCTGGTGAAGGACTTCCCGGTGCGGGGCGGCTTCTGGCGGCGAACGGTCGGGCGGATCAGCGCCGTGGCCGGCGTGAGCTTCGACGTGCCCCGCGGCGAGACGTTCGCCCTCGTCGGCGAGTCGGGCTGCGGGAAGTCGACCACCGCCCGGCTCATCCTGGGGCTGCTGCGGGCGACGCGCGGCACCGTGCGCCTCGACGGGACCGACCTGATGCGCGCCCGGCGGCGCGACGTGCGCCGGCTTCGGCGCCGGGCCCAGATCGTCTACCAGGATCCCTACGCGTCGCTGAACCCGCGGCTCACCGTCGGCGGCATCGTGGGCGACCCGCTCCGGGTCCACGGGCTCTGGGCCGACCACGGGCCGGAGCGGGTGACCGCCGTGCTCGAGCAGGTCGGTCTCGACCCGTCCGACGCCCACCGGTACCCGCACGAGTTCTCGGGCGGGCAGCGCCAGCGGGTGGGGATCGCGCGGGCGGTCGTGCTGCAGCCGGAGCTCCTCGTCCTCGACGAGCCCGTCAGCGCGCTCGACGTGTCGATCCAAGCCGGAGTCGTCAACCTCCTCGACGAGTTGCAGCGCCGGCTGGGGCTCACGTACGTGCTGATCGCGCACGACCTCGCCGTGGTTCGCCACGTCGCGGACGAGGTCGGCGTCATGTACCTCGGGAAGATCGTCGAGCGCGGCCCGGCGGACCAGATCTACGAGCAACCGCAGCATCCCTACACGCTGGCGCTCCTCAGCGCGGTGCCGGTGCCACACCCGGCCCAGGAGCGCGGGCGTCGACGGATCCTCCTCGAAGGCGACGTGCCGAGCCCGGCCGACCCCCCGACCGGGTGTCGGTTCCGGACCCGCTGCTGGCGCGCGCAGGCGATCTGTGGCGAACACGAGCCGCCGCTCGAGACGACACCCGTTGGCCACGCGGTGGCGTGCTTCTTCCCGGGTCCGGAAGCAGGTGCCGGCCGGTCGCCTCGGTAGAATTCGTCCTCTGGTCGGAGTGGCGGAATCGGCAGACGCGCTAGCTTGAGGGGCTAGTGCCCGCAAGGGCGTAGGGGTTCAAGTCCCCTCTCCGACACG
>CALEYV010000111.1 GCA_937927875.1 uncultured Actinomycetes bacterium | reverse complement strand
TAGCGCGCTTCGTTCGGGACGAAGAGGTCCCGGGTTCAAGTCCCGGCAGCCCGACTCGCAACCTCTGACGGACGGTCGACTCGTCCGACTCTTGCGCTAACCACGCTCGCCTCGACTACCCGGTGGCGCCGGGCGCGCCAAAGTCACTCACGGGGCGACCGCTCGCCAGGTAGGTCGCCAGCTCGCCAAGGTCTCGCTCCGCCTCTTCGCGCGTCCGGGCCGGGGTGATCCACATGCGTCGATGTCCACTGGTCGCAGCGGGCTCCGCCACCAGCACCCAGCCAGGGGGATGGTGGACGGCGAACAGCATCAGTGGCGTGCGCGACCCCGCTCCGAGGTACAGCACCGGCGCCATGATGCGCACCAACCAAGCCGGCCAGCATCCCTTGCGGACTCGCTCTCCGCTATCAGTCCGCAGCTGCTCAACGACATCGGTGGGCGTCGCCGCGACCCACCGAAGGGAGATGCGCCACACCGTCCCATCCGGGCTCGTGACCTCCCGACGGGACCACCGCACGCCGGCAAGCTAGCCATGTAAACCGGTGCGGTCCGGTGGCCACGCCGACTCGCGAATCGGGTCTTGAAGGTCGCCGGTCGTTAGGCCTCGCCGGCGACGGCCAGGCCGTTCGGGGCAACCTCGACGGGCAGTATTCGGTACCGCGGGTCCAAGCGAGTGACGGCAGCGTCGAGGGCGGCCTTGCGTTCGGGGTCTTGGGCCAGGAGCGTCACCGACCCTCCGTCGCCGCCGGCGCCGTTCACCTTCCATCCGAGTGCCTGCTCGCCCGCGGCGATCTCGATGACCCGGCGGGCGTCGCTCCCGATGACGTCGGGATGCAAGCGCTCCTGGGCTTGCGAGTTGGCGATCATGGCTTGACCGAATGCTCGCAGATCGTGGCCGAGCACGGCGTCACGGGCCGCTGTCGCGGCGTCTCGCAAGCCCGGCAGCGCACGCGAGGCAGGTCCGGCGAGCCGCTCGATCACCTGGTCATGCATCGCCGACGAGTCGTGGGCGTGCCCCACGAACACGAGCGTGAGCCGAGCGCTGAGCTCGACCCAGCTCGGCAGCGTGGAGACGGTGGCGTCGGGATACTGATCGATCTCCAGGTAGTTGATGCCGCCGAACGCCGCGCTCAGCTGATCCTGGATGCCGCTCTCACGACCCAGCACCTCGACCTCCAGGCGATGTGCGGCGTAGGCCAGGTCGCGCGGCGACCACTGCTCGGATCGCACCGCCGCCAAGCCGCCGAGGAGCCCCACCGCGACCGACGCCGACGTGCCGGTGCCACACCCGGGTGGCACGGAAGATCGGACGGTGACGGCGATCCCGAGCGCGTCCGGCGGGGGTAGGGCGTCGATCGCCGCCTCCAGGAGGGGATGGCGTGCCTCCCGGCGCGACCCCGGCACGACCTCGTAGGAGGCGGCTTCGTCATCGACCGCCAGCCGCACAACACCGGACTCGCCGGTCCTTCGGATCGCAACGGTTAGGCCGGGCCGGATCGCGACGTTCACGACGCGACCCGGTCCGCCGAACCAGGTGTCGGTCCAGCCGCCGATGTCGCAGATCCGCACCGGCACCGACGCCTCGATCATCGCCCCCACCTCTCGACGCGCTCCTCGCGCTCCGCGAACGCCGCCCGCCCGCGTCCCAGCGTCGCAGAGCCGACTTCAGGAGGCGATGGGCATCTGCAGCTCCGTGACGTTGCGTTCGGGGTGGTCCTCGTCCCACTCCAGATACAGCTCGCGGCTCCGCGCCGTGAGCTCATACCCGCTGTCCTCGATCCAGCCGACGAGCGCCTCGTAGACCAACCCGACGTCCTCCATCGGCCCCCGATGGATTACGGACGCAACCTTCGTCGCCGGAAGCTCCACGACCCGAACCCCCTCGGCATCCGGAATGTCCTGGTCGCCGATGTCGAAACCGGCGTGCAGCACGACGCTGCCGTCATCAGCGGGCTCCCCGTACCAAGCGACCATGATCCCGGGCCGGGCCTGCGAGGCGCTCCAGCACCCTCGGCACGACCTCATGGAACACGGGGCCGAGGTGCTCGTGCCCGAACCCGGGCGCCACCGCCGACGCTTCAGCGATCCGCACCGGCTTGCTCACCTTCACGGCGACATCCAGGCTGGACATGACGCTGCTCCCCTCAAGCGCTCGGAGATGCGCGTCGACTCGCCGGAGGCGGGCCTGCTCCTCGGCGACGTCCTGCTCGATCTGGGCCTGCCGCAGGGACAGCATCCCCCGGAGCTGATCGACCGACGGGTCGTCCGCCAGGATCCGGTGGAGCTGCTCCAGCGAGAAGCCGAGGTCTCGCAGGGCGAGCAGCCGATGCAGTCGGCCGAGCTGGGCGACGCCGTAGCGGCGGTAGCCCGTGCGCGGATCGACCTGGCTCGGCGTGAGCAGGCCCGTCTCGTCGTAGTGCCGAAGCATCCGGGGCGAGACCTGCCCGAGGCGTGCGAAGTCTCCGATGTTCAACATGACGTGCCCATCGATACGCCTTCACACCGTGTGAGAGTCAAGCCCCCGCGCCCAGGCCGTGCCAGACCCGAGCCGCCGGGCGACCGTCGCGACGAGGCGCTACTGCTCGAGCAGCAGTTCGGCGAGCTGCACGCCGTTCAGCGCCGCGCCCTTCCGGAGGTTGTCGCCGGTCACCCACAGGTCGAGGGTGCGGTCCTGGAAGGGGTCCTCGCGCAGGCGACCGACCAGCACCGGATCGATGCCGGCGGCCTCGAGCGGCGTCGGCGCGCCGTCGCCGTCCTCGATCAGCGTGACGCCGGGCGCTCTGGCCAGGACCGCGGCCGCCTCGGCGCGGGGCAGGGCGCGTGAGAAGCGGACGTTGGCGCTCATGGCGTGCCCGACGTACACGGGTACCCGCACGCAGGTGACGCTGGCCTCGAGGTCGGGCGCGTGCAGGATCTTGCGGCTCTCGCGGACGAGCTTCCACTCCTCCGACGTGTAGCCGCCCTCCTGGCGGCCCCCGGCGAGCGGGATCACGTTGCCGGCGATCGGCACCGGCCACAGCTCTCCCGGCTCCAGGCCCCCCGGCGTCACGCCGGCGCGGCGCAGCGTCTCCTCCTGGCCGTCGCCCTTCGTCCACTGCTCGGCGAGCTCGCGCATGCCGGCCTGCCCGGCGCCCGACACCGACTGGTAGGTGGACACCACGACGCGCTCGACGCCGGCGGCCTGGTGCAGCGGGGCCAGCGCCATCACGAAGACGATCGTCGTGCAGTTCGGGCACGACACGATGCCCTTCGTGGCGCCCGCCAGGTCCTGGGGGTTGACCTCGGCCACGACGAGCGGGACCTCGGGGTCCATCCGGAAGGCCGCCGACTTGTCGATGACCTGGGCGCCGGCCGCGGCCGCCTTCGGCGCCCACTCGGCCGCCAGCGGCTCGTCGACGTCGATGATCACCAGCTCGAGCCCGTCGAAGCACCCGTCCCGGAGCCGCTCGCAGACGACCTCGTCGCCGGCGAAGGACAGCCGCCGGCCGTCGGACCGCGGCGACGCGT
Organism: uncultured Actinomycetes bacterium; assembly: GCA_937927875.1. GTDB lineage: Bacteria > Actinomycetota > Acidimicrobiia > IMCC26256 > PALSA-555 > PALSA-555. The sequence continues at coordinate 27,192 of CALEYV010000111.1, read as the reverse complement.
AGACCCGCAGCTCGCTGACCGGGAACGCCCGCTCCTCGAGCACCCGCAGCACCTCGGTGCCGACCAGGCCGGTGGCCCCGACGACGCCGACCCGCATCGTCAGCCCCGCTCGAGCCCGAAGGCATCGTGGAGGGCGCGCACGGCCGGTTCCACGTCGCGGGACGCGACCACGCACGAGATCCGGATCGACGACGTCGAGATCATCTCGATGTTGATCCCCTCCCGGGCGAGGACCTCGAACATCTCCGCCGCCACGCCGGGGTGGGTCTTCATCCCCGCGCCGACGAGCGACACCCGGCCGATGTCGGCGTCGTGGGTGACGCCGGCCGCCTCGAGGTCGTCGACGATCGTGTCCATGACCTTCCGAGCCCGGGTCAGGTCCTCGCGCGGGACCGTGAACGAGATGTCGGTCTGGCCCGCGCTCGACACGTTCTGGACGATCATGTCGACGTTCACCGACTCGTCGGCGAGGGTGCGGAACAGCTTGGCGGCGACTCCCGGGCGGTCCGGCACCCGGGTGATCGTCACCTTCGCCTCCGAGACGTCGTGGGTGACGCCGGAGATGATCGCCTGCTCCATCGAGTCCTCCTCTCCCACCCAGGTCCCGACTTCCCAGGTGAAGCTCGAGCGGACGTGGACCGGCACGTGGTAGTTGCGGGCGAACTCGACCGACCGCAGGGTCAGGACGCGTCCGCCCGTGGCGGCGAGGTCGAGCATCTCCTCGTAGGAGACCGCCGCCAGCTTCCGGGCGTCCGCCACCAGCCGCGGGTCGGCGGTGAACACGCCGGCGACGTCGGTGTAGATCTCGCACACGTCCGCGCCGAGCGCGGCCGCCAGCGCGACCGCGGTCGTGTCGGAGCCGCCGCGGCCGAGCGTCGTGATGTCGGCTGTCGTCGAGACCCCCTGGAAGCCGGCGACGACCGCGATCGAACCCGACGCCAGCGCCTCCCGGAGCCGCTCGGCGCGGACCTCGACGATCTTGGCCCGCCCGTGCGAGGTGTCGGTCATGATCCCGGCCTGCGAGCCGGTGAAGCTCACCGCCTGCTCGCCCCGGTCGAGGATCGCCATGCACAGCAGCGCGATCGAGATCCGCTCGCCGGCGGTCAGGAGCATGTCGAGCTCCCGGGCCGACGGGGCCGCTGAGACGTCGAAGGCGAGCCGCTCGAGGTCGTCGGTGGTGGAGCCCATCGCCGAGACGACCACGAGGACCTCGGCGCCGGTCTGGCGGGTGGCCACGATGTGGTCGGCGACGGCCTTGATGCGGGCGGGGTCCGCGACCGAGGTGCCGCCGTACTTCTGCACGACGAGGCTCACGACCTCCGATGGTATCGGTGGCCTCCGCCGAAGACCCTGAAAGTATCGGCTTCCCTAGACTCCCCGACCGTGTCGAAGGCCTCGAAGCGGGAGCGGCAGCGGCTGAACCGAGAGGCGCGCCGCGAGTACGAAGAGAAGCTCGCCAAGCGGCGGCGCACGATGAAGGCCGCCCGCCGGATCGGGATCATCGCGGCACCGGTCGTCGTCGTGCTGATCGTCATCACCGTCACGAGCGGGGGCGGCTCGAGCTCCGCCGGGGGGGTGACGTGCCAGAGCGCCAGCAAGCCGCCGGCCAAGACCACCCACCTCACCGCGCCGACCTCGGGCCTCAGCCCGGGCGTCACCTACCAGGCGTCCGTCCAGACCACCTGCGGCACCATCCAGGTCAGCCTCGACGCCCAGCACTACCCGAAGGCGGTCAATAACTTCGTGTACCTCGCCAACCAGGGCTTCTACGACAACCTGGCCTTCGTGCGGGCGGTCAAGGGCTTCGTCGTGCAAGCCGGCAGCCCGGATCAGAGCAACTCAACCAGCAACACCGGGCCCGGCTACACGGTGCAGGCCGAGACTCCGACCACCCAGCCCGCCCAGAAGTACTACCCGGTCGGGACGCTGGCGTTCGCGAAGAGCGGCTCCGAGCCAGCCGGCAGCGCGGATTCGCAGTTCTTCATCGTCACCGGTCCGCAGGGGGCGTCGCTCTCCCCGGACTACGCCGTCATCGGGCATGTCACAGTGGGCCTTGCGGTGGCGAAGAAGATCGAGACGCTCGCACCGCCATCCGGGGACGGCCCGCCGACGAAGACGGTCGTGATCAAGAAGCTGCGGATTAGCAGCGGCGCCGCCACGACGCCGACGAGCTAGACGCCGTCGAGCTCGTCGACGGCTGCGCCGGCCGGGAACCGGGCCGCCTCGCGCCCCGTGTAGAGCGTCACCGAGCCGCCGCCGGCGACCCGCCAGCCGCCGCTCGGCTCGCGCACGAGCGCCGTCTCCTCGTCGACGCCGACGAGCCGGGCGCCGTTGGGGAGCAGATCGATCGACCGCTCGCGCAGATGGTCCGCGGCGCTGCCGTGGTACGGGAAGACGGCGAGGCCGGCGACGACGCCGAGACCGACGGTGTACGCGCCCCCGCGGGGGTCGACCATCGGGTCGCAGACCAGCGTCGCGCCGGCACCGGACGCCGCGAGCACACCGCCACCGTGGTAGGCGGCGAGCATCGCCTCGAACAGCGCCGAGTCCTTGAGCACCGACCGCAGGTGCAGCGGGGAGCCGTCGGACAGGTAGACGAAGCGGGCCTTGCGCACGACCTCCGCGTTCTTGGCGTCCTCCGCCTCGGTCCGGTGCAGGACCATGAGCGGTCGCGGCTTGGCCCCGAGCGAGCGCAGGTACGCCGAAGCCCGCTCGGCGACGCGCTCGGGGTGCTCGAAGGCGGCCGCCGACGGCAGGACGACCACCTCGTCGTCGCCCGCCGCCGCGAGCAGCTCGGTGTCGAACCCGCGGCAGCCGTCGCTCCACTCGCCGCCGCCGACGAGGGCGAGCGTGCCCACGCCGCGCGCGGCGCCCTTGGCTGCCGGCATCCGGCCACGCTAACGGGTGGCGCTCGCGGGCACCGGTGTCCGCGGCCCATACTGGCGGCATGGCGTCGGTGACGGTTCGGCGAGGCGACCTCTACACCGTGCTCGGCGTCACGCCGGCCGCGAGCACCGACGAGATCGCGGCCGCGTTCCGGTCGCACGCCAAGGCGCTGCATCCCGACCGCAACCCGGGCGACCCGATCGCCGCCGAGCGCTTCAAGGATCTGACCCTCGCCTACCAGACCCTGGTCCGGCCCCGGAGCCGCGCCGCCTACGACCGGCGGCACCGAGCGGCGCCGGTGGCGCCGCCGCCGGCGCCACACCGGGAGCCGCTCTTCCGCACTCCCGGCCGGGCCCGGGCCGCGCTCTGGGGCGGCGTCGCGCTGTTCGTCCTCGGCCTGGCGACGGCGGGGATCCTGCTGGCGGTCGACACCGGCGACGCCGGCGAGACGGTGACGCTGTGGATCGCGGCCGCCAAGCTGCTGCTCGGCGGGCCGATCCTGGCCGGCGCCGGTCTGCTTCGCCTCCGGCGCTTGGCTACCGGCGAGTAACCTGGCGGCTTCCGACCGGCCAGGGGAGGAGACCGGCGCATGGAGGCCAAGCGGGTCGGAGTCGTCGGCTCCGGGATCATGGGCGCGGGCGTCGCCGAGGTGGCGGCGAAGGCCGGCTTCGAGGTCGTGGTCCGGAGCCGGGCCCAGGCCAGCGCCGACGCCCTCCGCGCCGGCCTCGAGAAGTCCCTGGCCAAGCAGGTGGAGCGGGGCAAGCTCGAGGACGCCGATCGGGCCGCCACGCTGGAGCGGCTCCGGGCCGTCACCGACCTCGGCGAGCTCGCCGACTGCGACCTCGTCCTGGAGTCGGTGGTCGAGGACCTCGTCACCAAGAAGCACCTCTTCACCGAGCTCGACCGGGTCTGTGCCGACTCGGCGATCCTCGCCACGAACACCTCGACGCTGCCGGTCGTGGACCTGGCGATGGAGACCGGGCGGCCCGAGCAGGTCTGCGGCATCCACTTCTTCAACCCGGCCCCCGCGATGCCCCTCGTCGAGGTGGTCCGGGCCATCACCACCTCCGACGACACCATCGGGACCGCCCACGCCTTCGCCGAGGCCTGCGGCAAGACGGTCGTCGACGTGCGCGACCAGGCCGGCTTCATCGTCAACGCGCTGCTCTTCCCCTACCTCAACAACGCGGTGAAGCTGTTCGACGCCGGCGTCGCCAGCCGCGACGACATCGACGCCGCCATGAAGGGCGGCTGCAACTTCCCGATGGGCCCGCTCGAGCTGCTCGACCTGGTCGGGCTCGACACCAGCCTCGCCATCCTCGAGGCGCTGTACGCCGAGTTCCAGGACCCGAACTACGCGCCCGCCCCGCTGCTCCGGCGCATGGTCAGCGCCGAGCGGTACGGCCGCAAGTCGGGGGCCGGGTTCTACGAGTACCGCCGCTGACGCGGCCCGGCCGGGCGCCAGCCCGGGCCGGGAGTCGTCCCCGGTCCCGCCGGGGACGAGAATGGAGCCGATGACCGACCGGCCCTGGCTCATGCGCACCTACTCCGGTCACACCTCGGCGACGGCGTCGAACGAGCTGTACCGGACGAACCTGGCCAAGGGCCAGACCGGGCTCTCGGTCGCCTTCGACCTGCCCACCCAGACCGGCTACGACGCCGACCATCCGCTGGCCAAGGGCGAGGTCGGCAAGGTCGGGGTCCCGGTGTTCCACCTCGGCGAGATGCGCACCCTCTTCGAGGGCATCCCGCTCGAGGAGATGAACACCTCGATGACGATCAACGCCACCGCCATGTGGCTGTTCGGCATGTACCTGGCCCTGGCCGAGGAGCGGGGCGTCGACCCGGCCCGCCTGGCCGGCACGACCCAGAACGACATCGTGAAGGAGTACCTGAGCCGGGGCACCTACATCTTCGGGCCCGCCCCCTCCCGACGCCTCACCGTGGACCTGATCTGCCACGCGGTCCGGAACGTCCCCCGGTGGAACCCGATCAACGTCTGCTCGTACCACCTGCAGGAGGCGGGCGCGACGCCGGTGCAGGAGGCCGCCTACGCGCTGGCGACGGCGGTCGGCATCCTCGACGCCGTCCGCGAGTCGGGCCAGGTCAGCGAGGCGGAGCTGCCGCTGGTGGTGGGCCGGATGTCGTTCTTCGTGAACGCCGGCATCCGGTTCGTCGAGGAGATGTGCAAGCTGCGCGCCATGGGCCGGCTCTGGAACCGCATCACCGCCGAGCGCTACGGGGTCACCGACGACGCCCTGCGCCGGTTCCGGTACGGCGTGCAGGTGAACTCGCTCGGGCTCACCGAGGCCCAGCCCGAGAACAACGTGCAGCGGATCGTGCTCGAGGCGCTCGCGGTGACGCTCTCTCGGGACGCCCGGGCCCGCGCCGTGCAGCTGCCGACGTGGAACGAGGCGCTCGGCCTGCCCCGGCCGTGGGACCAGCAGTGGTCGCTGCGGATCCAGCAGGTCCTGGCCTACGAGACCGACCTGCTCGAGTACGCCGACCTCTTCGACGGGTCGACGGTCGTCGAGGCCAAGACGGCCGAGCTCGAGGAGGCCGCGGCGGCGGAGCTGCAGTGGGTGCTCGACGGCGGCGGCGCCTTCGAGATGATCGAGCCGATGAAGGGCCGCCTCGTGCGCAGCCACGCCGAACGGCGGCGCCGAATCGAGGACGGGGAGCTCACCGTCGTCGGCGTGAACCGGTTCACCGAGACGGCGGCGTCGCCGCTCGTCACCGAGGACGCCGAGCACATCCTCGTCGTCGACCCGGCGGCGGAGTCGGCCGAGGTCGCCGACCTGGAGCGGTGGCGCGAGCAACGCGACGCGGCCGCGGTGGACGCCGCGATCGCCGAGCTGCGCCGCGTCGCCGGCACCGACGAGAACCTCGTCCCGGCCACCATCGCGCTCGCTCAGGCCGGTGGGACCGTCGGCGAGTGGGCCGACGCGCTGCGGGAGGTCTTCGGCGAGTACCGGGCGCCCACCGGCGTCGGCGCCGCGGTCAGCCCGCCGGCCGGCGACCTGCGCGCCGTGCAGGAGCGGGTGCAGAGCGCCACGCGAGAGCTCGGCGGCCCGCTGCGGCTCCTCGTCGCCAAGCCCGGCCTGGACGGCCACTCCAACGGCGCCGAGCAGCTGTCGGTCGCGGCCCGGGACGCCGGCTTCGAGGTCATCTACCAAGGCATCCGGCTGACGCCGGCCCAGATCGCCGCCGCGGCCCGGGACGAGGACGTGGACGTGGTCGGGCTGTCGATCCTGTCCGGGTCCCACCGCGAGCTGGTGCCGGACACGATGCGCCGACTGCGGGACGCCGGCGTCGACGCCCCGGTCGTCGTGGGCGGGATCATCCCTGACGCCGACCGCGACTTCCTGACCGCCAACGGGGTCGCCGGCGTCTACACGCCGAAGGACTTCCGGCTCGACGTCATCGTCGCCGAGCTGGCTGAGCTCGCCATCGGGCGCCGGGAGCGCCAGCGCGCGACCGCCCGGGCCGGCTGACCGACCGAAGGGCCGCGGCCGGCGACGACCGCGCTCACACCGTGCGCTGCACCGCCGGCGCGAGGACCACGAACAAGAGTGCGGCGAGGATCCAGACTTGCCCCGGCGTGCTGAACCAGCGCGACGGGACCCGCGCCGACGCCCACGCCCGGTTCAACGACCGCTCCCGAGCCCCGGCGCCGAGCCAGACCATGAGTCCCACCGCGAGGCCGGCCGCGAAGTACCCGCCGGCGAGGTGCAGGCGTTCCACGGCGCCGGCGTGACAGGCGCCCTGGGGGTCGGTGACGGTGGCCCGGTCGTCCCCGAGCTGCACGACCGTGGTGCTGCAGGGGAGGGCGGCGCCGTCCGGACCGGCGACGGCGAAGCTCGTGAGCAAGAAGTACAGCGGCAGGAGGACCGCCACGAGGAGGGCGACGGCGACGACCCGCTCGTAGTGCAGTCGAATGTCCCGGCCCACAGGCGCTCCGCTGGTGCGGCGTCAGGCGATCGGTACCCCGCTCACTCGTTCAGCAGGGCCGCGAGGACCCGGGGCTCGAGCGCCCGCAAGGCGGCCCGGTCCGGAGGGCGGCCGGTGCGCGCGTCGACGACGTAGAAGGTGTCGACGACCTCATGACCGAGCGTGGCGATCTTGGCCAGCCGGATGTCGAGGCCGGAATCGCGCAGCGCCCCCGCGATGCGGTAGAGGACGCCAACCCCGTCCGGAGCGCGAACCTCGACGATGACGGCATCGGGGGACTCGTCGCCGTGCACCAGCACGCGCGGGGCCGCCGGCCGGGCCGCCGTCGGGAGCCGGAGCCGGCCGTAGGCGCGGGCGCGCTCGCGGAGCCGCTCGTCGAGGTCGAGCCGGTCCCCGACCGCGGCGTTGAGCTCGGTCTCCAGCTCAGCCGCGCCCGCCGGCCGGCCGTAGGCGGGCTCGACGTCGAACTCCGCCACCGCGACGTCCGAGCTCGAGGCCGCCCGGGCCGCCCGCACGTCCTGGCCGTGCAGGGTCAGGACGCCGACCGTGGCCGCGAACAAGCCGGGTCGGTCGGGTCCGACGACCCGGACCGTGCCGTCACGCACGGTGACGGTCGGCTGCGCGGGTGGCGGGCCGGGCGGCGGCTCGATCGAGGGTCCGGTCCGCCGCGGCTCGGTGCCGGCGAGCAGGGCCCGCACCCCGTCCACGAGATCCGAGACGAGGCCGGCTCGCCACGGCGTCCACGCCGTTGGTCCCGTCGCCAGCGAGTCGGCCTCGGTGAGCGCGTAGAGCAGCTCGAGCGTGGCGACGTTGCCGACCACCGTGGCGACCGACTCCAGGGTCCGGGGATTGGACAGGTCCCGGCTCGTGGCGACCTTCGGGAGGAGGAGGTGCTGGGCGACGAGCTGAGCGAGGCGGTCGACGTCGGCGCGGCCGAACGCCATGCGACGGGCGATGGTCCGCATCAGCTCGACACCGGCGTCGGTGTGGTCACCCGGGTAGCCCTTGCCGAGGTCGTGCAGGAACGCGCCGAGCAGCAGGAGGTCGGGCCGCTCGACCCGACGGCTGAAGTCCGACGCGCGGGCGGCGGCCTCCATGAGGTGCCGGTCGACCGTGAACTGGTGGAACGCGTTGCGCTGGGGCCGGCTCCGCACCGGCTCCCACTCGGGGATGATCCGGGTGATGAGGTCGTGCTGGTCGAGGGCCTCGAGCACCGGAACGAGTCGGGAACCCGCCCCGAGCAGCGCCAGGAACGCCTCCCGGGCCTCGTCCGGCCAACGCTCGGTGAGGGCGGGCGCGTCCGTCGTCAACGCCTCGCGTGTCGCCCGCTCGATCGGCGCCCCGACGTACGCGGCGGCGGCCGCGACGCGCGGGAGCGTCGTCGGCTCGCCGCTCAGGGCGCGGTCGGTGAGGGTGACCTCGTCGTCCCGCAGGACGATTCCGTACCCGAGGTCGACGTCGGCGCCGGCCGACGAGCGGCGACGGGGCCCGGCCAGCCATGAGCGGATCCGCTGCCACGCGTCGTCGAGGTGCCAGGCCCCGGTTCGGGCGGCGGCGGCCACGCGCCGCATGAGCACGTCGGCGTCGGGGTCATCCAGGGCCCGGGCGACGTCATCCTGCTCTTGGAGCCCGAGGATGTTCGACCGTCGCCCGGTCAGCTGCTGCAGCGCCACCCGAACCTCGAGGAGCGTCTCGCGCGCCGGGCCGAGCGCGGCATCCGGTTCGACGACGTCGGTTGCCTGCGCGAGCAGGGGGAGGACCGCCACGTCACGCAGGCCCCCGTGGCCCTCCTTGAGGTCGGGCTCGAGGAGGAACGCGACCTCCCCGGCCCGCTCGTGGCGGGCGCTGATCGACCGGTCGAGCGCAGGCAGGCGCCGCTTGGCTTGCTGGCGCCAGCTGGCCCGGACCTTGTCCTGCAGGCCCGCCGCGAGGTCCTCGTCCCCGGACACGACCCGTGCGTCGAGCAGTCCGAGCATGACGCGGAGGTCGGTGTTCGCTTCGTCGACGGCCTGGCGCACGGTGCGGACGCTGTGGTCGACCTGGAGCCCGGCGTCCCAGAGCGGATACCAGAGACCGTCGGCGGTCGCGGTGACCGCGCGACGGTCGTCGTGGAGGAGCAGGATGTCGAGGTCGCTGCCGGGGCAGAGCTCACGACGCCCGTAGCCGCCGACTGCGACGACGGCGAGCCCGGCCGGCTCGGGCACCAGCTCACGGAGCCACTCGTCGACGACCGACGCGTACGACCGGCCGAAGGCACTGCCCCGCAACGACGTGTCGCGGAGCAGTGCCTCCAGCCTCGCTTTAGAGGGCGTCCGAGCCGGCCTCCCCGGTCCGGATCCTCACGACGGTCTCGATCGGCACGATCCAGAGTTTGCCGTCTCCGATCTTGCCGGTGCGAGCCGCCTCGACGATGGCGTTCGCCACCTTCTGTGCGTCGGCGTCATCGACGATCACGTCGAGTTTCACCTTCGGCACGTAATCCACCTCGTACTCCGCCCCGCGGTACACCTCGGTGTGCCCGCGCTGGCGGCCGTAGCCCCGAACCTCGGTGAGGGTCACGCCCGAGACATCGAGAGCACGGAGGGCGTCCGTGACCTCCTCGAGCTTGAAGGGCTTGATGATGGCAACGATCAGCTTCATCGACCCTCCCCTCAGGTCCGCTCGGACGTCACGGCCTGCTGTGCCGGTGGTGGACCGGTAGCCGTGCCGATGGGCATCTTCTCGGGAATCCTGAACGTCTGGGTCTCGGTGCGGAGCACGAAGTCCGGGTAGCAGACCTGACCGAACTCGCCCTCGTCAGTGCCCGCGATCTCCACCTCGGGTGCGACGCGGATCTTCACGAACCGCCGCACCACCATGAAGAGCACCCAGGTCACCCCGAAGGCCCAGCCGAACCCGACCCCCCCGTCGATGATCTGGGCAACGAGCTGGCCGAGGGCGTGGTGCGCCCCGCTGAGCTTGTCCCCATCGAGGAGGGCCGGGATGACTCCCTTCACCGGTTGGAGCACGCCGTTCCAGCCGACCGCCTTGTCGGGGTACGTGCCGTCGGCGAACAGACCGACCGCGAGCAGACCCCACAGGCCACAGAAGCCGTGCACGGCGATCGCGCCGCAGGGGTCGTCGATCTTGGCCCGCTTGTCGAGGAACTCGACCGCGTACACGACGACGAACCCAGCGATGATCCCGATGACGACCGCCCACGCCGGTGACACGAATGCGCACGGAGCGGTGATCGCCACCAGGCCCGCCAACATGCCGTTGCAGGTCATGGAGATGTCGGGCTTGCCCCACTTCGCATTCGTCCACGCCATCGCGGTGACGGCACCGGCCGACGCAGCGAGGAGCGTGTTCACGGCCACGATCGAGATCCGCAGGTCGGTCGCCCCGAACGTCGAGCCCGGGTTGAAGCCCATCCACCCGAAGGTGAGCACGAGCGTGCCGATGACCGCGTAGCCCAGATTGTGGCCGGGGAAGGCGTTTGGTGTTCCGTCCTCCCTGTATTTGCCGATGCGAGGCCCGAGGATCATCGCCAGCGCAAGGGCCGCCCACCCCCCGGTGGCGTGAACGACTCCAGAGCCGGCGAAGTCGACCGCACCGTTCCCGAGGTGGAGGGGGCCTTTGCCGAGCTGCGAGAGGAACCCGCCGCCCCACATCCAGTTGCCGTAGATCGGGTAGATGATCGCTCCCATCGCGATCTCCGCGATGAGGAAGCCCGCGAAGCTCACGCGCTCGGCGATCGCTCCGATGATGATGTACCCGGCGGTCTCCATGAACACGACCTGGAACAAGAAGAAGGCGATGACGCCAACGTCATAGGTGTTCCCGGACTGGAGGAAGAAGCCTCGGATCCCGATCAGTCCCGAGGTGCCGTGGGCAAAGATGCCGTTGAGCGGCGATGCCCCGCCGAGGTTCGCGATCGGTGCGATGCCTCCAAACTGGAAGGCGAAACCCACCGCGTAATACGCGAGGAGCGCGATCACGAACGACGACAGGTTCATCATCATCATATGGCCGGCGTTTTTGGCCCGTGTGAGCCCTGTCACCAAGAACGCGAAGCCGACCTGCATGAACAGCACGAGGAAGCCCGTGATGAGCAGCCACACGAAGTTGATGGAGACAGCTAGATGGCCGGTCTCGTTGGCGAGCTGGTTGAGGCCCACCTGCGAGAGCGGCACCTTGGCCTGACCGCCCGGTATCACCGTTTGGTCGGCCGCCACTCCGGTCTTCGTGCCGGTCGGATCGGCATGGTGGTTGTACTGGCTCACCACAACAAGTGCGATGAACGTGATCACTGTCATCGCGACCAGTTTCTGGAACGTGGTCACGTGTTGGTTTCCCCTCCCCTCCCGCTCCGGCAGGAGTCACTGGGCGCAGGACGTCCACGCCGAGCCGGAACGTAAGGAGAGGGTGGGTCGCCGGCGTCTCCCGTCGGTGAATCGACGGTTACCGAAATCCGTCAGGAATCTGACAGAGGGGGTTCAGGCCCGGGGACCGAGCGCCGCCTCGAACTCGTCGAGCTCGATGAGGTCGAACCGGCCCAGGATGAACGGGACGACGCCTTCACCGGGGAGGTCCAGCTCGAGCCGCTGCTGGTCGAACCGGCCCGGCACGACATCGACGACGCTCGCGGCCGAGGCCGGGAACTCGGCGAGGAGCCCGCGCGGATACGGGGTGCGCCAGGCGTTGACGACGAGCAGGCGGCGGTTCGTGACCACGAGCGGCCGATACCGCCGAGCGGACAGGTAGATCCCTTCCCGGACCTTGCCCTCGGGACCCTTTGGGCGCTTGGGCGTGCTCGCGAACGGCAGCACCGCGACGACGTGCTCGCCCGGCCGGAGCTGGTCCTGCACGGCCTCGACGACCTCGTCGCGCTGACGTTGGACGCGGGCGGACGGCGCCATGGGCTCTTCCTAGCGCGACCGGTCGGCCGACCTACGGTCGAGGCGAGTCGGCCGGCGCGCCGTACATGGTCTCGATCTCGTCGGCGTACTTGGCCAGCACGCCCCGGCGCTTGAGCTTCATGGTCGGCGTGAGCTCCTCGGAGTCCGGCATCCACTCCTCGCCGAGGACGGTGACCTTCTTCACCCGCTCGACGTTCGAGAACCGTTCGTTGGCGCCGGCGACCTCGCGCTCCACCTCGGCGACGACGGTCGGGTCCTTGGCGAGCGCGGGGAGCGAGTCGGCCGTCACGCCGTGGGCGGCCGCCCACGCGGGCGCGACCTCCGGGTCGAGGACGACGAGCGCCGACACGAAGGGGCGGCCGTCGCCGATCACGGCCGCCTGGCCGATGAGCGGGGACGCCTTCAGCGCCGCCTCGAGGTTGGCCGGCGAGATGTTCTTGCCGCCGGCGGTGATGATCAGCTCCTTCTTGCGGTCGACGATGCGCAGGTAGCCGTCCTCGTCGAGCTCGCCGATGTCGCCGCTGTGCAGCCAGCCGTCCTCGTCGAGCGTCTCGGCGGTGCGGGCCGGGTCGTTCAGGTAGCCGCGGAAGATGTTCCCGCCCCGGGCCAGCACCTCGCCGTCGTCGCCGAGCCGCACCGTGCAGCCCGGGATGGCGGGCCCGACCGTGCCCGCCTTCACCCGGAACGGCTCCCACGTCATCGGGCCGGACGTCTCCGACAGCCCGTAGATCTCGGAGAACTCGAGGCCGAGCGCGCGGAAGAAGCCGAACGCCTCGCGTGGGAGCGGTGCCGCGCCGCTCAGCGCGGTGACGATCTCGTCGACGCCCAGCGCGTCCCGCACGAAGGCCAGCGTCGGGACGTGCGCCTCGTATTCGGCGGCCAGGTCGCGCGGCATCGGGTCCCCGCGAGCCCGGTACGCCTGCTCGCGCTCCCCGACCGCCAGCGCCGCCTCGAGCGCCTCTCGCTGGGCCGGGTCCCGGCTGGCGATGGCGAGCACGCCGGCGTGCAGCTTCTCCCAGATGCGGGGCACGCCGAACAGCAGCTGTGGTCGCACGTGGACCAGGTACTGGCCGAGCAGGGACGGCTCGGGGCAGGTGGTGGTCTCGTAGCCGAACGAGATGCCCCAGTAGTACGAGACCATCCGCTCCGCGATGTGGGCCATCGGCAGGTACGAGACGACGCGGTAGCCCGTCGGGTCGATCGGGAGCGATCGGTGGAGGCTCTCGACCGTCCACACCACGTTGGCGTGGTCGATCATCACGCCCTTCGGCGGGCCGGTGGTGCCCGACGTGTAGATGATCGTCGCCAGGTCGTCGGGGGAAGCCGTACCCGAGGCCTCGTCGAGATCGAGCGGCGCCGATCCGAGCAGCTCGGCGAGACGCAGCACGTCGTCGGGGGCCCGGCCGTCGTCGTCGATGACCGCCAGGTGGGCGAGGTCGGGCAGCTCGTCGCGCACCTTGAGGATCCGCTCGAGGTAGTCGGCGTCCTCGACGATCGCCGCCACCGCGCCGCAGTGGTGCGCGAGGTACTGGACCTGTTCGGGCGCCGACGAGTTGTAGATCGAGACCGGCGTGGCCCCGACGAGCATGCAGGCCAGGTCGGCGACGTAGAACTCGGGCCGATTGCGCATCATGAGGACCACCCGGTCCTGCGGGCGCACCCCGAGGTGCTGCAGCGCGCCGGCCACCCGGCACGCCCGGTCGCCCAGCTCGGCCCAGGTCCACTCTTGCCAGCCGTCGTCGACCTGCCAGCGCACGGCCGGGCGTGGGCCCCGAGCGGCGACGATGTCCCGGAACCGGGTGGCGACCGTGTGGCCGGCCACCGACCGGGCGAGCTCCTCCGACGTCACCGCCACCAACACCGTCCCCCTGCTGGCCTTGCGGCGCAGTCTCGCGCGGACCGGGCGGGGCCGGCTCCGACCCCGTCCTCCACACCTTTTTCCACAGGTCCGGTGGACAACCCGGTGGAGAACGTGGAGAACCCGGTGGACGAAGTGGAAAACCTGTGGAACTTGGTGGATACTGTGCCCGATCGCGTCCCGAGGAGGCCGTTGGGGCGCCCGGCAGCCGGGCCGGGATCTCTACGCCGAACCCTCCTCGGGGCGCGTTGCGTCCGGACCCGGTAACAGGAACGGGTTCAGAAGCGCTCGGCGAAGCAGCGGTGCTCGAGGCCCCCGAGCACGAGCTCGCCGTAGATGCCCTGGATCATGGTCCGGCACCGCTCGGCCCAGTCGAACGCGGCCGGCGCCTGGACCCGGCGCATGACCTGGGTGTAGCCGCCCTCGTAGATCCGGTACTCGGCCCACGCGCCCGGGTAGTCCTTCGTGCACCCGACCTCGGCGAACGGCCGATCGTGGGCGGACGCGAAGCGGCGCACCCGGTTGGTGTGGGTGTGGCCGGCGAAGTAGCCGACGACGTTCTCCTGGCGGGCGAACACGTCCACGAGGGCCCGGCTGTCGGCGGGCTGGATCCCGAAGTACGGGCCCGGCTTGGTGGCGGTGGCCTCGACGTTCCAGCAGTGGTGGTGCCCGAAGACGAGCACGGGGCCGGTGCGCTCGGCCGCCAGGTCGTCGAGCCACTGCACCTGGTCGGCCGGCAGGTGGCCGGCGTCGGTGCCGGGGATCACGGTGTCGAGCACCGCCAGCGTGACACCCGGCAGGTCGATCGCGTACGGCGCGTCCTCGATCGCCAGGGCTGGATCGAGCATGGCGTCGTGGTTGCCGCGGACGTGGTGCATGCGGTCGCCGAGGCCGCCGTAGACGGCGAGGAACGCGCCGTACTGCTCCTCGCTGCCGATCGCGGTGAGGTCCCCCTTGACCACGACCGCGGAGGGGTCGAGGGCGCGCATCTCGGCGACGACGGCTCGGTTCATCGTCTCCGGGTAGGGCGGGTCGCCCGGTTCGGCGCGGAGGATCGGCCCGATGGCGTCGGTGGCGGGATCGCCGGTGACCCCGGCCTCGAGCTCGCCGAGATGGGTGTCGTTGGCGGTGGCGACGGTGGCCAGCAGCCGCCCGGGCGGTCGGGCCAGGGTGCGAACGGTGGCGGGGAGGAAGCGGCTCGGCGCGGCCCCCTCGACGCGCAGCGGGTACTCGGTGTCGGGCTCGAGCCCGTCGACGCGGGCGACGTGCCGGGGTCCGGTCGTCGTCACCTGGCGGGGGCCGACCTGGGTCGTGAGTTGCTCGTCGCCCGGGGTGGTGGCGGTGACCACGAACTCGTCGGGCCCGACGCTCATGAGCTCGGGCGCAGACGGGCGGGTGGTCACGCCCGGGCGCGGCGGGGCATCCGCCCCGAGAGGCGCCAGGGGCCGCGGCGCAGCCCGGAGCGGTGGGCCCGCAGCCGGGAGGTGCGGACCCACTCGTGGAGCGTGTCGTCACCCCGGCCCGGTCGGGGCGCCGGCGTGCAGGCGGCGATGGCCTCGAGGATCGCCGCCACCTCGTCGGGGGTGGCCTCGGGTGAGATCGACCGGAGGATCGGCCGCGGCGCCGCCACGATCAGAGCGGCACGTTGCCGTGCTTGCGCTGCGGCAGCTGCTCGCGCTTGGTGCGCAGCATCTCGAGGGAGCGGACGAGGACCCGGCGGGTCTCGGCGGGGTCGATGACGTCGTCGACGTAGCCGCGCTCGGCCGCGATGTAGGGGTTCGCGAACCGCTCGCTGTACTCCTCGATGAGCTCGGCCCGGCGCCGCTCGGGGTCGGCGGCGGTGTCGAGCTCCTTGCGGAAGATGATGTTGACCGCGCCCTGGGGACCCATCACCGCCACCTCGGCCGACGGCCAGGCGAAGGCGAGGTCGGCGCCGATCGACTTCGAGTTCATGACCACGTACGCGCCGCCGTACGCCTTCCGGGTCACGATCTGGACCCGGGGCACGGTCGACTCGCAGTAGGCGTAGAGGAGCTTGGCGCCGTGGCGGATGATCCCGCCGTACTCCTGGTCGGTGCCGGGCAGGAAGCCGGGCACGTCGACGAAGGTCACCAGCGGGACGTTGAAGGCGTCGCAGACCCGCACGAACCGGGCCGCCTTCTCGGAGGCGTCGATGTCGAGCGTGCCGGCCAGGATCTGGGGCTGGTTGCCGACGACGCCGACGACGTGGCCGTCGATCCGGGCGAACCCGCAGACGATGTTCATCGCCCACAGCGCGTGCACCTCGAAGAAGTCGCCGTCGTCGACGACCGCGCTGATGATCGCCTTGATGTCGTACGGCTTGTTCGGCGCGTCGGGGATCAGCTCCGCGATCCCGTCGCAGCGCCGGTCGGGGTCGTCGGTGGGCTCGAAGTAGGGCGGGTCCTCGAGGTTGTTCTGGGGCAGGAACGACAGCAGGTAGCGGACCTGCTCGAGGCACGACTCCTCGTCCTCGGCGACGAAGGAGCAGACGCCCGACTTCGACGCGTGCGTCATGGCGCCGCCCAGCTCCTCCTGGCTGACGTCCTCGCCGGTGACGGTCTTCACCACGTCGGGGCCGGTGATGAACATGTGGGACGTGCCCTTCACCATGAAGACGAAGTCGGTCATCGCCGGCGAGTAGACCGCGCCGCCCGCGCAGGGGCCGAGGATCACGCTGATCTGGGGGATCACCCCCGAGGCGGTGACGTTGCGGTGGAAGATGCCGCCGTAGGCGGCGAGCGAGACCACGCCCTCCTGGATGCGGGCGCCGGCGCCGTCGTTGAGCCCGACCATCGGGCAGCCGACCGACTCCGCCAGGTCCATGACCTTGTGGATCTTCTCGGCGAACACCTCGCCGAGGGCCCCGCCGAAGACGGTGAAGTCCTGGGCGAACACGAACACCTTGCGGCCGTCGATCGTCCCCCAGCCGGTGACGACGCCGTCGGTCAGCGGGCGGCTGTTCTCGATGCCGAAGCCGTGGGCCCGGTGCCGGGCCAGCATGTCGAGCTCGACGAAGGACCCGTCGTCGAGGAGCTTCTCGAGGCGCTCCCGGGCCGTGAGCTTGCCCCGCTCGTGCTGGCGCTCGACCGCGGCCGGGCTCCCGGCGTGGAGGGCCTCCTCGCGCAGCGCCGCGAGGCGCTCGAGGCGCTCCTCGATCGGGTGCGGCACCCCCGGCACGGCGGCCTGGGGCGCCGCCTCCCCGCGGACTTCGTCTTCTTCAGCGGCCATGCGGCGCACACGCTACTGCCGGGGCGCGCGGCACCACCCGGCGCCGGCGCCCCCGGACGCGACGAGGCCCCGCCACCGGGGGGCGGCGGGGCCGTCGGGGCGGGCCGGCGATTAAGCCGGGACGCCGACCTCGATCGCCTCAGGCTGGGCCTGGGGCGACCCCACGTGGATCTTGACCTTGCGGGGCTTGGCCTGCTCGGCCACCGGCACCCGTACGGTCAGCACCCCGTGGTCGTAGTGCGCCTCGAGCCGCTCGGGGTCGAGCGCGTCTCCGAGCAGCACCTGGCGACTGAACGTGCCCTGGGTCCGCTCGCGGGCCAGGACCTGATCACCGTTGCCGGGGGTCCAGTGCCGCTCGGCCTTCACGGTCAGCACGTTGCGCTCGACGTCCACGTCGATCGTCTCCGGTGCTACGCCGGGAAGGTCGAACCGCAGCTCCACAACGTCGCCGTGCCGCACGGCGTCCATGGGCATCCACCCGGCACCGCGCGAGTACGAGTAGCGGTCAAGGTCCCGGAAGGGGTCGTACCACACCACTCTCTTCACCTCCATGAGTCCGTTGGCCCCGCTTGGGCCTCCGACGTGGGAACCGCGCCCTGCGCGGGGCTATTCCTCAATAACTAAGGAAACCTTAGTCCTTGACCATCAACTTTGGAAGGGCAGGATTGGGGCGGGTTCCGGGAGGGCGGGGGCCCGGATCGAGGGCTGCCCCGTCGAGCGCGGCCACGAAGACGGCGACGAGGGCGGCCCCGGCCGCCGCGATGGCGGCGATCGAGCCGACGTAGGAGGCGCCAACCGGCAGCGACCGCAGGTTGCGGTCGTTGAAGGTCTCGATGGTCCGAGCCGCGGCGAGACCGAGGCCGGCCAGCAGCACGGTCGCCAGCGCCAGGAGGCCCACCGCCACCCGCACGCTGCGCCGAGTGGCCCGGGCCTCCCGAGGCGGCGGGGGTGGTGCCCAGGCCTCGAGCGCGGCGCAGACCACGGCGGCCCAGGCGACGGTGAGGAGGAAGGCGCCGACGACGTCGCTCGGCCGGTGCCATCCGGCCGTGACCGTCGCCGCCCCGACCGCCGCCGCGTACAGGGCTCCGAGGACGGCGGCGAGGGCCCGCCACCGGGCCGGGAGCACGATGACGAGGCCGAGGGCCAGGGACGCCGCGACCGCGGTGTGCCCGCTCGGGAAGCTGGCGATCGGCAGCCGGTCCGGTCCCCGGAGCTCGGGGCGGGCCAGCAGGTGCTTGAGCCCCTCGGCGGTGCCGGTGGCCCCGACGATGAGCGCGGCGGCGCCGACCGCGAGCCGGACTCGGGCCCGGGCAACGGCCAGCAAGACGATCGCGCCGCCGAGCGCCACGAGCGACGCCACGTCGATCGTGCGGAGCAAGCGGCTCGAGGCGTGCTGCACCCGCGGGTTCAGCGACCGGCCGAGCAGAGCGTCGTCGTCGAGGTGCTGGCCGAACCCGGTGCGCACGGCCAGCAGATAGAGGATGACGAGGCCCAGCAGGCAGGCGCCGGCCGTGAGGAGCAGGACGGCGCCGCGCCCGTGCGGGTCGTCGGTCGGGGTGTCGATCGGCCCAGTCTGGCGACCGCGATCCGCTGGACCCGGTCGGAGGAGCCTTTACTCCTGGACCAGCTCGATGAGGGTCCCGAAGGCCGACTTGGGGTGCAGGAACGCGACCGTCGTGCCGCGGCTGCCGGGCCGGGGCTCCTCGTCGATGACGCGGTGGCCCTCCGCCTTGACGCGCTCGAGGGCGGCGGCGCAGTCGGCGACCCGGTAGCCGACGTGATGCAGTCCCTCGCCGCGGGTGGCGAGCGACTTCGCGACCGGCGAGTCGTCCCGGATCGGCGTCAGCAGCTGGATGTAGGAGTCGGCGACGGCGAGCAGCGCCTCCTCGACCCCGTCGCGCTCCACGACCTCGCGGTGTGCGACTTCGGCTCCGAACGTGTCGCGGTAGTAGGCGATCGCGGCTTCGAGGTCGTGCACCGCGATGGCGACGTGGTCGATCTCGGTCAGCTCGCTCACGCCGCCACCGTACCGGCGATCAGGCGCCGTAGCGCCGGAACAGCGTGATCTGGGGGAGCAGCTCCTCGCGGCGGGCCGGGTCGGTGACGCCGAGGCCCTCCTCGGGCGCGAGCACGAGCACGCCGAGCTTCCCCTCGTGCTGGTTGTGGTGGACCTCGTAGGCGGCGGCGCCGGTGTCCTCCAGCGCGAACACCCGCGACAGCGTCGGCTGGATCTTGCCGTCGCAGATGAGCTGGTTGGCGGCCACCGCCTCCCGGTAGTTCGCGAAGTGCGAGCCCTTGATCGTCTTCAGGTTCATCCAGAGGTAGCGGTTGTCGTACTCGATCGTGTACCCGCTGGTCGCGGCGCAGGTGATGATCAGCCCGCCCCGCTTGGCGACGAACACTGACGCACCCATGGTCTGGCGCCCCGGGTGCTCGAACACGATGTCGGGGTCGGTGCCGGTGAGCTCCCGGATCTTCTTGCCGAGCCGGCGCCACTCCCCGGGGTCCTGGGTGTGCTCGTCCTTCCAGAACCGGTAGCCCTCGGCGCTGCGGTCGATGACGTGCTCGACGCCGAGCCCTCGGAGCAGCTCCGCCTTGTCGGCCGACGACACGACGCCGACGGGGGTGCCGCCGCCGTTCAGCACGTACTGGCAGGCGTAGGCGCCGATCCCGCCGGTGGCGCCCCAGACCAGGACCGTCTGGCCCTGGGTCATCTGGGCGCCGTGGGGGCTGACGATCATCCGGTAGCTCGTCGAGTTGCAGAGCGCGTTGACCGCCGCCTCCTCCCACGTGAGGTGGGCCGGCTTCGGCATGAGCTGGTTGGCGCGCACCAGGCAGATCTCGGCCAGCCCGCCGTAGTTGGACTCGAAGCCCCAGATCCGCTGGTTGGTGGCGAGCATGGCGTCGTCGTGCTCGCTCGGGTCCTGGTCGTCGACGTAGTTGCAGTGGACCGTCACCGCGTCGCCGGCTCGCCACCGCCGAACCGCGGAGCCGACCCGCAGCACGACACCGGCGGCGTCGCTGCCGAGGACGTGGAACGGCTGGTCGTGCCGGGCACCCCAGACGCTCTCCTTGCCGAGGCGAGCGAGGAACTGGAACGTGGGCAGCGGCTCGAAGATGGACGTCCAGACGGTGTTGAAGTTGATGGACGACGCCATCACCGCCACATAGGCCTCGTCGGGCGCCAGCTCCGGCAGCGGCACGTCGTCGACGTGCACCGACTTGCGGGGGTCCTTCTCCACGGACGCGAGGCCGGCGAACATCTCCTGCTCGTCGGCGCGCACGACCGCGCCCCGGAACGTGTCGGGGAGCGCCAGCGCCCCGATCTCGTCACCGGGCGCGCCGTCGAGGATCGCGGCGCGGACCGCGTCGATCTCGCTCATCGCGACGCGCGGCGGACCATCGCCGCCGATCGCTCGCACGGGAGCGGGCTCGTCGTCGTCACGGCCCAAACCCTACGCGCGAACGCTCCGACCACTTCGGGTGGACCGACGCGGGGGTACCATCGACGGCCTCGCTGCCGAAGCCCGCAGGACACCGGGAGGGCTCATGCCAGGTTCCGTGATCGTCTCGTTCGCCCGCACTCCGATCGGCAAGCTCTCGGGCGCGCTGGCGTCATGCACGGCGATGGACCTCGGCGGCCGGGCCATCGGCGCGGCCCTCGAGCGCGGCGGCGTCGGTCCGGAGCAGGTCGACTACGTGATCATGGGCCAGGTGCTCCAGGCCGGGCAGGGCCAGATCACGGCGCGCCAGGCGGCGGCGAAGGCCGGCGTCCCGATGACGGTGCCCGCGATCACGGTCAACAAGGTGTGCCTGTCGGGGCTGAACGCGGTCTACCTCGCGGACCAGATGATCCAGGCCGGTGACGCCGAGATCGTCGTCGCCGGCGGCATGGAGTCGATGACGAACTCGCCGTACCTGCTGCCGAAGGCCCGGTCCGGCTACCGGATGGGCAACGGCGAGCTCGTCGACTCGCTGATCCAGGACGGGCTGTGGTGCGCGTTCGACGCCGTCCACATGGGCTCGGGCACCGAGCAGTACACGGCGCAGTTCGGCGGGATCACCCGGGCCGCCCAGGACGAGATGGCCGCCAAGAGCCACGAGCGGGCGGCCGCGGCGCAGAAGGAGGGCCGGTTCGCCGACGAGATCGCCCCCGTCTCGATTCCCCAGCGCAAGGGCGACCCGATCGTGGTCGAGGAGGACGAGGGGGTCCGGCCCGAGACGACCGCCGGGTCGCTGGGCTCGCTGAAGCCGGCGTTCGCGCCGGACGGCAGCATCACGGCCGGCAACGCCTCCCAGATCTCCGACGGCGGGGCCGCCGTCATCGTCACCAGCCGCTCGAAGGCCGAGGAGCTCGGCCTGAGCCCGGTCGCCGAGCTGGTGAGCTTCGGGATGGTCGCGGGCCCGGACACGTCGCTGCTCCGCCAGCCGTCCCGGGCGATCAAGCGGGCGCTCGAGCCGATCGACAAGACGGTCGACGACCTCGACCTCATCGAGCTCAACGAGGCCTTCGCCGCCGTCGGCCTGGCGTCGATGCAGGACCTGGGCGTGACCGACGACATCGTGAACGTGAACGGCGGCGCCATCGCGCTCGGCCATCCGATCGGCATGTCCGGCACCCGGGTGCTGCTCACGCTGGTGAGCGAGCTGCACCGTCGGGGCGGCGGGCTCGGCGCGGCCGCGCTGTGCGGCGGCGGCGGCCAGGGCGACGCCGCCATCGTCTCGGTGTCGTAGCAGCTGCGCGGCGCCGACCCGACCGGCGCCGGTGGTCGCTACGCTGCGGCCATGGTCGCGGTGCGCGTGCCCGAGTCGCTGACCAACACCACCACGGTCAACCTGGAGGCGCTGCGACTCTTCGGCGCGGGGATGCTGGGCATCGCCGCCGTGCGGCCCGTCGTCCCGTTCGAGTTCGTGCCCCCGTGCCCGCTGCGCACCCTCACCGGGGTGCCGTGCCCGTTCTGCGGCATGACCCGCGGTGTCACGGCGGCCGTGCACGCCGACCTGGGCCGAGCCGTGTTCCTCAACCCGGGCAGCATCGTCGCCGTCGTGTTGGCGGTGCTGCTGCTGCTGGCGTGGCGCTCGAAGCGGGTGGACATCCCCGTGTGGTCGATCGCGGTCGTGTTCGGGCTCCTGTGGTCGTGGCAGCTGTTCAAGTACGCCACCGGACGACCCCTGTAGTGGCGGAGCCGGCCCGACCCGTACCACGGTTCTCCATCGGCGAAGCCGTCACGTACAGCTGGAACGCCTGCTGGCAGAACCTCGGGCCGGTGATGCTCGTGTCGGCGATCGTGCTCGCCGGCAACGGCGTCATCGCGCTCCTCAGCGCCGCGTTCAGCGGCGCGGCGATGGGCTACGCGTTCGGCCTGTTCGGGGTCCTCCTCAACCTGCTGCTGGTGTTCGGGCTCCTGCGCGCCGCGCTGACCGTCGTCGAAGGGCGCCCGGTGGCGCTGGCCGAGGCCTTCCGTCCCGACGGCTTCGGGCCGTTCCTGCTGGCGTCGGTCGTGTTCCTGCTCGGCCTCTCGGTCGGGCTCGAGCTCCCCACCGTGCTCACGCTGCCCGGCGTCGTGGCGCTGCTGCTCGTGGTGGCGGCGCTCTGGTTCGGCGTCGTCTTCCAGTTCTACGGCTTCGTGATCGCCGAGCACCCCGACGTCGGGCCGATGGTGGCGCTCGCCCACTCGGCCGCCCTGACCCGCGGCGTGCGGTTCCGGCTGCTCGGCCTGGTCGCGGTCCTCGCCTTCCTGAACCTGGCCGGGCTCATGCTCTGCTTCCTCGGCCTGGTCGTCACGTACGCGCTCAGCGCGGTCTCGCTCGCCTACGTGTACCGGCTGCTGAGCGGGCAGGCGATCGCCACCACGTAGCCAGCCGGGGTGGGATCAGGCCTCGGCCTCCCGCCGCCCGCTGAGCGCGCGCCCGAGCGTGACCTCGTCGGCGTACTCGAGGTCGCCGCCGACCGGGAGCCCGCTGGCGAGGCGCGTGACCGTGATCCCGCTCGGCTTCAGGGCCCGGGTGAGGTAGAGCGCGGTGGCGTCGCCCTCGATGTTGGGGTTCACGGCCAGGATCACCTCGGTCACGCCCTCCGCCTCGACCCGCCGGATGAGCTCGCGCACCCGCAGCTGCTCGGGCCCGATGCCGTCGATCGGCGAGATCGCGCCCTGCAGCACGTGGTAGCGGCCGCGGAACTCGTGGGTGCGCTCCATGGCGACGATGTCGCGGGGCTCCTCGACCACACAGAGGATGGTCGGGTCGCGTCGCTCGTCGCGACAGAACCGGCACAGGTCGCCCTGGGCGATGTTGAAGCACTGCTTGCACCAGCTCACCGTCGCCTTCGCCTCGGTGATGGCGGCGGCCAGCCGGTTGGCGTCGGCCGCCTCGGCCTTCAGCAGGTAGTACGCGATCCGCTGGGCCGACTTCGGGCCGACGCCGGGGAGTCGGCCGAGCTCGTCGATGAGGGCCTGCACCGGCCCCTCGTACACGTCCACGGGCTACGAGGCGAGTCTCAGCCGAGGAGCCCGCCCAGCGACCCGAGGTCGAGGCCGCCGGTCATCGAGCCCATGCTGCGGGCCTGCAGCTCCTGGGCGCCGCGCAGCGCCTCGGTGACGGCCGCGACCACCAGGTCCTCGAGCATCTCGACGTCCTCGGGATCGACGACGGCGGGGTCGATCGCCACCGCGCGGAGCTCGCCGGTGCCGGTGACGGTGGCCTTCACGACGCCGCCGCCCGCCGAGCCCTCGACGGTCTCGGTCTCGAGCGCCGCCTGCGCGTCGGCCATGTTCTGCTGCATGCGCTGCATCTGGCGCATGAGGTCGGCCTGGGGGTTGGAAGGCGGCTTCTGCTTCGCCACGCGCGCTCCTACTGCCGCGGGACTTCGTCGACGACGGTAGCGCCGAACTCCTCGGCCAGCCGCGCCTCTGGTCGATGCGGGGGCGCGTCGGTGACGCCGACCGTGTCTTCGTCGGGCTCGGGTTCTGGTGGCGCCGGCGACGCGGCCGGCGCCGATCCCGTCCGGTCCGCGTTGCCGACCGCGGTGAAGTCCTCGGCGGCGACCAGGTTGAACTTCACGCTCCGGCCGAGCCGCGCCGCGAGGGCGGCCCGGATCGTGTCGGCCTCCTTCTTGAACCGGGGTCGGGCTGCTTCGACCAGCGCCGGCGACACGCCGAAGACGATGACGTCACCGTCGACCCGCAGCGGCTGCGCCGCTTGCACCGCGGCGCGGGTGGCGGGCGAGAAGCCGGGGAGCAGCTCGCCCCAGGCGAGGATCACGTCGTCGAGGTCGAGCGGCGGACCAGGTTCGGAAGACGGCGGCGACGGGGCCGGGTCCGGCGGTGGCGTCGGCTCCGGCCGAGCCGGCGCCTCCGCGGAGGGCTCGGCGGCCGCGCGCACGGCGCCGATGGTGCGGCCGGGGACGCGGGCCGCCGGATCCCCGCCGCCGGCGGTCGTCGGGCCAGCGCCGGCCGATCGCTCGAGGCGCTCGATGCGCTCGATCACGGTCTGCAGCGGTGGCCCGGCGTCGCGGCGACTGAGCCGCACCAGCGCCACCTCGAGCACGAGGCGGGGATCGGCGGCGTCGACGCCGCGCATGTCGACGACGGCCTGCCCGAGGGTCTCCACCACCCGGACGAGCGCTGCGTTGCCGAGCCGGTCCCCGAGCTGGGTGAGCTGCGCCTGGTCGGCCTCGGGCGCGCTCATCCGGACCCGGCCCGCGCCCGCCGTGAGCAGGAACGTGTCACGGGCGGCGACGAGCAGGTCCTCGGCGACCCGGCGCGGTTCGTGGCCGGCGTCGAGCAGCTCGTCGAGGGCGACGAGGGCGCGCGCGGCGTCCTCGTCGGCGATCGCCTCCAGCACCGCCGCCCGACGCGAGAACGCCGTCGAGCCGAACCGGGCCGCGACGCGCTCGGCGTCGAGCCGGCCGTCGGCCCCTGCGATGGCCTGGTCGAGCAGCGACTCGGCGTCGCGCGCCGATCCGCCGGCGGCGGTGGCGATGGTCTCGAGCGCCTGGGGGTCGAAGTCGATCCCCTCCCGGCCCAGCAGGTCGCCGAGCCGGCGGACCAGGTCCTCGGGCGTGAGCAGCGTGAACTGCAGGTGCTGGGTGCGCGACCGGATGGTCGGCAGCACCTCCTCGGGGTTCGTCGTCGCGAGCACGAACACGACGTGCTCCGGCGGCTCCTCGATGCTCTTGAGCAGCGTGTTCGCCGACTCCTTGGTGAGCATGTGCACCTCGTCGAGGATGTAGACGGTGCGGTGCCCACCGAAGCCCTTGTGCGAGAGCTGCTCCCGCAGCTCTCGAGCGTCGTCGACCTTGCGCTTCGACGCGGCGTCGATCTCGAACAGGTCGAGGAAGGTGCCGGCCGCGATGGCGCGGCAGCTCTCGCACTCCCCGTCGGGCTCGCCGTCGGCGCCGAGGTTGGTGCAGTTCAGGGCCTTGGCGAGGATCCGGGCCGTCGTCGTCTTACCGGTGCCGCGTGGCCCCGAGAACAGGTAGGCGTGTCCGACCCGGCCCTCGCGCACGGCGTTGCGGAGGGCCACGGTGACGTGCTCCTGGCCGACCAGCTCGTCGAACCGCTGCGGCCGGTACTTGCGATACAGCGCTTGGTAGGCCACGGACGGACTGTACCGACGGCGACCGCCCGCTCCGCCGGTCCGGCGCGGCGGGATGCGGACCGTGCACCCGCCGTCGACCAGGCCGCCGTCCGGGCGGTGCCCGTCGCCGGCTCCGGCCAGGCTTGCCTGCGGCACCCGGGACGGTCCGCTGAGAGCTGCTTCCTTCCGGACCTGACTCGGTTCGCGGGGTCCCGTTGCGCAGGACCCGACCCTCGACGCCGGTCGAGCGGGTCCGTTCGAGCGGCGGGCCGGGCCTCGGGCGGGAGTTCAGCCCCCCGTGCGTGGATTTGGGGTACAGGGCACCACGAGCTCCCCGCCTAGCACGGTCCGCGCGGCGAGGTTACTGCCCGTGCGTACGATGCCCGACGCCCGGAGGGGTGCGAGAGCGGACGAATCGGCACGCCTGGAGAGCGTGTGTGGGGTAACTCACCGTGGGTTCGAATCCCACCCCCTCCGCCACGTCGCCTCGGAGCGGAGCCACCGCTGCCGATGCGGGACATCGCGGCTCCATTAGGTTGCCCGGCCATGCGATCACTGCGGCTCCTCGTGCTGGTCGGCGCGCTCGGCGTGGGCGTCGCCGCGGCACCGGCGGTGGCGGCGACCTCGCCGACGCAGCGGCTCTCGTTCACGGTCCAGTTCGCGGCCCGGAGCAAGACGACGCACGCCATCGGCGCGAGCGGGTCGGTGGTGTACGGACAGCTGGACTTCGTCGGACCGTCGACCGTCAACGGACAGGCCGCCACCGTCGAACTGCAGTCGAACGTCTTCTACACCCGGGGGAGCGGCCCGTTCGACGGCTGGGTGACGGTGACGATGGCGGACGGCAGCGTCCTCGGCGTCGAGATGGTGGGGGGCCGCACGAAGGCCCAGCCCGACACCACCGACGCCTCCTTCACCGCCAAGCTCGTCGTCTTCGGTGGCAGCGGTCGGTTCGTGAGCGCCAAGGGGACCGGCTCGATGACGGGCTCGCGCAAGGCCTCGCTCGGCGGGACCGTCAACCTGAGCTTCCGGCTCTCGTTCCGGACCTGACCGCGCCGTCGGCCCCCGCCGCCGCGGCCTGCAACGGCCGGCGGACCGGGGTGGATACTGGCGCCGTGCGGACCATGACCACCGACCACCGCCCGGGCTGACGTCGCCGCCCGCGGTGCAGCCCGCCGACCTCGACTCGCTCATGGACCGGGCGATCGCCGAGGCGCGCGCGGCCGTCGACCACGACGACGTCCCCGTCGGAGCGGTCGTGGCGCGCACAACCGACGCCGAGGTGCTGGCCCAACGGCACAACGAGCGCGAGCGCACCGGAGACCCGACCGCCCACGCCGAGGTGCTCGCCCTGCGGGATGCCGCGGCGGCCCTCGGGTCGTGGCGCCTCACCGGCTACGCGCTCGTCGTGACGCTCGAGCCCTGCCCGATGTGCGCCGGCGCCGCGGTCGCGGCCCAACTCGACCTTGTCGCGTTCGGCGCCGCCGACCCGAAGGCGGGCGCGCTCGGCAGCCTCTACCAGCTGGGCGCCGATCCTCGCCTCAACCACGAGTTCGAGGTCGTGGACGGGATTCGCGCCGAGGACTGCGGCGCGCTCCTGCGCTCGTTCTTCGCGACGCGTCGCGGCTGAGCCGCTCACCCGCGGGCCGTCACCAGTCGACCCGTACACTGCCCCGTGGAGGGATGCCGGAGCGGCCGAACGGGGCGGTCTCGAAAACCGTTGTGTCCAGCAATGGGCACCGTGGGTTCAAATCCCACTCCCTCCGCCAT
>CALEYV010000110.1 GCA_937927875.1 uncultured Actinomycetes bacterium | reverse complement strand
GATCACCCGCGTCGCCTTATATTGACCGGGCGGTTTCGTCCAAGTGCCCGACGCCGTGAAGATCTGAATGTCGGAGGTAGTTGGCTTTGAAAGGACGACGCGCTTGTCCTGGATCATTCCCGATGTCAGCGCCGTGACATTTGGCGGCACGTAGATCGCCGCGATCAGAACGCTGTTCGCCGGGATCGCAGGGCAGAACAATGAACTCCCTCCGGCGGGCGCAGGCGTGCCGTCCGCTTGATGGACGCTTCCGTCGTTGAGCACCGTGACGATCGTGAAGCGCGGATTTGTCGAATCCGCCGCCGTGGTCGCTTGGTTGGACACGGCCGAGACGCTCTGCCAGACGGAGGCGAGACAACTATGACCGGCCGAAACGTCAATGGCCATCGAAGCGCCAGAGCCGCCGTGGACGGTGACGACACATCCATCGAGAATGCCGGTCCCATTAAGCGAGGCGGTCAGCGCGTCAAAATCGATAGCGTCGATCCCCGACTGTTCGGGGTAACTGGCGTTGGCGAAGTCGGGAACTCCGAGCGGCATAACAACTACTCCGCGCTCAACGCGTTGATGACGTGGTACCGACCCTATCGTCGATACTGACGTAGTGACGCATACCTGGCGCGCATCAGGCCGCCGATCGAGGCCAACGACGCCTGACAAGGATGCAGCAGCCCGCAGCGCTTCCGCATAGGTTCGGACATCTCTGACGACAGCCGCCGTCGCAGCTTGAGCCGATTCGGACTCGCCCATTAGGTCGATGTCCGGATCGAACCAATCAACGCTACCAAGTACTTCCCAGGAGTCGAGCCCTTCGACAAGCGTGGACCGTGAACCGTCCTCCCAAGCGACGTAAATCATCGGCACCCGACATGCTTGATCTGTGGCAAAATCGTCAAGACGCTCAGCATCGAGGCTCACTGTGCCGGTAAAGACCACGACACCAAGCTTGAGACGGTCCGTTGTCACAAGTTGACCGTGACATTGAGCCACTCTTTCTACGCTCCCAGTATCAGGTGGTTCCAGGTAATGGCGAGTGTGTCGCTTGCTCCTTTATTCACAACCGGTGAGAGCAGCGCACGAGAGATTGTGTTCGCCGTCGTTCCCGCATCATCGGCAAGGGGAGACTCCGTGGTGATGACGACTTCGCTTAGTCCGTTGGCGGTAGCCGAACCCGGTGCCCAGGTCACCTTGTATTGAATCTGGCGCGACGACCCATTAACAGGACGCTGAAAAACGCCAGTCAACGCGCCGCGGCCACAACATGTCGTCGATCCGCGCCATCGCTGGCCCCCACATGATGTGTTCCCGCCTCACGATGCCGACTTCTTCAGCACCCTGTTAAGTGAAGACAGCGGATAACTCGCATCAAGCGCTTGCCGCGAGCCTGTCGTGTAGGTAACGATCGCTGCACCCGCGCCTGTCTTGGAGACTGCGGTCGTACCGGTCCCGAGTCGCATCCCGGTGGCGGGTGGCGTCGTGAGTCCTTTCACCGTCCCGAACGCCGTCCCAGCGCCGAGCGGTGTACCCACATTGATCGACAGAGTGTTGGTGGTGACTGCAGTGACAACCCAGGAAGCGTTGTAGGCGGACGGCGTCACGCCTGACATGACGGCGACATCACCGACGCCGAGACCGTGGTTTGCAGCAGTAACGACAGCTGGATTCGCATTGGTGATTGCCGTAATCGTTGTGGGTGAACCAAGGATCCCAGCAGCGCGATCGCCGTAGAACTGGTCTCCGGTCTGCGTAACAAGGTTGACGAACTCTCGAATTTCTCTTCGTCGATCCAATCTGTCGTAGAGCTCAGCCGTTCCCCAGCCGTCGAAGACACAGACAAGAAGCTGATTGCTTGGAACATCCACAGCGCGGGCGAGAGCCTCAGCGATGCTTTCGCGCGAAACCAGGCCCGACATCTACTTCTCCGATATCCCGCGAACTCCGAACGCCATTATGCGTCCGCCCAAAGTGGCAGTCCAGAGGAGCCCCCGGGCCGAGGAACTCACGCCCGACGATCGAGCGACGACGACCGGGGGCCCGGAGGCCAGCCGGCGTTCGCGTGACGGGCCGCGCTTCGCGCCGGGGAGCTCGCGGGTAGCTGCCGGCC
Source organism: uncultured Actinomycetes bacterium (assembly GCA_937927875.1). Lineage (GTDB taxonomy): Bacteria > Actinomycetota > Acidimicrobiia > IMCC26256 > PALSA-555 > PALSA-555. The sequence goes on along the minus strand of CALEYV010000110.1, from coordinate 28,631 downwards.
GGGACAACGTGCGAGTGCTCGACGACCTCGCGGATTCTGCCGACTGGCTGCGATCGACGCCCTTGGCAGGCCGGCCCGAAAGCGGGAACCGGGGTCGTGCTCAACTACTTCGGCGTCCAGGCGGCGGGCTTGCGCGCCGCGCGTGGTAGTGGCACCTTGTCGGCGCGAACTGGTCAGCGCCGTGCGCTGCGCGCGACCTCGGCGACGGTCCGGACCAGAATCACAAGGTCGCGCCACAGGGACCAGTGCTCGATGTACTGGTTGTCGTACCGTGCTCGCTCCTCGATCGAGGTGTCGCCCCTCAGACCGTGGACCTGGGCCCAGCCCGTCAAGCCGACCGGCAGCCGGTGGCGGTCGTCGTACCCGTCGATGCTCTGGCTGAAGCGCTCTACGAAGAACGGGCGCTCGGGCCGCGGCCCGACGAGCGACATGTCGCCCTTCACGATGCTCCACAGCTGAGGCAGCTCGTCGAGCGACGTGGCGCGCAGCACTCGCCCGACCTTCGTCACGCCCGGGTCGCCGTTCACGTTCCAGCGGGTGTCGCTGTCACCGTTGCAGGCAAGGCTGCGGAACTTGGCGACCTCGATCGTCTGGCCCCGCTGGCCGACCCGCTGCTGGCGGAACAGCACCGGACCCGGGCTGGTCAGCTTCACCGCCAGCGCGACGACGGCCTGGATCGGCGCAGTTAGGACGAGGACCGTGCCGGCCACGGCGACGTCGAGCACGCGCTTCATCACCCAGGCCGGCCGACGCAGCGCGGCGCGGCGGACGCGGTACACGGGGATGCCGCGCACGTCGTCCGTGTCGGGCCCCTCCGGCGTCACACCGCAGTCGAAGAACCGAGGGACGACGTGCAGGTCGACGCGGCACTCGGCCGCGGTCCGCAACACCCCAACCAGCGCCGATTCGCGCGCGGGGCCGAAGGCGACGAACACCCGCCGCACCTCCCAGGCGGTGATGATGCCGGCCAGCTCGTCCACGTCGCCGAGCACCGGCAGCACGAGGTCCTCGCCCCCGACTCGGTCGACGAACCCGACCGGCGTGATACCGAACTCGGGGAAGTCCTCGAACGCCTGCGCGAGGTCGGTGCCGACCTCGCCCGCACCGAGGATCACCGCCCGCTCCTGGAACGCGGGGCGGCGTCGGGCGTGCCGCAGCACGCCGAACGAGAGGACGCGGGTCGGGATCACGGTCGCCACCGCGACGAGACCGATCGTGAGGAGGTCGCCGACGTTCGCGCCCAGCCACGAGGCGGGGGCGAGCAGCAGGAGCGGCACGGCGAGCCGGGTGGCGAGCCACGGCGCGGCGCTGAGCGCACCGAGGGTGATGCGAGTCCGGTAGGCACCCGACACCGCCAGGCAGAACAGTGCGAGCGGGACGAAGGCGAAGGCGACGGCGCTGCCGTGCCCGGCGAGCGCCACGATCGCGATCGCCAGCCCGAGCGCGGCCGCGTCGGTCGACGCGAGGAAGCACGGCGTGAACCAGCGGGGGGCGGTCCAGCCGATGACCTCGGCCGAGCGGGGCGCCTCCGCCCGCGGCCTCGCCCGTAGCGTGACGACGTCAGAGGTCACAGCAGCCATATCAACGACCTACCGAAGGTCGGGGTTTACCCGGGTTTTCGGGCTCAGCTGGCCGTGACGCCAGCGCGGCGGCGACGCCCGTACCGGACCAGGACGATGCCGGCCCCGGCCGCCCCCAGCGCGATCACCACCAGCATCGCGATGTTCCCGCCGGTGAACGCCAGGAAGCCCGAGCCCTGGCTCTGCCCGGACGACACGACGACCCCCGAGACGTTGGACGTCGGAGGTGTAGTCGGTGTGGTCGTCGGCGTCGGGTAATCCGTCTGCGCGGCGGCGGCGGGTGCCAACACCGCGAGCGCAAATCCGACCACCGCGGCAACACGCGCCACACGTGACAACGTTCTCGACTGCATCCCTAGCCCCTTCCCCATTCCAGCCCTAACAGGTGCCCTAGCGACGGGCCCGCTCAGTCCTCCGTCGCTGTGGGCACACTACCACTGAGGGTAGCCAGAGCGCCAGGCGTCACCACTGCAAGCGTTCAGGCGCCGTGTCCTGGAACGTTTTTTGTCCGAAATGCCAGGTTATGGGAGGTATGCGGGCGGAAGGGATCACCTGGAGTGCCGAGAGCCCAGCCGGGAGGTCGAAGTCCACGGGGACGTCGAGGACCTGGCCCCGAGCGACCGGGAAGTAGCCGTGGGCGACGACCGTCGTCGGGCCATCGGCGCCGGCGGCCAGGGTCGGCGCCGCGATGCCCACCCTCGGGAGTGAGGCCCCGCCGGGGACGCTGACGGCCAGGACCCCCTGGTAGACGCCCTCCCCGAGGCCGCTCCCGGGGTAGGGCCCGGCCACGTAGCCGGGCACGTCGACGGGGGCGGTGTTGCGGATCCGCAGCGCCAGGTGGGCGTGCTGACCGCCACCGGCGGCCGGGCGGAGGGTCAGGCTGGCCTGCACGTCGAGGAACTGGTCGAGCTTGTTGCCGCCGAAGTTCAGGATCGACACCGCGAGCGCGTCGCTCGGCAGCTCCCCGCCGATCCCGGCTGCCTGCCAGGCGCGCTCGAGGACGGGGTCGCGGCTCCAGGCCAGCGCGTGGCGTCCCTTGCCGACGCCGGCCAGGTTCCCGACCAGGCTCGAGGCCACCCAGGGCCGAGTGGAGAGGGTGTCGACCGCGGCCCGCGCCACCGCGCTGAGCTGGTCGTTGCGGTCGGCCTGGTCGCCGACGTTGGCGGGGATCCCGGCGTACTGGCCGAGCAGCAGGTAGGACACGACGTCCTGGCCCCGGAGCGAGCCGCCGTTGGCGGCGATCGGCCCCTGGGCGTCGAGGACCGCCTCCAGCACCTGCGGGTCCACGGCCAGCACCCCGTCGACCGACTGGCCGGTGGCCGCCTGCCACATCTGGGCCGCCAGCGGGGCGGTGACGTCGAACCGGGGGGTGGTGGCGAGGTTGCGCCACTCCTGGCCCGGGTGTGTCCATCCCCACAGCGCCGCCAGGTCGCCCGTCACCGGCACGCCCCCCGGTGGGAGCACGACGTTCGGGGTGGGCTGGAACGTGCTCACCGTGAAGCCACCGTCGGCGAAGGTGGCGGTGCCGACCGACAGGAACATGCCGGAGCCGGCCCGCATCTCGGCGTTGTTGGCGGCCAGGATGAGGTACCGCTGCGGTCCCCGCAGCACCCGCGCCACGCCCGACACGAGCGCGTCGGCGTTGGTGATCGCGTCGCGCAGCTTGTGGAGCCGGTCGAGGAACCGGGTGCGGGCGCTGCCGAGCGGACCGACGAGGAAGAAGTCGGATCCGAGCGACACCCCGTCGAGCTCTCGCTCGGCGCCCGCCGCGATCGCGGCCACTCGGTCCAAGAGGGCGAGCCGCTCGGCGGGCGTCGCGGGATGGACGCGCAGGGCGGTGGACGCGGCGGCCGAGGTGCGGGCGCCGATCGCCGCCACCCGCTGCGCGGCGCCGGTGAGCGACCGGGCGGCGTTGACGTTGGTGCTGGCCAGTGGGACGACAGTCCAGGGGGCGAGCACGAAGCTCGACGCGAGGCTGTGCGCTCGCGAGAAGTCGCGCTCGGCTCGCTGCAGCACCGCGGTGCCGTCGCCGCGGAGCAGCGACTGCGCGTCGAGCTGGTTGCGCGCGCTCTCGAGGGTGTTGAGCCCGCTGTTCACCCGCTGCCGGGCGACGAATCCGATCCCGACCGTGGCGAGGACCCACACCAGGAGCACGACCAGGAAGACCCGACCCGCGACCCGCAGACGCGCGCGGGCCGGAGATCCGATCTCTGGGAGCACGATTCGCAGTGTATGGGCCGTATCTGCGCATCCCGGTGCATGCGCCGGCGCGTCGGTAGCCTCCGGTCAGTGTCAGCTCGTGTCACGCCGGCGGACCAGGACGCCGTCCCGAAGGTCACGCCGTACCTCCTCCGCACCGCCGACACGATGTGCGCGCGACGGCTCGCGCTCGAGCACGCGGCGGAGCCGGGCACGGTCGACCCCGTCAACCGAGCACGGGTGCGCAACGCGCTCCTCGACGCGGTCCGGGTCTGGCACGAGCGAGGCGCCTGGGTCCCCCAGCCCGGTCTCGTCGCCGAGGAACGGGCCCTCGTCGACCACGCCTGCCGCTGGTACGCACGACGGTTCCCCGAGCCGGTGGAGTCCGTCGACGTGCCGGCCGACCACCCCACCCTCCTCGCCCGCCGGGGCGTCACCCTGGGCGGCTGGGTCGACCTCGGGGTCGTCCACCGCAGCGGCGATCGCGAGCTGCGCCAGCTGTCCTGGCACGGCCGCGGCGCGCCCTCGAACGTGCTCGAGGAGCCCGCCGTCCGCCTCGCGGTGCTCCGGCTCGCCTGCCTTGGCTGGGTCGACGGGCCGCTGACGGTGACGGCCGCCGACCTGCTCACCGGTGACGTGGCCCGGGCCGAGATCCGGCCCGAGGCGCTGGCGGAGCAGGCCGGGTGGCTCGACGAGCGGCTCGCCGTCGTGCGCGAGCGGGCCGCCGACCCCACCCCGGTCCCGGGGCGCGACTGCGCCGGCTGCCGGTACATCCCCCGCTGCCCCGCCCACCAGGTGCGGGCGTCGATGGTCACGCGGCGCGACTCGCTGCTGCCGGCCATCGTCGCCTTGTCCCCGAGCACCCTCGACGCCTGGCAGCGCTGCGCCCGGGAGTGCCGCAACCGGGCGCTCCTGGGACTGCCGGCCAGCGACGGGGAGGGCGCGACCGAGCACGGGCTACTCCTCCACCGGCTCCTCAACCTCGTGCACCGCACCGGCTCGTGCCACGACGCTGAGCACGTCGACGGCGTGCTCAGCGCGCACGGCGCCGACGACCGCACCGTCGAGGAGATTCGCCGGCACGTCGCGCGCTGCCCGGCCGGCGCCGACCCGGTCGGCCACGAGGTCGAGTGGGCGCGCGCACACGCCGGCCCCCCGGTGTTCCTCGCCACGGCGCGACTCGACGCGGTGTGGGATCACGACGGCCTCCTCGACGTGCGCGACTACAAGAGCGGTCGCGCCAGCGAGTACCCGATCGAGCAGGACCGTCGGGCCCAGCTGCAGGCCTGGGTCGCGGCGCCTCGAGCCGCCGAGCGGGGCCTCCGCCTTCGCCTCCGCTACGAACACCTGGCGACCGAGGTGGTCGAGGACCCGGAGCCGTGGGAGCCGACCGAGGACGACCTCGCCCGCATCGAGGAGGAGCTGGCGGCGACCGTCACCGAGATGCGAGCCGAGCGCGAGTTCCGCGGCGTCGCCGACGCCGGCGTCTGCGCCCGCTGCCGCTACCGGTCGATCTGCGACGACAGCGCGGCCCCGGGCGTCCCGTCGTGGCCAGCCGCCGACGCGCCCGAGGCGGCGGAGACCGCCCAGCCCGAGTCGGCCTGACCGGTAGCGTCGCCTGAGTGTCAGGCGCGCAGGCGAGTCCCCGCACCGCGGTGATCGTCGGCGTCGGCCAGGCCGAGCAGCGCCCCGACGACCCGGGGGAGGCGCTCGAGCCCATCGATCTCCTCGGGGCCGCGGCCGAGGCGGCCGGCCAGGACAGCGGCGCCTCGGTGCTGCGCGCCGTCGACTCGGTGGCCGTGGTGTCGATCATCTCGTGGCCCTACCCGGACCCGGGTGCGCTGCTGGCTCGTCGACTCGGCCTGCCCGACGTCCGACGGACGATCACCACGACGGTCGGCGGCAACAGCCCCCAGCTGCTCGTCAACACGCTCGTCCCCGAGATCGAGCGGGGCGCCGCGGACGTGATCCTCCTCGGCGGGGCTGAGTGCGTCCACACGCGCTGGCGGGCCCGGCGCGAGCCGAAGGCCTGGCTCGAGTGGAGCCAAAGCGACGACCCACCCTGCGCCGAGATCGTCGGTGAGGACCCGGCGCCGAGCAGCGACGAGGAGCTCGCGCACGGGGCGAACGCGCCGACGAGCGTCTATCCGCTCTTCGAGACCGCGCTGCGCTCGTCGGCCGGTCGGAGTGTCGACGAGCACCAGGTCGCGGTGAGCGAGCTGTGGGCACCGTTCAGCGCGGTGGCGGCGGCGAATCCCCACGCCTGGTCCCGCCGGGCGTTCGAGCCGGCCGAGGTGCGCACGCCGACGCCGGACAACCGGATCGTGACGTTCCCGTACGTGAAGCGCATGTGCGCCAACATCGACGTCGACCAGGCCGCCGCGCTGCTGCTCTGCTCGTACGAGGCGGCGCAGAGCGCCGGCGTGCCGGACGACCGTCTGGTGTTCCCGCGCGCCGGTGCCGACGGCCACGACCACTACTTCGTGTCGCGGCGGGACCGCCTCGACGCCTCGCCGGCGCTCGCGGCCGTCAGCCGCGGCGCGCTGCACGCGGCCGGCGCCGGGGTCGACGACGTGGCGCGCTTCGACCTGTACTCCTGCTTCCCGTCCGCGGTGCAGGTCGCGGCCGCCGCCCTCGGCCTTCCGAACCACGGGTCCCGCGACCGACGCCCGCTCACCGTGACCGGCGGGCTGGCGTTCGCGGGCGGCCCGGCCAACAACTATCCGACCCACGCCATCGCGGCGATGGTCGACGCCTGCCGCCGCGACCCGGGCTCGCTCGGCCTCGTCACCGCCGTCGGCTGGTACCTGACCAAGCACTCGGCCGGGTGCTACTCGACCACGCCGCCGGCCGGATCGTTCGGGCGGGTCGACCCGGCCGCGACGCAGCACGAGGTGGACCGCCAGCCGCCGCGGGAGTCCGCCGGCTCCTACGCGGGCCCGGCCACGGTCGAGGCGACGTCGGTGGTCTTCGAGCGGGCCGGCACGCCGTCGCTTGCCATCGTCATGGCCCGCACCCCCGACGGTCGGCGAGCCCTCGCCAACAGCCGCGACGCCGACGTCCTCGCCGACATGACGACCCGGGCCTGGGAGGGCGAGCCGGTCACCCTCCGGACCGACGGCACGACGAACGAGCTCGCGCCGTGAGCGCGGCCGCGGGCGGCGGCTGGACCCGGGCCCTCGCCCGCGGCGTGCGGGGCCGCTGTCCCCGTTGCGGTGCCGGCCGGCTGACCGAGCGCTGGTTCCGACTCCGAGCGACCTGTCCACGGTGCGGTCTGGCCCTGGCGCCGGAAGAGGGCTCGTGGACGGGGGCGGTGGTCGTGAACTTCGCGCTCACCGGCGCCGTGTTCGTGGTGACGCTCGTCGTTCTCGTGGCGCTGACCGCGCCCCAGGTGCCGGTGGGCACGCTGCTGGCCATCCTCGTGCCGGTGTCGGCGCTGGCCCCGCTCGCGTTCCTGCCGGTCTCGCGGACGATCTGGGTCGCGCTCGAGTTCGCGGCGCTCGGGCGGAGCTGACGGCTCAGCTCGTCGTACCCAGCTCGACGCGCAGGGTGAGGATCCCGTCGGTGAAGTCCCAGGACGCGTCGCCGATGATCGAGAAGTCCTGGTAGTCGAGCCGGGCCTGCTCGATGAAGCGGGCCCGCTCGGGACCCGCGACCGGCGGCATCCCGCGCTCTTGCACCGCCTGGGCCCGGTCCCGGAACCGGCCCAGCATCGCGTCGACGTCCAGGGTGTCGTCCGCCACCGTCATCCTCCTTGTCGGGCGACCAGGACCCGGTCCCGGCCGGCCAGGTCGCGCTCCGTGTGCACGTCGGCGAACCCCGCCCGCTGCGCGAGTGTGACCCCCGCGGCGGCCTGGTGCGGCGCCAGCTCGACGACGAGCGTGCCCGCCCCGGGCGCGAGGTAGTCGGGTGCGCCGGCCACCACCTGCTCGATCGCCTCGAGCCCGGTCGGGCCGCTGACCAGCGCCGCCTTCGGCTCGTGGCCCGCGACCTCGTCGGGGAGCTCCGCGAACTCGGCGGCCGCGACATAGGGCGGGTTGCTCACCACGAGCTGGAAGGAGCCGCGGTGCTCGTCGGGCAGCGCCTCGAACCAGTCGCCCTCGGCCAGCCGGACTCGGGTCGCGGCGCCGGCGGTGCCGGCCACGTTCGCGTGCGCGACCGCGAGCGCATCGGGGCTGGCCTCGGTCGCCCAGACCTCGGCGTCGGGGAGCTCGCGGGCGAGGGCCAGCGCGATCGCGCCCGAGCCGGTGCCGAGGTCGGCGACGAGCACGTCCCCGATCGCGCCGCCCCACGGGTCACGCGGGCCCCGTCGCAGACCCATGCGGGCCGCCTCGTCGAGGGCGACCTCGGCCGTCCGCTCCGTCTCCGGGCGCGGGATGAGCACCCGGTGGTCGACGAACAGGTCGATGCCGAGGAACGACCAGGAGCCGAGCACGTACTGGAGCGGCTCCCCGCGGGTGCGGCGGTCCACCATCTCCTGCGCGTGGCGGGCCGCCACGAGCGGCGCCTCCTGCTCGGCGACGAGGACCCAGGCCCCGTCCGTGCAGCCGGCCGCCTCCTCGACGATGCGACGGGCGTCGACGGCGGGGCTCGGGAGCGACGCGCGCTCGAGGACGCGCGTGGCGTCGTCGAGGACGGCGCGCCAGGTCGTCACTCGGACGCGCCGAGCTGCTCGGCCCGCTCGGCGGCCGCGAGGGCGTCGGTGAGCTGGTCGAGCGGCTCCCCGCCCGCCAGCACCTGGTCGAGGGCGTGCACGGTCACGCCGACGCGGTGGTCGGTGACGCGGTTCTCCTTGAAGTTGTAGGTCCGGACCTTCTCGGACCGTCCGCCGCCCTTCACCTGGCTCCGCCGCGTCGACGAGACCTCGGCCTCCTGGCGGTCGCGCTCGAGCTGCAGCAGCCGCGACCGCAGGATGCGGATCGCCTTGTCCTTGTTCTGCAGCTGGCTCTTCTCGTCCTGGCAGGTCACGACGACGCCGGTCGGCACATGCGTGATGCGCACCGCCGAGTCGGTCGTGTTGACCGACTGCCCGCCCGGGCCGCTGGAGCGGTAGACGTCGATCTCGAGGTCGTTGGGGTCGATCGCGACGTCGAGCTCCTCGGCCTCGGGCAGCACCACGACGGTGGCGGCGCTGGTGTGCACGCGGCCCTGGCTCTCGGTCGCCGGCACCCGCTGGACCCGGTGGGGCCCGGCCTCGTACTTGAGCCGGGCCCAGGCGTCCGGGCCCTTGACGGCCAGCGTCGTCTCCCGCTGGCCGCCCATCTCCGACGGCTGGGTGGCGAGGGTCTCGAATCGCCAGCCGTGCCGGCGGGCCAGCGCCTCGTACATGCGCGCGAGGTCGCCCGCCCATAGGTTGGCCTCCTCGCCGCCCTCGGCGCCGCGGATCTCGAGGATCACGTTGCGGCCGTCGTTCGGGTCACGAGGGACCAGCAGCTCCCGGAGCCGGGCGTCGAGGCGAGCCAGCTCGGCTTCCTGCTCGGCGACCTCGCCCCGCAGGTAGTCGCGCATCTCCCCGTCGCCACCCTCGGCCGCGAACAGCTCGCGCGCGTCCGCGAGCGCCGACTCGGCGTCGCGGTAGGCGCGGTACGCGTCGACGATGGGCTTCAGCTCGGCGTGGCGCCGACCCGCGTCGCGCGACGCGGCCTGGTCACCCGAGGCGTAGATCTCGGGCAGGCGCGACTCGAGCTTCTCGAGCTCGGTCTCGAGGTCGGCGAGGTGCTCGAACACCAGGCCAGGGTACCGACCGGACCCTCGTTCCTCAGGTGAGCGCGGGGACGGCGTCGAAGTGACCGCCGAGCGCGGCCGCGGTGTCCTGGACACCGAGCCACGACAGGCCGGTCGCGTACAGCGACCGGAAGTCGACGGTCGGCACGACGTTGCGCGTCGCGTCGAGGTTGGTGAGCGAAGGCGGCTCGCCGTAGCGGCCGCCCTTGACGCGCGGGCCGATCAGGAACTGCGTGTTGGCGGTGCCGTGGTCGGTGCCGCTGCCGTTCTCGGCCGGGCGGCGGCCGAACTCCGAGGTGGTCATGACGAGCACCCGGCCGGCCGCGTCGCCGAGGTCGGTGAAGAGCCCGTCGATCCCGTCGTCGAGCTCGGACAGCAGCGTCGGCTGGCGCGTCGCCTCTCCCTCGTGCACGTCGAAGTCGCCGACGCCGGTGACGTACACGACCCGCGGCGCCAGCGGGGAGCCGATGAGCCTCGCGGCCAGCGCCAGCGACTCCCCGACCGTGCCCTGGCCCGCCACGCCGCCCGCCGCGCGCGCCGGCGCGGCGGTGTCGCCGCCGAGCACCTGGCCGAGGCTGGTGCGGGCCCGGGCCGACAGGCCGACGGCCCGCTCGACCTGGCCCACGAGCTGGCGCGCGTCGACCCGGCTCGGCGCCAGGTGCGCCCACGAGGCGAGCAGCGCCTCGGGCGTCCCGGCCCAGGCCGGGAGCCGGGGCTGCAGGCCGGAGGCGTCGGTGATCGTGGTCGCGAACGAGCGCTGCCCGAGCAGCGCCGGCGCGGGCTGTCCTCCGACCGCGATGGCGGCCAGCGGGTCGTCGTAGCCGACCGTCCCGTCGAGGTACGTGCCGAGCCAACCGATCCCGGTGGACGGGTGGTCGGCGGTCCACCACACGGCGAGCGACGCGAAGTGCGAGAGGTTGGGTGGCGTGTACCCGAGGCCTTCGACGATCGCGACCTGCCCGGCGTGGTAGCGGGCCGCGAGCTTCGGGAGCTTGGGGTGGAGCCCGACCTGGCCGTCGAGGTCGATCGGGTCGGTGACGCCGAGCGTGGGGCGCGACGCGTGGTAGGCGGGATCGGCGTGCGGGACGACGGTGTTGAAGCCGTCGTTGCCGCCCGCGAGCTCGACGACGACCAGCGTCCGGCCCGGGCTCGGGTCGGCGAGCTCGCCGGGGCGGGGCGCCCCGGCCGACGCCGGCCCCGTCCACTCCCAGGTCGCGAGCAGGTAGCCACCGGCGACGGCGGCCGAGCCGGCCCCGAGCCGGCCGAGGAAGTCGCGGCGCGACAGCGGCTCGGTCATGCGACCGCGAACTCCGGCGCCATGGCCGCCAGCGCGAACCGCCGGGACCGGTCCGGCTCCCCGTCGAGCACCCGCTTGGTGGTGGACGTCACGTCGAAGACCCCGAAGCGCGCCAGCAGGTCGCTCACCGACCGGTAGCCGGGCGGCGGCGCGCCGAGCGCGTCGAGCAGGTCGAAGGCCGTGACGAGGTCGTGCGGGCCGAGGAGCAGCGTGCCGTCGGGGAACCCGCCGACGTTCGGCGGCAGGAACGGCAGGTAGTTGATGAGGCGGAGCGCGTTGGCCGCCGCCGTCGGGCGCGGCGCCACCGTGGTGGGCCCGGCCCGGGCCGCCTGGAGGAGGCCGACCAGCTTCTCGACCGGCGTGCGGACCCGGCTCCGCACCGCGTCGTCGGCGGTGAAGGCGGGGTCGGCGACGATGGCCTCGACGAGGTGGCGGACCTGGTAGTCGCGGGCGAACGTCGCGCCGAGCTTCTGCGCGGTGGGGTGGCTCGGGGTGCGGCCGACCAGCTGGCGGTACAGCTTCGACGCGATGAACGCCCCGGTGGCGGGCTGCTCGAGGATCACGTCGATCGCCTGGTCGAGGTCGAAGGCGCCGGTGCGGCCGAGCAGGTTCTTCACGCCGGCGTCGTGACGGCGGGGCACGAGCCTGGCCGTCCACGGCGCGATCCCGAGCGCGGCGAGCGCGGTGGCCGGCGTCACGTCGGGGAGGTTCACGACCCAGCCGCTGAAGGAGCGGGACGCCTCGACGACGTCGGTCTGGGTGTACCCGGCCTGGCGGCCCATCGTGAACAGCTCGAGGCATTCGCGACCGAAGTTCTCGTTGATCTTGCCGGCCGTGTTGGTGATGCCGTCGAGGAAGACCAGCATGGCGGGGTCCTTCGCTACCGCGTGGAGAAGGTCGGCGAAGCTGCCGGCGGCGTGCTGGCGGATCGTGACGTGCTGCTGCCGGAGCAGGTAGGGGGCGCGCACCTTCCGGAGGCTGGTCGCGAAGTGGTCGTGCCAGAACCACACCAGGCGCTCCTCGACGAGCCGGGACGGGGCCCGCATCTGGTCCAGCCACCAGCCGATGAGCAGCACGATCTCGTTCGGCGCCGCCGTCCGGTAGGAGGCGGGCGGCGCCATCGCGGGCGGGACGCGGGCCGGCCCGCTGAGGTCGAGGGCCCGCGCCACCGCCTGGTCGGTGTCGTCCAGGCCGCCGAGCAGGTCGGGGTGGGATCCCATCGACAGTCGCCGCACCACGTGGGCGACGCGCTCGCGGCTGGACACTCCCACCCGGCCAGCATCGGGCGGCCCCGTCAGCCGCGCGTAAAGCGCGAGCGAAGGGGTGGTCAGCGCTCCGGGCGGTCGACGGGGTGTCGACCTCGCGGTCACCCGAAGAGGGGGCGGAACTCCTCGGGGTGCTCCCCGGACGCGAGCCGGTCGGGCAGCTCGTCGAGCCAGCGGTGGAACTCGTCGCTGTCCTCCCGGTCGGCCATCCCGCGCGGGATGGCGGGGAACGCGTAGTCCGGCGTGGGAAGCGGCGGGTGGTCCGACGCCGGCTTGCGGGCGAGCGCGGCTTCGATCACGGGCTCGAGGCGGCGGGCCTTGGCCGCCCGGTACGCCTCGTCACGGTCCATGAACTCGGGCAGCACCTCGGTGCCGAACAGCTCGAGGCTCTCCATGATGTCCTCGTGGCGGTTCTTGCCGACTTGGGCGCAGAAGATGAGCTGGTCCACGCCGCACTCCTCGTACCGGCGCAGGTAGTCGCGCAGCTGGTCCGGCGTTCCGATGGCGCCCCGGATGCCGAACGAGCCCGACTGGACGACCTTGGCGCCGAGCCGGTCGCCGTGCGCGCCCGCCGCCGCGACCGCTTCGGGGTCGTAGCCGTGCTCGGCCCGGCGGGCCTGGTACTCGGCCCACACGTCGGTGGTCCCCGGGCGGTGCCGCCCGAACACGTAGTAGTGGGCGAGCGAGTAGCCGAAGAAGTTGCCGCCCTCCAGTCCCCGCGCCAGCGCCTCGTCCTCGTCGCGGTTGCACATGAACGGGGTGACGCAGGCGACGGTGGGGTTCACGGCGTCGCCGATCGGCACGCACTCGGCGGCCAGCGTGTGCTCGTAGTCGTCGAGCCAGTGCCGGGCCTCCTCGGGGTCGATGAACGCGAAGCTCAGGGCGCCGATGCCGTGCTGGGCCGCGAGGTGGATGGTCTCGCGGCGGCTGCACGCCACCCACAGCGGGGGGTGCGGCTTCTGGAGTGGCTTCGGCAGGACGTTGCGGGGCGGCATGGTCACGTACTCGCCCGCGTGCCCCGTGAACGGCGCCTCGGTCAGGCACCGCACCGCGACCCGCAGCCCCTCCTCCCACATGGCGCGCTTGGCCTCGGGGTCGATGAGGAAGCCGCCGAGCTCGGCCTCCGAGGATGACTCGCCGGTGCCGAAGTCGACCCGGCCGTCCGACACCAGGTCCAGCATCGCGATCCGCTCCGCGACCCGGGCCGGGTGGTTGAAGAGCGGCGGTGTCTGCACGATGCCGTGGCCGAGCCGCATCCGCTCGGTGCGCTGCGACACCGCGGCGAGGAACACCTCGGGCGCGCTCGAGTGCGAGTACTCCTCGAGGAAGTGGTGCTCGACCTCCCAGCAGTATTGGATGCCGAGCCGGTCCGCCAGCTCGCACTGCTCGAGGGCGTTCTTCAGCAGCTGGTGCTCGGACTCCGGGCCCCACGGCCGCGGGAGCTGGTGCTCGTAGAAGATGCCGAACTGCATCGGACGGCAGGCTAGGAGATTCGGCCGGGGGGCGATTCCGGCGTCAGGCGGTGCCGAACGCCGGGCGCGGCACGACGGCGGGGGCCGGGCGAGCGTCGACCTCCGCCAGCTGCTCGGCGGTGAGGACGGCCCGCAGGGACCGGATCGCGACCTCGAGCTGGTCGAGGCTCGGCTGACGGGTGGTGAGGCGCTGCAGCGTCAGCCCCGGCGTCATGAGCATCCGCACCCAAGGGCGGTCGATGCGCGGCGCCGCGAAGCGGATCACCTCGTAGGCGAGCCCGGCGACCACCGGCAGCAGCACGATCCGCGATGTGATGAGCCACGGGAGCGAGGGGCGACCCACGAACGCGTACACCAGGATCGTGACGACCATCACGGTGAGCAGGAAGTTGGTGCCGCAGCGGACGTGCTCGGTCGTGAACTGCTGGGCCGACTCGGGGGTGAGGTCGGCGCCCCGCTCGTAGGCGGCGATCGCCTTGTGCTCGGCCCCGTGGTACTGGAAGACCCGCTTGATGTCCGGCAGCAGGCCGATGAGGACCAGGTAGCCGAGGAAGATGGCGAGCCGGATCGCGCCCTCGGCGAGGTGGTAGGCGAAGCCGCTGACGCCGAGCGCGCCGGCCACGCCCTGGTTCACGAACGTCGGGAGCACGATGAAGAGGGCGGTGAAGAACACCAGCGCGGCACCGATCGTCCAGCCCATGGCCCGGGACGAGATCCGCTCCTCCTCCGGCAGCTGGCGCTCCGCCGACCACGAGAGGGCCCGGAAGCCGAGGGCGAGCGACTCCGCGAGCGCCATCACGCCCCGCAGGACCGGGATCTGGGACCAGCGGTCGGACCACCGCGGCGCGTCGTGCACCGCCGCCTCGAGCTGACCGTCCGGGCGGCGCACCGTGACGGCCCAGGACCGCTCGCCTCGCATCATGACGCCCTCGACGACGGCCTGGCCGCCCAGGTAGCGGGGCGTCGACATCGAGCGGGTTAGGCCTGCTTCGCCTTGGCGTAGCGACGCTGGAACCGCTCCACCCGCCCGCCGGTGTCCACGAGCTTCTGCTTCCCCGTATAGAAGGGATGGCACTCGGAGCACAGCTCGACCCGCAGCGACGGGACGGTCGACCGGGTCGTGAACTCGTTGCCGCACGAGCAGTGGACCGTGCAGGTGACGTAGTCGGGGTGGATGTCAGCTTTCATGAGGTGCTCAATCTACCGCCGGGATTCGGGGACCGGCACCGGCCCGGCGACGTCGGGGGCGAATGGGACTTACCCGGCGAGGGTCGGCGCCTTCGCCACCTCGGCGAGGAACTCGTCGTTGCTCTTGGTGGTGCGGAGCTTGTCGAGCAGCAGCTCGAGGCCCTTGCCGCCGGAGCTGTCCCCGTCGAGGGCGTTCAGGACCCGCCGCAGCTTCCAGACCTGGTTCAGCTGGTTGCGCTCGAAGAGGAGCTCCTCGTGCCGGGTGCTGGACTGCTCGACGTCGATGGCCGGGTAGATGCGGCGGTCGGCGATGCGCCGGTCGAGCCGCAGCTCCATGTTCCCGGTGCCCTTGAACTCCTCGAAGATGACCTCGTCCATGCGGCTGCCGGTGTCGATGAGCGCCGTCGCCATGATCGTGAGCGAGCCGCCCTCCTCGATGTTGCGGGCGGCACCGAAGAACCGCTTCGGCGGGTACAGGGCGGTGGAGTCGACGCCACCGGACAGGATGCGGCCCGACGCCGGCGCAGCCAGGTTGTAGGCCCGGGCCAGACGGGTGATGCCGTCGAGCACGACCACGACGTCGGTCCCGAGCTCGACCAGCCGCTTCGCCCGCTCGATGGCGAGCTCGGCGACCGTGGTGTGCTCGTCGGCCGGCCGGTCGAAGGTGCTGGACACCACCTCGCCGCGCACGACGTGGCGGCGCATGTCGGTGACCTCCTCCGGGCGCTCGTCGACGAGCAGCACGATGAGGTGCACCTCGGGGTTGTTGCGCTCGACCGCGTAGACGAGCTGCTTCAGGATCGTCGTCTTGCCGGCCTTCGGGGGCGACACGATGAGCCCGCGCTGGCCCTTCCCGACCGGTGAGACGAGGTCGACAATGCGGCCCGTCGTCTCGAGCGGGTTGTCGGACAGCTCGAGCCGCAGCTGCTCGTCGGGGAAGAGCGGCGTGAGGTCCTCGAACCGGGGCCGGTTGCGGGCGTCGTCGGGCGTCATGTTGTTGATGTGGTCGACGCGCAGCAGGGCCGGGTACTTCTCGTTCGACGCCTGCGGTCGTGAGAAGCCCTGGAGGAAGTCGCCCTTGCGGAGCGCGAAGCGACGCACCTGCGACGCCGAGACGTAGACGTCGCGCGGCCCGGCCAGGTAGCCGGTGGTGCGCAGGAACCCGTAGCCCTCGTCGCGGAGCTCGAGCAGCCCCTGGACCTCGACCGGCTCGCCGGCCGGCTCGGACCGGGGCTCCCCCTCGGGCCCGCCGCGTCCGCGCCGGCGGCGGCGGCGCCGCTGGTTGCCCTCCCCGTAGGAGGCGCGCTCGTCGTCGCCGTCCGGGGTCGGGTTCGAGTCGGAGCCGGTGGACGTGTCGGTCGTCGTCGCCGTCGACGCCGAGCCCGAGCTCGAAGCGTCTCGTTCGCCGTCGCCGCTGGGGGCCGGTCGCGGCCGGGGCGCGGGCTCCGCTTCGACCTCGTCGGCGGCGCCGAGGGACTCCTCCTCGGCGAGCAGCGAGGTCACCGGATCGGCCTCGAGCTCGGAGGCCCGGGCCGAGCGGACGGTCCGGCGGGCCGGCTCGCGGTCGGAGCTGGCGGCGGGGCCGTCGCCGTTGGCTTGGCCGTCGGCGGCGTCGAGGATGGCGTCGATCAGCTCGGCCTTGCGCATCCGGGTCGCGGCTTTGACGCCCATCGCGCCCGCGATGGCGTGCAGCTCCTCACGATCCTTGCCGTCGAGCATCGAACGGTCGAGCTCCTGCGTACTCATTCGCAGTCGTCTCCTTGGCGGTCGGGGGACCGGATTGAGATTGAGAGTCGGGCCGGCGCAGCGGAACCAGATGGAAATCCGGACCCGGCGGGGGGCCGGGGGCCCAGGGCGACCGCAGCGCAGTTCGGGGGCGCCTACCGGAAGCGATCCGCGTGGAGTCCGGCGGAGCGAGCCGGGGGCTGCCGCACCGAGCGGGGCGGCGGAACAACCTTCAATATACCGGCCGCCGGAGGGCGCGGCAACCAACCGCCCGGTCCGCCGCGGGCGGCGTCAGGCGACGAGCCGTCCCATGAGGTGGTGGGCGGGGATGGCGTCGAGGCCCCCGACCGCAGCCTCGGTGTAGCGGCCCCCCGGACCCGGCGCCGCGGAGTCGACGAGCAGGTAGGGGACGGGGTCGGCGGTGTGGGTGCGGAGCGCGCACGGCGTGGCGTGGTCGGGCAGCAAGAGGATGCGGTGCGGCTCGTCGGCAAGCGCGGCGGCGAGCGGGCCGATGACGTCGGCGTCCCACGCCTCCAGCGCGGCCACCTTCTCGCGGACGTCGCCTTGGTGGCCGGCCTCGTCGGTGGCCTCGACGTGCAGGAGGAAGTAGTCGCGGTCCTGGAGCGAGTCGAGGCACGCGGTCGTCTGGGCCCGGTAGTCGTTGTCGAAGCCCGCCGTCGCGCCAGCCACGTCGACGACCTCGAGGCCGGTGAGGACCCCGAGGCCCCGCACGAGGTCGACCGCGGAGCTGAGCCGGCCCGTCACGCCGAACCGATCCGCGAACTGCGGCAGGGCGGGCGCGACGCCTTGGCCCCAGAGCCAGATCTGGTTGGCGGGGCACCCCACCGCGTCGGCGGCGGCTCGCACCACCGGCCGGGAGGCGTCCATCAGCGCACGGATGGGCGCCGCCGCGGCGCCGGTCGGCAGCACGACCGGCTGCCCGGTCAGGTCGTGGGGCGGCACGCAGGTGGCGTCGGCCCAGGCCCCGGGGGTGACGCAGAGATGGCGGTACTCGACGCCGGCGTGGAAGCAGACCCCGTCGCGGCCGCCGCCGAGTTCGGCGTCGAGGGCGGCGACGATCGGGTGGCTCTGGGCGTCGCTGGGGTGCCCGCCGGCGAAGTCGACCATCGTGTCGTCCTCGACGGTGACGAGGTTGCAGCGGAACGCGACCTCGGCCGGCCCGAGCTCGACGCCCATCGCCGCCGCTTCGATCGGCGCCCGGCCGGTGTGGAACTCGGCCGGGTCGTAGCCGAGGATGGCCATGTTGCCGACGTCGCTGCCCGGAGGTAGCCCGGGCGGGATGACGGCGGCCCGGCCGACCTCGCCGCGCGCGGCGAGGCGGGCGAGGTTGGGCATCGACGCCGCGTCGAGCGGGGTGCGGTCGTCGAGCTCGGCCAGCGGCTCGTCGGCGCACCCGTCGGGGACGAGCACGACGTACTTCACCGGCTCATCGTACGGGGCGACCCGCCGGTCGCAGGCCGGCGTTCACGACGCCGCGCCCTCGTCGGCGAGCCGGCGCCTGACGTCGTCGCGCAGCTCGCCCTTGGCCACCTTGCCGCCCGACGCACGCGGAAGTTCGTCGACGACCACGAGCCGCTCGGGCCACAGCTCCGGGCCGACCCCGTGCGCCTGGAGATGGTCCCGCAGGCCATCGAGGTCGGGCGGGTCGGCGCCGGGTCGGAGCTCGACATAGACGCACACGCGCTCGCCGAACACCGGATCGGGCATCGCGACCGCGGCCGCCAGCGCGACCGCGGGGTGGGCTCCCACGTCGGCTTCGACCTGGGCCGCGCTCACGTTCTTGCCGCCCCGGATGATGAAGTCCGACGCCCGGCCGGCCACCGTGAGGTAGCCGTCGGCGTCGATGGTGCAGCGGTCACCGGTGCGCATCCACCCGTCCGCCGTGTACAGCTCGGCGTTGGCCTCGGGGTCGCCGTAGTAGCCGAGGCAGCAGAGCGGCCCCCGGCAGGCGGCGACGCCGGGACCCCCGCCCGTGGTCACGTCGACCCCCTCGTCGTCGAGCAGGCGGACGTGCATCGACGGGATGACGCGTCCCGCGGTGCGGAAGCGACGCGCCGGCGGGTCGTCGATCGTGGTGCGGCTCAGCGCGCCGGTCTCGTTCGACCCGTAGAACTGGAGGACCCGGGCCCCGGTCTGGTCCTCGAACTCGCGAGCGCGCCGCTCCGGGACCATCTCCCCGCCGGTGAACAGGACCCGGAGGCTCGACAGGTCGTGGCGCGCCAGGTCGGGCGAGTTCAGGAGCATCACGAACTGCGTCGAAACGGCGGCGAGCATCGTCACCCGCTCCCGTTCGATGGCCTCGAGACAGGCGGCGGGTTCGAATCGGGGCAGCACCACGCACGGCACGCCGAGGAGGGTGGGGGTGACGTGCGCGGTCCAGATCCCGAACCCGAACGGGGCTGGCAGCGCGCTGAGGACGACATCCCGGTCGGACAGCGCGCCCGCCTCGACCGCGAGCTCGTGGAAGGCGAGCCAGCGCCGCTGGTCGTGCATGACGCACTTGGGGAGCCCGGTAGTACCGGAGGTCGAGTTCAGCAGCCACAGGTCCTCGACGCCACACGAGCGCGGGGGGCGACCCGCACCGACGGGCAGCTCCGCTTCGCTCACCGCGATTCGATGGACGTCCGCTGACACCGACGGGGCGTGGTCGCTGGGGGCGAGCAGCACCGACGCGCCGGTGATCGCCAGGAGGTGGTCCACCTCGCGGGGGCCGGCGCGGGCGCCGATGCCGACGATGACGCCGCCCGCCCGCTCGACGCCGAGGTAGCAGGCATGCACGGCCGGGCCGTCGGGGAGGAGCACCGCGACGCGGTCGCCGGCCTCGACGCCGCCGTCGACGAGCGCGGCCGCGATCCCGTCGGCCCGCTCGTCGTACTCGGCCCACCTCATGGTGTGGGGACCGGCGACGTAGGCGCGCTCATCGCCGATGGCCGCCGCGTGCGCGGCGACGATCTGGCCGATCGTGCGCGTCGGCACCGGAGGCCGATCGGCCGGGCTCAGCTGCTGCGACGCTTGGCGAGCGCGGCGACGCGACGGGTGACGCCGGCCGGCAGCGAGCCGGAGAAGACGGCCGCCGCCGTGTTCAGCGGTCCCGGGGTGCAGACGGCGCGACCCCGGTCGTAGGCGCGCAGCGCCGCGTCGACGACCTCCGGCGGGGTCTGCCAGAGCACACTCGGCAGCTGGGAGACGTCGTCGCCCGAGACCTCGTGGAACTCGGTATGGGTGAACCCCGGCGCCAGCGTCAGCATCCGGATCCCGGTCCCGCGCAGCTCCTCATGGAGCGCGTTCGTGAAGCTCGACACGAACGCCTTCGTGGCGCCGTAGGTGGCGCCCCACGGGGTGGGTTGGTAGCCGGCGACGGACGACACGTTGATGACGCCGCCCCGCCCCCGCGGGATCATCGCCGCGACGGCGGCGTGGGTGAGGACGACGAGGGCCTCGACGTTGAGGCGGATCTCCTCCGCCTCCCGGTCGCGGTCGAGCTCCCAGAAGCGCCCGCTGGTCCCGAACCCGGCGTTGTTGACGAGCAGCTCGACCGGCGCCGAGTCGTCGGCCAGGCGGTTCGCGACGCTCGAGAGGCCGTCGGGCGTGCTGAGGTCGGCCACGATCACGACGACGGACCGACCGTGCTGCTGTCGGATCACGTCGGCCAGCTCCTCGAGCCGGGGGCCGCGTCGCGCCACCAGGACGAGATCGTGACCCCGGGCGGCGAGCGCCTCGGCGAAGGCCCGTCCGATGCCCGCCGAGGCTCCGGTCACCAGCGCGGTTCCGCTCGTGTCCATGGGCGGTCGAGCCTACGCAAGCCGCCGTCGACGGCGGCCGAAGCCCTCGACGAGCGGTCAGATCCCGACCGCGGCCGCCACCGGCACCGGGTCGGCTTCGACCGCCGGCCCCACGTCCACCTCGGCGATGGCGCGTTGGGGGTCCTTGAGCCCGTGGCCGGTGACGGTGCAGACGACGACGTCGGAGCTCGCGACGAGCCCCTCGGTGGCGGCGCGGAGCAGGCCCGCGACCGACGCCGCCGATGCCGGCTCGACGAAGACCCCGACGCTGGCCGCGAGCAGCCGGTAGGCGTGGAGGATCTCGGCGTCGGACACCGCGCCGATGTGCCCGCCGGACTCGTCGCGAGCCGCGACCGCGGACCGCCACGAGGCCGGGTTCCCGATCTGGATCGCGGTCGCGATGGTCTCGGGGTGCAAGACGGGCTCGCCGAGCACGATCGGCGCCGCGCCCGCCGCCTGCCATCCGAGCATGCGAGGCCGGCGGGTCGCGTGACCGGCGTCGGCGTCCTCGCAGTAGCCGCGCCAGTACGCCGTGATGTTGCCGGCGTTGCCGACCGGCAGGCAGTGCACCGACGGCGCGTCGCCGAGCACGTCGACGACCTCGAACGCGGCCGTCTTCTGCCCTTCGATCCGGTCCTGGTTGGTCGAGTTCACGACCTCGACCCCGGGGCGCTCACCGAGCTCCCGCACGATCGCCAGCGCCTCGTCGAACGTTCCCCGCACCGGGACGACGCGGGCGCCGTGGATGAGCGCCTGGGCGAGCTTGCCGAGCGCGATCTGCCCCGCCGGCAGCACGACGCCGCCCAGCAGGCCGGCCCGCGCCGCGTACGCGGCCGCCGACGCCGAGGTGTTGCCCGTCGAGGCGCAGATCACGGCCTTCGCGCCGCGCCCGAGCGCGTTCGACACCGCCACCGTCATGCCCCGGTCCTTGAACGACCCGGTCGGGTTGGCCCCTTCGATCTTCAGGTACGCCTCCGCCACCCCGGCCTGGGCCGCGAGGTTCGGCGCTTCGAGCAGAGGGGTGTTCCCCTCGAGGAGCGTCACGACCGGTGTGGCCGGCGTGACCGGGAGCCGGTCCCGGAACGCCTCGATGACGCCCCGCCACGGGGCGCTCAACCGACGTCCCCGAGCACGCGGATGACCGAACCGACGCGGTGCACCGGTTCGACACTGCGGAGTGCGTCGAGGGTGGCGCGCACGTCGGCCTCCCGCGACGAGTGGGTGATGAACACGAGCCGGGCGTCGGCGCCGAGCCCCCGCTGGTCCATCGACTGGATCGAGACCTCGTGGCGGCCGAACTCGGCCGCGATGGCGGCGAGCACGCCGGGCCGGTCGGCGACTTCGATGAGCAGGTAGAACTGGGACTCGAGCTCGCCGATGGGACGGATCGGCCGATCGACGAGGCCGCCGATGGTCGCCCCCTTCGCCCCCGCGACGAGGTTGCGCGCCGCGTCGACGAGGTCGCCGAGCACGGCCGACGCGGTCGGCCCGGGGCCGGCGCCGCGTCCGTAGAGCATGAGCTCGCCGACCGCCTCCCCTTCGATCAGCACCGCGTTGAACGAGTCCCGCACCGTGGCCAGCGGATGCTGCAGCGGCACCATCGCCGGGTGGACCCGCACCGCGATGTCACCGCCGACCTCCTCGGCGACGGCCAGCAGCTTGATCACGTAGCCGAGCATCCGGGCCGAGGCGATGTCGTCGTCGGTGATGTCGGAGATCCCCTCGGTGTGGACGTCGTCGGCGTGAACGCGGGCCCCGAACGCGATCGTGGCGATGATCGCGGCCTTGGCCGCGGCGTCCTGCCCCCCGATGTCGGCGCTCGGGTCGGGCTCGGCGAACCCTTGCCGCTGCGCGTCCGCCAGCGCGTCCGCGAACGAGGTGCCGAGCTCGGTCATGCGGGTGAGGATGTAGTTCGTCGTGCCGTTGACGATGCCCGTGACCCGCTCGATGCGGTCACCGGCCAGGGATTCCCGGAGCGGACGCATGAGCGGGATCCCGCCCGCCACCGACGCTTCGAAGAGCAGGTCGACACCGGCCCGGGCCGCGGTCTCGAACAGCTCCGGTCCCCGCTGCGCGATGAGCTCCTTGTTCGCGGTGACGACGGGCTTGCCCGCCTCGAGCGCGCGCCGGATGAGCGAGCCCGCCGGCTCGACCCCGCCGATGACCTCCACGATGATGTCGATGTCCGAGCCCTCGACGACGCTGGCGGCGTCGGTCGTGAACCGCTCGGGGGCGAGCTTGACGTCTCGGGCCCGCGTGACGTCGCGGACAACGACCCGGGTCACCTCGAGGTTGGCTCCGGCCCGGCCCGCGATGCGGTCGGCGTGCTCGTCGAGGAGGCGCACGATGGCAGAACCGACGTTGCCGCACCCGAGGAGGCCGACGCGCACGGGAGCTGCCATAGCGACGCTCAGTCTCCCACCAGGTCGAGACGAACGAGATCAGCGGGCGTCTCGCGCCGAACGACGAGACGCGGCGTTCCACCCCGCAGGAACACCACGGCCGGGCGCGGGACCTTGTTGTAGTTCGAGGCCATCGAGTAGCCGTACGCACCCGTCGTGGGCGTTGCCAGCAGGTCCCCTCGGCGCACCCCCTCCGGCAGGCAGGCGTTCGCCACAATGACGTCACCCTGCTCGCAGTGCTTCCCGACCACGCGGCACTGCAGCGGCCGCTCAGCCGCCATCCGGGCTGGCAGGTAGGCCTCGTAGCCGGCGCCGTACAGGGACGGGCGCGGGTTGTCGCTCATGCCGCCGTCGACCGCGACGAAGGTGCCGATTCCGGGTACCTCCTTCACCGTCCCGACCCGGTACAGCGTGATCGCACAGGGCGCGACGATCGACCGGCCGGGCTCGACGAGAAGCCG
The DNA here is from genome assembly GCA_937927875.1 of uncultured Actinomycetes bacterium. GTDB lineage: Bacteria > Actinomycetota > Acidimicrobiia > IMCC26256 > PALSA-555 > PALSA-555. The sequence continues at coordinate 5,515 of CALEYV010000110.1, read as the reverse complement.
GGGCGGCTCGCCGATCTCCGCCCAGCTGTCGGCCACCGCCCGTCGAAGGGTGGCCGCGTACTCGGTGACGTCGAGCACCGGGTCCTCGGCGAGGTAGCGGGCGCCGAGCCCGCCGCCGACGTTCAGCTCGGGCACGGCGACGTCGAGGTCGGCCGCGACCCGGGCCAGCGCCGCGATGGCGAGGCCCCACGGATCGAGCCGCTCGATCTGCGAGCCGATGTGGCAGTGCAGTCCCCCGAAGCGCAGGACCGGGCTCGTGGTCACGCGGCGCGCGGCCGCGAGCGCGATCCCGGCCGCCACGGTGAACCCGAACTTCGAGTCCTCGGTCCCGGTCTCGATGTACTCGTGGGTGTGCGCCTCGACGCCGGGCGTGACCCGGACGAGCACGGTCGGGGGCTCGGCTGCGTCGCGCGCGAGGTGCTCGAGCCGGTCGAGCTCGTCGAACGAGTCGGCCACGATCCGGCCAACGCCGGCGTCGAGCCCGGCGCGCAGCTCGTCGTCGGACTTGTTGTTGCCGTGCTGCACGAGGCGCGCCGACGGGAAGCCGGCGGTCTGCGCGACGTGCAGCTCGCCGCCGGTGGCCACGTCGAGGTGCAGGCCCTCCTCGGCGACGAGCCGCGCCATCTCGGTGCAAAGGAACGCCTTCCCCGCGTACACGACACCGTCGTCACCGAACACCTCGCGGTACTGCGCGCAGCGCCGTCGGAGCTCGTCCTCGTCGTACACGAAGAGCGGGGTCTCGAACTGCTCCGCGAGCGGCTCGAGGTCGACGTCCACCAGCGCCGGCGGGACGAGGGACCGGTCGACCGGTGCCGGCGAGATCACGGCTCGACGCCGTCCGCCTCGTCGATGCGAGCCATCTCGTCGGGCGCGCTCACGCCCAGCAGCGTGAGCGCGTTCGACAGGCCGACCCGGCACCCTTCCGCCAGCCAGAGGCGGCCCTGGGTGAGCGGCTCGTCATCGGTGAGGACCCGGCAGTCCCGGTAGAAGCCGTGGAAGCGGGACGCGAAGTCGCGCACCCAGGTCGTCACGCGGTGCGGTGCCCGCAGGGCCGCCGCCTCGGCGACGACGCCCGGGAACCCGTCCAGGGCGCGGAGCAAGTCGAGCTCCCGCTCGTGCGTGAGGACGGCGAGGTCCGTGTCCAGGACGGGATGTCGCGTCACGCCCGCGACGGCGGCGCGTCGGCTGATCGAGACCGCCCGCGCGTGTGCGTACTGCACGTAGTAGACGGGGTTCTCCATCGACTGCGCGGTGACGACGTCGAGGTCGAAGGTCTGCGGCGTGTCGATGCCCTGGAGCAGGAAGGTCAGCCGGCACACGTCGGGGTCGACCTCGTCGAGGATGTCGGCGAGCGTCACGACGTCTCCCGCCCGCTTCGACAGCCGCACCGGCTGCCCGCCCCGCAGCAGCTTGACGAGCTGGCCGAGCAGCACCTCGGGCTCGCCCGCATGGCCTAGCGCCGCCAGCCCGGCCTGCAGCGACTTCACCTGACCGTGGTGGTCGGCGCCCCAGATGTCGACGAGACGCGGCCAGCCCCGGTTCAGCTTGTCGCGGTGGTAGGCGAGGTCGTTGCAGAGATACGTCGTCGACCCGTCGGACTTCACGAGCACGCGGTCGCGGTTGTCCCCGTAGTCGGTCGAGCGCAGCCACGTCGCGCCGTCCTGCTCGAACGTGACGCCCCGCTCGCGGAGGTCGGCCAGCACGGCCGGGACATCCCCGCGCTCGTGGAGCGTGCGCTCAGAGAACCAGGTGTCGAAATGGACGCCGATCCGGCCAAGATCCTCACGGAGCTGCCGAACGACGTCGCGGTAGCCCCACTCGCGCGCCTGCTCCTCGGACACGGCGTCCCCGAGTTCGGCCCGCATCCGGAGCGCCATGTCGACGAGGTACTCGCCCTGGTAGCCGTCCTCCGGTGGCTCCCGGTCCTGGTACCGGGCCATGAGCGAGGCGCCGAACGTGTCGAGCTGGTTCCCGGCGTCATTCAGGTAGTACTCGCGGTGGACGACCGCGCCCTCGGCCGCCAGCAGGTTGGCGAGGGCGTCGCCGACCGCGACCCAGCGCCCGCCGCCCGCGTGCAGCGGGCCGGTCGGGTTCGCGGACACGAACTCGAGGTTGATCCGCTCGTCGTGGAGGGCCGTCCCGTGGCCCCAGCGCTCTCCCGCCGCGATGACGGCCCGCAGCACCGCGTGCAGCCCGCTCGGCGCGACGCGGAAGTTCAGGAAGCCCGGCTTCGCCACCTCGATCGCTTCGAGGTGCGGCCACGGGGCTTCCTCGAGAGCGGCCTTGATGCGCGCCGCCGCCTCCATCGGCGCCACGCCGGCCGGCTTGGCGACGGCGAGCGCAGCGTTCGTCGACCAGTCACCGTGATCGCGCTGCTTCGGCGTCTCGAGCGCGACGCCGCCGACCGGCTCGGGAAAGCCGGCTGCGGCCAGCGCGGCGCGCACAGCATCAAGAAGTTCTTTGCGGATCACAGGGCGCGGGCCCGGCACGGCGCACCGGGTACTGCATCGTACTGCCGGACCCCGACGAGCGACCTGGGCATTCGCGTAACGTCGCGCTAGTGATCGCGGTGCCTGAACCTCCGCATCTCCGGGCTGTCCCGTCCTCAGGCGGCGGTCCGCTCGAGGGTGAAGGGCTCGCGCTCGCCTACGCGGCGCTCGAGCGAGTGCGCACCGAGCGCGGCCTTCAGCGGCTGACCATCGCCGTCGACGATCCGCGCCTCGGTCGGCAGCGGTTCGCCGCCCCCCGCGGCGAACTGGCGGATCACATCGAGCCGGGCACCTCGTGGTCGACCGAGCCGTCCGGCGAGCCGGGAGCCGATCTCGAGCTGGCGGTCGCGCTCTGCGGGGTCGTCCTGCGCGCCAGCACCATCGAGCCGGGCGCGCTCGATCCGTTCGACGCGCTCGAGCTGGAGCTCCGGCGGTTGGATGGGGTCGAGGCAGTCGCCGGGGACGCCGGGCAGGACGTGGTGCGGATCCAGCTCGGCCCCGGCCACGCGGGGGGCGACGTGGCCCGAGCCGCCCTCGCCCTGGTCAAGGCAAGGATCGCGCGCAGCGTGGTCGTCGAGGTCGTGGGAGCACAGGGCGACGCTGGCGCCCGGCCCGACCTGGCGCCGATCTTCTGGGCGCCGACGCCGCCGCTCGAGCTGATCGCGGTGCGAGAGGACGCCGAGACCGGCGAGCTCGAGGTGCATCTGCGCGGTGGTGAGATCCGCACGATCGGACGGGCCCCGCGAGCCCACGGTCCGGCCGGCGCCGCCGAGGCCGCCCTGGCCGCGTGGCGTGACCGGCCGGGGACACCACCACGGGCGGTGGCGTGGGTGCGGGAGGTCGAGACGGCCGCCGATGGCCGCAGCGTCGTCGCGGTCGCGCTCGAGGGGCCCGGCCACGTCACGGTCGCGCACGGGATCGGCACCGCGTCGAACCCGCTCGAGGCGACCGTGCAAGCGACGATCGACGCCCTCTCGCGCTGAGTCGCGCGGTTTCGCCCACGCTCCCCGTGGGCATCAACGTGACGTGTCAGCCCGCCGCCTGGAGTCTCGGGCTGGCCTGACGCGTCGCGCTCCGCGGGCGCGTCCGCCGCACTCGAGCGTCGCGGCACCGAACCGTTATCGACGCCGTCCGTGAACGTTCTGCATCGTGATGGTGTCGTCCCGGGGGGAGAGCCGGACGAGGAGCCGCCACACCGGTCGGCGCTTCGCCTACGCGCCGGCGATGGACGGCCTGCGGGCCGTCGCCGTGCTGGCGGTCATCGTGTTCCACGCCGGCGCCAACTGGCTGCCGGGTGGCTTCCTCGGGGTTGACGTCTTCTTCGTCATCTCCGGGTTCCTCATCACGTCGCTGCTCGTCGCCGAGCATCGCGACCGGGGTGGGCTCGCCTTCGGTGCGTTCTGGTCCCGGCGGGCCCGACGACTACTCCCCGCGCTCTTCGTGCTGCTCGCAGTGGTGACCTTGTGGGCGCTGAGCTCGCTGCCCGACCCGGTCCAGTTGCGCGACTTCCCCGGCGACGCGCTCGCCTCCCTCTTCTACGTTGCGAACTGGCACTTCGCCGCCCATGGCGCGAGCTACTTCACCCAGTTCAGCGCCCCGAGCCCGCTGCAGCACCTCTGGAGCCTCGCGATCGAGGAGCAGTTCTACCTGGTGTGGCCGCTGGTGCTGGCGGCGTTCCTCGCCCTGCGGCGGGGCGGTCGCCAGCGGCTGCTGGCGGTCTCGCTCGGCGGTGCGGCCGCGTCCATCATCCTGATGGCAGTCCTCTACAACCCGTCGCACCCTTCCGCCGTGTACTTCCAGACCGACACCCACGCCTTCGGCCTGCTCCTGGGCGCCTCAGCCGCGCTGTGCGTCGCGGGCGGCGACCGGCTGGCGCGGCTGTGCTCGAAGGTCGCGCCCCTGGCGCTGGTCGGCGTCTTCGCGTGCTTCGCCGTCATCGACGGCCAGCGATCGTTCGCCTACCAGGGCGGCATCGCGCTGGCCGCGCTGCTCACGGTGCCGGTCGTCGTCGCGACGACACGCCCGGGCGCGGTCTCCAAGGTGCTGGCGCTTCGACCTCTGGTGTCGGTGGGACTCATCTCGTACGGGCTCTACCTGTGGCACTGGCCGATCTGGACCGTGCTGACCGACGCCCGGCTCGGACTCGACCCCGTGTCGGCGACGCTCGTGCGCATCGTCCTGCTGCTCACGGTGACGCTGGCCTCGTACCGCCTGGTCGAGATGCCGATCCGGCGCGGTGCGCTGCGGGGCTGGTCGGCGCGGGTGGTAACGCCGGTCGCGGCGTGCGGCGTCGCGGTCGCGATCCTCGCCGTCCCGCTGCCGCCGCCGGTGTTCACCCCGCCCGTCGTCGTCTCGGGCTCCGCCATCAGCCACACCGTGGCGGCTCGGGAGACCTCGCACGTGCCGCGCGTGCTGCTCGTCGGCGACTCCACCGCCGCGTCGGCCGCGCACGGGTTCGTCGCCGCCGCGCACGGCGACTACGAGCTCATCCCAGCCGGCATGCCACCCCACCCCGGCTCGTACTGCGCGATGGACGTGTGGGTGCAGGCGATCCGAGACGAGAACACCGGCGACGTGCACGTTCGGCCGCCGTCACCCGAGTGTGACTGGTACCAGCTGTTCCCGCCCCTCGTGCAGGTCTACGACCCCTCGGTCGTCGTCGTGATGTTCAGCCTGTGGGACACCCAGCCCCACCTGGTCGGCGGTCGCTGGTTGGACTCGGGCAGCCCGGGCTGGAACGCCGAGGAGCAGGCGGCCGCGGCCTGCGCCATCAGCGAGCTGAGCGCCAACGGCGCCCGCGTCGAGTTCGTGCTCGCGCCGGCCACGATCCAACAGCCGGGGAGCGGCACCGACAACCTCAACGCCGTGTTCGAGAGCATGGCCGCCCGAGACCCGGCGCGCGTCGGCATCATCGACGCCCGGCAGCCGGTGCGAGACGGCGGCACCGGATACCGATGGGACGGCATCCACTACACGCCGACCGGGTCGGAGGTGCTGGCCAACATCTCGCGGCCGACGCTGGCGGC
>CALEYV010000109.1 GCA_937927875.1 uncultured Actinomycetes bacterium | reverse complement strand
CCGGCGTCTCGACGCCTTGCCGAACGCGTCGACAGCGCGGGCGATCGCCCACGTTGATCGGCGCTTCCTATCGGGCAAAGTCCAACGGACGACACCGCGTTGAGATCGCTCGCATCGACATGGTGTAGCCGCGAATCGTGCGGTCGTCGGCTCGGGTCGAAAGTCTCAACCGGCCGAAGAAGGTAGTTAGCATCCGCTGGTACGAGGCGCGCTGGGGTGGCGACTCGTGCTCTGTGAAGGTGGTGCCCACTCACCCGCCTGCAGAAGCCCGCCTCACCGTATGGCGCGACGAGCTTTCGCGTCCGGCTGACTACTGTCCAGGCTCCTTAACGCGCACCGCGCGCTGAATCATCGGCGCGGGAGGGGAGCTGGGTGAGCGGTGGATCCGACCCATCGACAGCCTGAGCATGGCGAGCGCGGCTCGGCCATAGATGACACCACCAAGGGGCGTTCCGCAGGTGAGTCCCCTCGCGAGATGCCCAGCGCGGGGTTCGACGTCTTCATTTCGTACGCACGCGAGGATCAAGAGTTCGTGCGGTGGCTCGCAGCGCAGTTGCAGGATCAAGGCCGGAGCGCCTGGGTCGATTGGAAGGACATCCCGCCGAGTGCTGAGTGGCGAGCAGAGATTCGATCCGCGGTCGAGTCGGCGGGCGCGTTCCTGTTCGTACTTAGCCCTGACTCACTCACTTCGGCCGCCTGTGCGGACGAGCTGAACCATGCCGTCGAGCTGAACAAGCGAATCGTCCCGCTCGTGGTGCGCGATGCCGACGGCGCGAGCGTCCCGGAAGCCGTCGGATCGCACAATTGGGTGTTCTGCCGCAATGAAGAGGAAGCAGGACCCGCCCTCGAAAGGACCATCGAGGCCCTCGATCTTGACCTCGACTGGGTCAAGGCCCACACGTGGCTGCTCGTGCGAGCACTCGCCTGGGAGGCGAGGCACGAGGACCGGTCCCTCCTGTTGCGCGGCGACGACCTGGCTGAGGCTGAAGCAAGCCTCGCGGGGCATGCCGCCGAAAAGCCAGCTCCGACACCGCTCCAGCGGCAGTACGTGCTCGCGAGTCGGCAAGGCGCCACCCATCGGCTGCGCAGGCTGGCAGCGATCTCTCTGGTCGCGGTGCTTGCAATCGCGTCCTTAGCCGGCGTGGCTGTCATCCAAGCCCGCAATGCAACCAACACCGCACAACTCGAGCTGTCGCGGCGTCTCGCCGCCAACGCGACCGCACAGATCGACAGCGGCAATTCGCAGCTCGGCCTCCTGTTGGCTCTGCGGGCCTACGACACGCGGTCCACCGCGGAAGCCGAGTCAGCAGTGCGCCAAGCGGTCCTGGGGAATCGCGAGGACGCGCTCCTGCGTCGGACCGACTATATGTACACGGTCCAGTTCAGCCCTGACGGGACGCGCGTTGTGACCGCGAACGCCGACCACACTGCTCAAGTCTGGGACTGGCGCCGCCGGACCGCGAAGCCGGTCGTCCTGCACCAGAAGGACATCGTGACCGCCGCCGCCTTCAGCCCCGATGGCAACTACGTCGCCACTGGCAGTGACGACCACAACGTGAACATCTGGGACTGGCGGCGGCCGCACCCGACGTCGACCGTGCTCCAGGGCGGCACGTCCGGCATCAACGATGTGGCCTTCAGTCCCGACGGCGTCTTCCTCGCCAGCGCAAGCGGAGACGACACGATTCGGGTCTGGGACTGGCACCATCCTGAGACACCAGCCCTCGTACTGAACAGCCACACGAACGGTGTTGCACAGGTCGCGTTCAGTCCCGACGGGGCGCACCTCGCCGCAGCAAGCGGCAACGGCGACGACAGCGCGCAAGTGTGGGATTGGCGGCACCCCACGAACCCGCCGGTAGTCCTGAGAGGGCATACGGACACGGTCAACACCGTGGCGTTCAGTCCCGACGGCAACTACCTCGCCACCGGCAGCAATGACAGCACCGCTCGTGTCTGGAACTGGCAGCACCCCACGGACGCGCCGGTTGTCCTGAGAGGACATACCGACTCTGTCTTCGACGTAGCGTTCAGCCCCGACGGCAACTACCTCGCCACCGGGAGCGGTGACAACACGGCTCGAGTGTGGGACTGGCACCACCCCGAGGACGCCCCCGTTGTCCTGAGAGGGCACACCGACAGGGTCAATGGCGTGACCTTCAGTCCCGACGGCAACTACCTGGCAACCGCGAGCTCCGACTTCACGGCCCGGCTCTGGACCCTCAGGGCTGCCGAGACGGGGCCCATCACCCTCCGTGGACCGGAAGGACAAGGCGCCGAGCTCAGCCCCGATGGGCGCCACCTCGCTGTCACCAATACGACGGTCGATAAGACCGCCGTTTGGATGTGGGACATGGCTCACCTCGACGCCGTACCAATCGTCCTGAAGGGTCACACGGACACCGTCTTGGCCATGACGTTCAGTCCTGACGGCAACTACCTCGCGACTGGAAGCGCCGATGACACCGCTCGGATCTGGGATTGGCAGCATCCCCAGGCGGCTCCGGTCGTGCTGCAGAGTCCCAACGCCCAGGTCACGAGTGTGGCGTTCAGCGCCGACGGTCGAACGCTCGCCACCGGCGGGAATGACAACAACGCTCGTGTGTGGGACTGGCGGCATCCCAGTCTCACTCCGAGGATTCTGAGCAACGCGACTGACAACATTTCCCAAGTCGCCTTCAGCCCCGACAGCCGCTACCTCGCTTCCGCCAGCTACGACTCAACAGCCTCCATCTGGGATCTACGTCACCCAAATCGGTCGCCAGTGCTTCTTTCCGGGTCGGGCGCCATGTATGGGCTCGACTTCAGCCCTGATGGGAAATACGTCGCGACCGTCGGCGCGGACAGCCAAGCGCGGATCTGGGATTGGCAGCATCCCGACCGGTCACCAATCATTCTCAAAGGGCACACGGGACCTGTCCTTGGGGTGGTGTTCTTGCCCGATCGTGTCCACCTCGTCACTGCGAGCGACGATGGAACCGCGCGCGTCTGGGAATGGCGGGATCCCACCACTCCTCCGGTTGTCTTGAGCGCATCTCAAAGCGCTGTCCGCAGTCTCACGGTTGGTCGAAGAGGCTTCCCGATCGTGGCCGCGAGTGACGACGAAGTCATCCGGGTATGGGGCGCCGCCGAATTCGGGCCGATCGCCGGCGTTGTTCGACTGGCGCGAAGTCGGGTCACGCGCCAGTTGACCAGCCAAGAACAGGCGCTCTTTCTGCACTAGCAGCCCGCGCGGACCATGCGGTCAATCGGATTCGGAGGCGCGAGCGCGCTTGGCCATCTGTCCCGCGGCGGCGAGTCGAGCCCGGTCATCGGCGGGACGCGCGTACAGGATCAGGCGGCGCACGCCAAGCGTCTCCAGATGCCTCCGCCGCTCCGAGTCGACCGTCAGCCAGGCTTCGTCCAGCGCCGTGAAGACGGTGACCAGGAACTGAGCGGGATCACGACCGGCCCGCTCGTGGGCGACACGAGCGATGGTCACGAGCTCCCCCAAACGAGGGTGGGCAGCTTGCGTGTTGAGTCCATCGCCGACCCGTCCCGCGAGCTCCGCCATCTTCGGACCGAAGGCGCCGATCACGAACGGCGGCGCAGAGTCAGGCTCCAGGAATCCCGGTGATCGCCACAGGCGCCGACACTCCTCGACGCACCGCTCGATCTCCGCTCGGCGGACCGGATCGGGTGCCGCGGTGCCGCCGGTCGCCTCTTGCTCACGCTGGTAGGGCGTGTCCGGCCCACCGCCGGCTCCGAGCCCGAGCAACAGCCGGCCCCCCGAGACTTCCTGGAGCGTGGCGGCCATGACGGCGAGGACCCCGGGACGGCGATTGGCGACGTTCAGGACGAGCGGCCCGATCATCACGTCCGGGACGGCGACCGCGAGCGCGCTCAGCACGGTCCAGCACTCGAGCACGTCGGGGGCGTCGTACACGCGGCCGTCCAGGTGATCCCAGGTCCAGACGCCCGCGAACCCTGCCTCGGCCGCAGTGATGGCCGCGTCGCGGAGGTCGGACCAGCGCGTGCCAAACGGGTCCAGGAGCACGTCGATTTTCATGGTCGAACGTTACGGGCCGGCGTCGCACCATCGGTCCAGGCGTTCGAGCGGCTCACGTCGGTGCGAGAGTGCACCGGGCCCGGGCTGCCCATAAGGTCTAGGGGAGAAATGCTTGTCGCAGACCATGTTGCTGGCCCACTCGGGTCGCGTGGCGCACGACGACCACCGAGTCGGGAGTCGGGCTGATGGAGATCTTCAAGGAGTTCAGCTTCGAGGCGGCTCATCGCCTCCCGAACGTGCCGCCCGCCCACAAGTGCGCCCGGCTCCACGGACACTCCTTTCGCGTGAGCGTTCACGTCGCCGCCCCGGTCCAGGCGGAAGCCGGGTGGGTCCGCGACTTCGCGGAGATCAGCTGCGCGATGGCGCCCGTGCTCGCACGGCTCGACCACTACTACCTCAACGAGATCGGCGGGCTCGAGAACCCAACCAGCGAGATCCTGGCCCAGTGGATCTGGGACCAACTGGCGGACACACTCCCCGACCTCTCCCAGGTGGTGGTGCGCGAGACGTGCATGTCCGGGTGCGTCTATCGCGGTGAGCATTGAACGCACTGGACGAGCCGAATGACGGCGCGGCGGTCGCGGTGCTGGCCAGCGGCGGTCTCGACAGCGCCATCCTGGTCGCCGACCTGCTCCGACAAGAGCGCGCCGTCCAGCCGATCTACATCCGATTCGGCCTGACCTGGGAGGCGGTCGAGGAGGCCCATCTCCGCCGGTTCCTGGAGACGCTGCCCGCTCGCGAGTTGGTCACGCTCGACTTCCCGATCGCCGACGTCTATGGCGCCCACTGGAGCGTCTCGGCCCGGGGCGTCCCGGACGCCAACTCACCCGACGACGCGGTCTACCTTCCCGGCCGGAACCTGTTGCTCGTCGCCAAGGCCGCGGTGTGGTGCGCGCTCCACGCCATCTCGACGATCGCCCTCGGCACCCTGAAGGGCAACCCGTTCACCGACAGCAGCCCCAAGTTCTTCGCCGAGCTGGGGTCGGTCGTGCAAACGGGCTTGGACTGGCCGTTCGAGATCGTGACGCCGTTCTCCGAGCTGACCAAGGGCGATGTGCTGGACCTCGGTCGCGACCTTGCGTTGCAGCACACGTTCTCGTGCATCCATCCGGCGGGCGAGCAGCATTGCGGGCGCTGCAACAAGTGCGCCGAGCGACGCCGCGCCTTCTCGGACCTCTCGATCGAGGACGTCACCACCTACGCCGCCGGGTGAAGCAGAGTCTCGGTCATGAGCCGCGTGTTTGTGGCACCGATCTCGCTGGGGCTCGGCGACCTCGTCGTCTCGTTGCCGGCGGTCCAGGCCGTCGTGGCCGGGAACCGAGACGGTGCCCACGAGACATGGCTGGTCGCACGATCAGCGGCGCAGGCCGCCCTGGCCGAGCGCATCCAGGGGCTGGCGGGCTCGGTCGACGAGGCCTTGTTCGACGCCGCTCGCTGCGAAGGCCGGTTCATCAACCTGCGTGACCACCCGCTGCAACGCGATTACTGGTGGGGATCGCCCGAGTTCGACGCCGCCTACGGCCCGATCTTGATCAATGACATCCTGCGCCAAATCTGCGTCGACTTCGGCATCGACGCGGACTTCTCCCGCCCGGTCCCCCTGCGCGCGTCGCGACGGTCGGACCTCCGGGACGTGGTGCTGCTCGTCACCGAGAGCGACGGCCCGACCAAGCGCTGGGCAGTAGAGCGCTGGGCGGCGGTGGCCGAGTGGGTCCGCGAGACCGGCCGGGAGGCCCGGGGCGTCGTCCGCAGCGCTGCGAACCCGGCGCTGCGCGAGCTGGGTCTCGCCGAGATCGTGGCGCCGACACCGGGCGCGGCGGTCGACGTCTTGAACAGCTCCGCGGCGGTGGTCGGCATCGACACCGGTCTGACGCATATCGCCGTGCAGCAGGGCACTCCGACCGTGATGCTGTGTCGTGACCGCCCGGTGTACTTCCGCCCGTGGTCCCACGCCCGGGTCGTCGTCGGGGACGCCTGCGCCGACCTCTGCGTCGAGCGGGAGCGGGAGCGCGCCTACAACGCGTCCGTGCGCCTCGACGGATTTCGCCCGCCGGTCCGAGAGTGTCAGCTGGGGACCCCGTGCCTGGACTCGATCACGCCGGAACGGGTGGTCGCCGCGCTCGAGGAGCTGGCGTGATGCCCGAGGCCGGGCGAGCGGACGCGGGGTCGCGCCGCGGTCGCGACCCGGGCCGGGGGCCGCGCGTCGTCTTCGACTCCTACCCCGACAGTCGGGTCGAGAACTCGCAGCCAGCCGGGATCGGGCGGGTCGTCGCGCTGGGACGGCAGTGGGCCTGGAACAACCTCGGTCGCAACGTCGTCTTCGCGTCGCGGTCGTTCCAGCCCGAGGCGGTCTTCGACCAGACGAGCTATCCCGGCGACGACGAGCTCTCGCAGTACGACCTCGACGTCCACGCCATCCTTGAGATCCGCGGCGCCGCGGTCGTGGTCGTCCTGAACCATCTCGGGCTGCTCCGCGGGTTTCGGGCCGCCGACCTCGCGGCGTCGGGGACCGTCGCATCGCTCGAAGCAGCGTGGACGACGCGATTCGCCGACGACGTCGAACGCACCGTCGCGGTGGGTGATCGACTCGTCGGGTCGCGGCCTCGCCACGAGGGGGCGGGCGGTGTCATCGTCTCGCGCCCGCTGACCACCGACCCGGGACCGGACGTCGACGTCGACGTCGGCCTCGAGGACTGGGAGATGGTCACCGCGTTGGAGGCCGTGCCAACGGCGGGAGGTCCCCGCGTCGCGGTCGGCGCGGTCGGTCGGGTCGGGCTCTTCCCCGTCGGGGCGACGTCGCTCGAGGCGCCGGTCTGGGAGGTGACCGTCGGCTTCCAGCCGGCGGCACTGGTATGGGACGGCCGGCTGCTGTGGGCGGCGGGCAGCGAGCCCGGCGACGGCGTCGACGACTACGACTGGGAGCGGCTGCGCGGTGGCGGCTTCGCGGGCCTCGACCCCCGGGACGGGCGCCGTGTCGTCGAGGGTCGCTTCGACGACCTCGCGTGGGGCAACGGCGGCGCCGCCGTCGTGATCACGCCCGACCTCGTCTGCGGGATCGAGCGGACCGGTGCGCTGGCGCTGCACAGCACCCAGGACGGCGGCTTCCTCGCCCGCACCACGGCGCTGGCGTCGCATCCGCTCGGGATCGCCCACGCAGCGGCGGTCGACGACCACGTCCTCTACGGCTTCAACCGGGCCGGCTACGAGCTGTGCGCCGTCCCGACGGCCGCGCTCAACCAGCTCGCGCGCGAGCACGCGTAGCGGTCCCCGAGCTACGGCCGGTACAGCTTGAGGCTCTGGTGGGGCAGGAACCGACGCGTCCCGGCCCGGATGTCGTGGAGCAGGGCCTCGAGTGCCTCCTCGAGCACGGCCAGCTGGGTCTCGAGGACCGGCAGCCGCGCCCCGAGCCCGGCCGCGTCGTGACCCGGCGCCGCCGCGGCCATGGTGTGGTGGATGCGGATAATGAGGACGGACAGGCGATCGAAGGCCATGCCCGGGCTCTCGGTGGACGGCGTCGCGGTCGATCGTTGGGTCACGGCGGCATCGATCGCAGCGTCGACCGCCTCGACCAGCTGATGACGCCGGGCGTTGAGCGCATCGATCGCCTGCTTCGCCGCCGCAATCGCCGAAACGTCACCGTCGCAGCTGCGGACGTGATCCTCCCAGCCCCACTGCTCGAGGTTCGTCTGATGCAGATCCTGCAGGACTCCGAGCAGCCCGCTCGGCCGGCGCCGGTCGGTCTCGACCGTGGAGGCGCGGAATTCGGCGACCACCGCCGCGACCGGCGGGAGCTCGCGGGCCGGGGCGGGATCCGTCGTCGGTCGGGAGGCGTCACCCTCGGTTCCGGCACTCACGAGCGACCCTGCAGGTAGCGCAGCACCGACCGGGCGGCGAGCGAGCCCTGACCGATCGCCGCCGCCACGCGCGGGTACGCGTCGGCGACGATGTCGCCGGCCGCGAAGACGCCGGCATGGGAGGTGCGCAGGTCGCGGTCGACGATGATCGCACCGGCCCGGTCCAGCTCGAGTTGTCCGGCGAGGAAGCCGGTGTTCGGTGTGCGTCCGATCTTCACCACGAGGCGGTTCACGGCCAGCGTCCGTCGTTCGTCGGTCTCGCGCTGCACGAGCTCGACCGCTTCAAGCCGGTCCGGGCCCCGGGCCGCGTCCACTTCCCAGCCGGGCAGGTCCTCGATCCGCGGTTCGGCGCGGAGCCGCGCCAGGACGTCGTCTCGGGCGTGCAGCCCGGGGGAGCGGTGGACGAGCGTCACCGTCGCGCCGTCGGCGGCGAGGGCGAGCGCGTCGAGCACGGCGCTGTCACCCCCGCCGATCACCGCCGCCACCGAGCCGGTGAAGTGCTGGGGGTCGGTCTCGAGCTGGTAGGTGATGTCGCCCCCGAAGGCGCCATCCGGCGCCGCGGCGAGGTACCGCTGCCGGGTGCCGGTCGCCACGACGAGCGATCGGAACGGCACGCGATCGCCGCCGATCTCGATCCGTCGGCTGCCGAGGTCGACGGACGTGACGGGGGCGGCGAGTCGGACTCGATCACCGAGGATGCCGGCCGCCTCCTGCAGCGAGCGCTGCAGGTCGGCGCCGCTCGTGAAACGCGCCGCCGCCAGATTGCGCACCGAGTGCAGCACCTCGGGCAGCTGACCGCCGAGGACCGAGGCCGATTCGACGAGCAGGGTGTCGAGCTGGATGTCGAAGCACTCGAGCGCGCAGCCGACGCCCGCCAAGCCGCCTCCGATCACGATGACGTCTGACTCGCGATTGGCTGTCACACGACCCAGCCTCCAACCCGACCAGTCGGACGCAAACGAGCGGGCCTTGGCTAGCTGCGCTGGTTCTTCTCGAACGACGCCGGGGTGATCCCCGCCCCTTCGAGCATCCGCCGCACGTCGAGGACTTGCTGCACGTTCACGTCATGGTCCCGCGGCTGGTCGAAGGTCTCGGTTTCGGCTCCGACCGTCACCGTGAAGCGGCCGTTCTCCTCCTCCACGACCGTGCCGACCTTCTCCAGCAGGGACAGGACGTCGTGCCATTCGATGTTGTGTCCGACTGGATGACGAAAGATGCCTTCCACCGTGACCTGGTGATGATGGTTGAGATGCGGCGCTTCAGTCATCCCGAAAGCCTCCTGCTCTTCTGGGAACCCTACGCCAACACGACCGAGATCCTCACCGATGGAGTACCCTGCATCACGGATGTGGAAGGTGGACCGTGATTGACATCGAGCAGCTCCGTCCGGTCGAACGCCGAATCCATCGCCTCGTGCAGCAGGACGTATCCATCGGCGATATCGCGCGGCGGTTCCGTCGAAGCCCAGGCTTCATCAATCGCGTGATCGAGATGAGCGAGCTCTCCAGCCGCACTCCGAGCCTTCCATCGTCGTCGGGGCTCCGCCCGGTTGAACGGCGAATCCTCCGCTGGCGCGACCAGGGGGCGAGTCACGCGGAGATCGCTCCGCGCTTCCATCGCAGTCCCGAGTTCGTCGAGCAGGTCGAGAACCTGGCTCGGTACAAGCTCGCACGCTGAACCCAGGATCGCCCACCGCGAACCTGCTGGCGTTGCTGCAGCGTCACGCCATCGGTCCCACCAGTGAGTCGCCTGGTCGACTCCGCCCGCACCAGCGGACGGCGACGACACGCGCACCGGCCCCGGGTTCGGGACGGTCTTCGAGCCGCGCGGTCCCCTCGGCGTCTCAGGCCATCGCCGCGAGCGTGACGGCGAACGACGCGGCGCCGAGCACCCAGAGCCCTCCGATCACCCAGCGTCCCCGGACGCCGGCGACGAGCACGATGACCAGGAGCGGAGCCGCCGCGAGCGCGTACCGGCCCGACAGGCTCGGATCGGTGCCGTAGTTGGTCCGCAGCCCCAGGCCGAACAGGTAGCCACCGACCAACAGCGACGGCACGCTGATCAGCCCCAGCCAGTGGGACCAGCGGCGACCGGCGACGAACAGCCCCGCCAGCGCGGCCGTGATGAGGAGGTACCCGGCCAGCTCGGCGAGCACGACCTGGAGGTTCGTCCCGAGCGTCCCGGGCGACACGAACGCGTCCCGTGTCGGACTGAGCAGCGAGACCGCCTCGCGCAGGATCAACGCGGAGCTGACGGCATGGGTGCGCAGGACGCCGAAGCTCGCGAGCCGCTTCGGGTCGACGAGCGCCAGAGACCGCTGCAGGACGATCCACGTGGTCGCGGCTACCAGCCCGCCGAGCAGGAGCGGGCCGCCCTCCCGCAGCCAGCGCCGGCCGGTCGAACCCAGGTTGGCGCGCCAGTTCGGGCGTGCACCCGCGGTCCGGTCGGTCGCGGCACACAGCAGCAGGAGCGCCGAGACGATCCCGACGGGGAGCAGATTGGTGGTCTTGATGGCCACGACGAGGGCACCGGTGATGCCCACGATCAGGGCGCTCCAGCGTCCGGGCCTGCGCCATGCGATCGCAGCGACGAGCGCGACGAGCGACCCAGCCCCGATCGAGGCCGCGTCGTTCGAGATGACCGCGCTGTGATAGACGACCACCGGGGCGGTTCCGAGCACGAGGATCCCAGCACCGGTCGCGGAGACGCCCAGGTCCATGACCCGGCACGCGGCCCAGAGCACCAGCAGGCCGGCAGCGAGCCAGAAGATTCCCGTTGCACGCGTCGCCGTCACGTCGGCAACACCCAACACATCCGTGCCCGTCCAGCGCAGCGGGACCGTGAGCGCGTAGTACGTGGGGGGCTGCTGCGCCTCGTACTGCTCCGCGTTGCCCGGGAAGCGCTGCGCTGGCAGCTGTGAGGCGCGGCACGGTGGTAACACCAGGCCGCGCAGGTCGGTGCCCCGGCAGACGATCTCGCGCCGCGTGCTCGCCTCCAGTCGCTGGCCCAGGCGGGGAATGTCGCCTCCAGCGACCCGCTTCACATAGTCCCAGTGGGCGGCCTCGTCGACGGGTGAGAACTTCGGGTTGTCGTGGATCTGCAACGCCACCAGCAGTGAAGGGACGGCGACGCACACCAGGGCTGCGACCGCGGCGGCCCGCCAGCTTGGAAAACATTGGCGAAGCAGGTCCTGGCCGGAGCGCGTCACCTCCACACCCTTGCACGAGAGCCGCAGCGCGGCGCTGGCAGCGCTCAGCGGGCGATCACAGGCGCCGACCGCCGATCGCAGCGCGTCAACGCGACCGGTTCGGGCCTAGGAGCTAACACGCCGCGACTCGCCGCCCCGATGGCGAAAGCGCGCGCCGACGGACTCGGGATCGGTGCTCTTGGCCGGCCACGTCTACGATCGTGGCGGCAGTTCAGCCTGGGAGCAACGCATTGGACACCATCCCGGTCGTGCTCTGTTTCGACGCAGAGCCAGATCCGAGAGAGCTCCCGTCGCGGTCGCCCGCGCCCACCGCTGGCCTGGACAGGCTGCTCACGCTCGAGCCAGCGCTCCGCGACCGGCTGAGCGCGGCCTCGGATCGCCAAGCCGAGTTCGCCTGGCTCCTGCGGATGGACTCGCAGATGATGACGGCGTACGGATCCTCGACGTGGATGGCCACGCAGTACGAGGCGGCATGGTCTGAACTCCGCGACCGCGGCGACGAGTTCGGCGTCCATCCCCACAACTGGCGCTGGAGGGGGGAGCGTTGGGTCGCCGACAACGCTGACGCCCCGTGGGTCGCGCACTGCACGGACGTCGCGATCGACGGGTTCCGACAGGCCTTCGGCGAGCCGTGCCGCCTGCACAAGGCGGGGGACGGGTTCATGACGACGGCGGTCGCCCGACACCTGGATGAGCGCGGCGTCCTGTTCGACCTCAGCGTCGAGCCGGGCACAAAGGCGCAGCGGAACCTGGTACCGGAGGAGCAGAGCACCGGGTGGCTTCCCGACACCCGCTCTGCCCCCCACTTTGCCTACTACCCCGCACGCTCCGATTTTCGGAGACCGGACCCCGCCCGTCGTGATGGCCTCACGATGCTCCCACTGACGGCGGGCCTCACGCTCGCCCTGACCGAGCATCGGTCGCGAATCGTCGCGGCGGGGACCTACACGCCGTTGTGGCTCTGGCGCGACCCGGCGCAGTTCCGCGCCATGCTCGCGGTCCGGCTCGGCGGCCCGAGCTTGACGCATCTCGCCTTCGCGGTCCGTTCTGACACCGCGCTTAACGAGGATCTCTGGACGAATGTCGAGGCCAACCTGGCCGAGGTAGCGCGTCAGCTCAAAGGCCAGCACGAGTGGAGTACGCCGCGACGCGCCGCCGCGTCCGCTCTCGATCGACAGTCACACCGGACCCCATCGCCCGCTGACTCGGCGCACACATCGGCTGACCAGTGGCTCTATGGCCGCGACGACCCCGGCTTCCGGGAGCAGATCGACCTCGGCGCGCTCGCCTTCGGGCCGGAGCACCCAATGGCGGGCCCGACTCCTCCCGGCCCGTCTCTGACCGTGAGCGCCGTTCTGCCCGCCTTCGGCCGCGCGCCGCATCTTCGCGACGCGATTGCAAGCGTGGTCGATCAGACGGCGCCGCCCGTCGAGCTCATCGTGGTCGACGACGGATCGGCCCACGACCTCGACTTCCTCTACGGCGTGGCGGCGCCCTTCCCGATACGGATCGCCCGGCAGGAACACGCGGGCCAGTCGGCGGCGCGCAACCTGGGCGTCGAGCTCGCCCGTGGCGACCTCATCGCCTTCCTCGACCAGGACGATCTCTGGCTGGCCGAGCATCTGGCGTCGCTCACCCAACCGTTCAAAAGCAATCCGGACCTTGCCTGGTCCTACTGCGAATTCGACGAGGTCGACGCCGAGGGGCGAACCGTGACCCGCTCCTACCTTCGCCAGCATGGCGTCGTGCATCCAAAGAACACGTTGGCCGACTGCATCGGCGACGACCTCATGGTCCTTCCTTCCGCGAGCGTCGTTCGACGGGACGCGTTTCTCGGGCTCGGCGGGTTCGACGTCAGCCTCCGCGGCTTTGAGGACGACGACCTCTACGTACGCGCGTTCCGGGCTGGGTTGCAGTTCTCGTTCGATGCAGCCTCGCTCACCCGTTACCGAGTCCACGACGATGGGGACTCGGCGGGCCCCAACTTTGCTGTCAGCCGTCGCCGTTTCGCGGAGAAGCTGCAGCGGACCATTCGCGACGACCGACGCTCAGGCCGCTATTACATGCGAGACGTCGCGGCTCCTCGGTTCTTCCAGGCCACGCTCGACGACTACGTACGCGCGGTGTCGGTTGGCGAGTGGGTCACCGCGGAGAGCTGTCTTCGCGACCTCTGGTACTTGGCGCGGCTCCGGCGCGACTGGCCGACTCTCAGTTGGAAGGTGTGGCTGATCAGCCGGCCCCGGCTCTTCGCCCGAATGCTTCGCCTGCACGACGGCCTGCCACGGTCGCTGCGGCTGACCGACAACCCCTCCATTCGACAGCGCTGAACGGCGCCGCTCGAAAACAGCCGCTCGGCGTACCCGGCGCGCCATACCCTGGACGGGCCGTTGCGGATCGAGGCCATGCTCGAGACCACACCGGCGGACCTGTCCCGCTCTCGAGCACCAACCGGATCTTTCCCATGCTCTCCGTACGAGATCTCTCCATCGAGGTCAGTGGCCGAGAGCTCTTGAACAACACCACCTTCACCGTCGACCTGGGCGAGAAGGTCGGCCTGGTGGGCCGCAACGGCATCGGCAAGACGACGCTGCTGCGGGCGATCGCCGGCGACGGCGTGCTCCGCCGGGGCGAGGTGACGGTGTCGGGCGAGCTCGGGTACCTCCCGCAGCAGCCGCGCCTCGTCGACGAGGGCGGAACCCAGACCGGGCTGGCCCACGTGCTGAGCGGCCGTGGCTTGGACCATGCCGGCGAGCAGCTCGAGAAGCTCCGGCTCACCCTCGAGGAGCATCCGAGCGATCAGAACGTCCGCCGGTTCGCTCGGGCCGAGGAGGAGTACCGGACCCGGGACGGGTATCGCGGCGAGTCCGCGGTGCGTCGGATCTGCGCTGGTCTCGGTCTCTCGGACGACCGTCTCGATCTGCCGCTCGCGCAGCTGTCGGGCGGGGAGCGGCGTCGGCTCGAGGTGGCTCGCATCCTGTTCGCCGGCAGCGACAACCTGCTGCTGGACGAGCCGACCAATCACCTCGATCTCGATTCGAAGACCTGGCTGATGGAGTTCCTCCGCACCTACCGGGGGGCGCTGCTGGTCGTCAGCCACGACCTGCAGCTCCTCGACCAGGCCATCACCCGAGTGCTGCACCTCGACGAGGGAGTCCTGCGGCAGTACAAGGGCACCTACACCCAGTACGTCGACGCCCGCGCCAAGGACGAGGACCGGCTCCGCCGCATCGCGGCCCGCGAGCAGGGCGAGATCATCCGCCTCTCGACCCTCGCGGACCGGATGCGGCACTCCACCGCGAAGCGGGCCCGGGCCGCCAAGAGCCTGGACAAGCGGGTCGAGCGCCTGAAGGAGGCCGCGGTCACGCCGATCGCCCGACGCCGGGCCCAGCTGGTTCGGTTCCCGCCGCCGCCTCATTCGGGCCGGCTCACGCTCCAGGTCGACGATCTTGCGAAGGCGTACGGCAGCAAGCAGATCTGGCGGGACGTCAGCTTCGCGCTCGACCGCGGCGAGCGGCTGCTCGTCCTCGGGCTCAACGGCGCCGGCAAGACGACCCTGCTTCGGATCCTCGCCGGGGAGGAGCGCAGCGACGAAGGCACGGTGACCCTCGGCAGCGGCGTGTCCCTCGGCTACTACGCCCAGGAGCACGAGGGCATCAAGCCCGGCACGTCGGTCCTGGCCCACCTGCGGGGCGGCACGGCGTCGACCGAGACCGAGCAGCGAGCCCTCCTTGGCATGTTCCGGCTCACCGGTGAAATCGCCCGCCAGGATGCGGGCACGCTCTCCGGCGGCGAGAAGACGAAGCTCGCGCTCGCGCAGCTGGTCAACGGCCTCCACAACGCCCTGCTCCTGGACGAGCCGACCAACAACCTCGACCCGCCCTCGAGAACCGCGGTCAGCAATGCGCTGAAGACCTGGCCCGGCTCGATGATCGTCGTGAGCCACGACGTCGAGTTCGTCCGGCAGCTGGAGCCGGACCGGATCCTCCTCCTCCCCGACGGCCAGCTCGACTACTGGAAGGACGACCTGCTCGAGCTCGTGCCGCTTGCGTAGCGGCCGCCTCCTCGCGAATGATCCCGCCTCTGGGCGGGCTCAGTGGGGGCCCTGCCACTGCTGGAGGAGGGGATGCCGTGCGTGCGAGGCGTGGAGGCCTGCTGGCGGTCGTGGTGGTGCTCGCGCTCGGGTCGCTCGGTTTCACGAGCCACGGATCGCCGAGGGCGTCGTCCCGGCGCAGCGGCCCGGTCGCGACCGCGACGCCGCTGGTGAACCGCTTCTTCAACCTGCTGCAGCGTCGCGACACGAAAGGGCTCGACCGGTTCCTCTCCCCGGCGTTCCAGATCGAGCGGGCCGACGGCAGCGGGGCCACGAAGGCCGAGTACCTGGCGAACCTGCCCACGATCAACTCGTTCTCCATCTCGAACGTGACGGCGACGCAGACCGGCTCGGTGCTGGTCGTGCGATACCTCGCCACCATCGAGGGGGTCGTCAACGGCAAGCGAGCCACGCCTGGACCCGCGCCCCGCATCTCGGTGTTCGTCCGCAGCGGGCAGGCGTGGCAGCTCGTCGCGCACGCCAACTTCAACCCGCTGACGGGCTGACCTCCGCAGCGGCGCCATCGCGCCCATCTCGGAGCTTCGGCGGCGTTGCCCGACGACGCCCGACTCGGCGGGAGTCACCGCCGGACTCGGGTGAGGCCGTCAGCTGGCCGCGATGCGGTCGTTGATGAAGGGGGCGAAATGGCCGGCGTACGCGGCCTGGAGCGTCGGGAGCTGCCAGTCAGTGCCGGTGACGACCCCGCGGCACTGCTCGGCATGGCACTCACAGCGCAGCGTCCAGCCCGGGTCGACCGTGTGCAGCGCGTAGTCGATCGTGAGCTCGTCGCCGGCGTCGACGTCGCGGCGGGTGACGATCGTCACCTCGTCTTCCAGCCACAGGTTCGGGTCACACGAGTGGTTCCCGAGCCGAAGCGCCCCGTCGTCGAGCACGATGTGCTGGCCTTCGCCGATGGCCGCCGCCGAGTACTTCGGATGGCGGTGCTGGAACTCGGCGAGCTCGGCGGTGTCGAGGCGCCGCCCCCCCATGATGGCGACGACCTCGCCGGCGGGGATGGGCCGGGACGCGAAGAGGCCGCGGCCGTGGATGGGGGAGTCGGCGGCGGTCACCGCCTCGTTGATCCAGCTCTGGTGGCGGTAGCGCGATGCCTGGCTCGCCAGCCCCACGAAGCGCTGCCAGGTCTCGGGCGCGCTGAGGTCGGCGACGCTGGGCGCGAGCTTCGCCATCACGAGTGCGTCCTGGGCCCGGCTGTCCACGACCCGCATGGCGCGCCGCACGCCCTCTTCGACGAACCCCGCTCGTCCGTACAGCCGCCGGCCCCGAGCGTTGTCGGAGAAGACCTCCAGCTCGACGCGCAGGATCCCGACCGCCCACGCCTCGGCGAGGCACGCGCTGAGCAGGCGGGCTCCGATCCCGCGGCCGCGGTAGGGGTCGAGCACCGCCATGCCGAGCGAACCCACGTGCAAGGCGCCGGGGCGGAGGCTGCGCTGGATCTCGCAGAAGCCGACGACGTTCGAGTCTTCGACGGCGACGAAGTACGGCGACTCGGTGCGCAGGTGCTGCACGATGGAGGCCGTAGCGCCGGCGAGGTCGGGTGGTTCCAGGCTGAAGAGCCAGCGGTGCTCGGCGGTGACTGCCTCGAGCAATGCCCGAATCGAGGCCGCGTGCTCCGGTCCCGCCGGCATCACGCGGACCGGCGCCGCGACCCCTCCTCGACCAGCCATCGCACCATGGTGGCGCGCCCGCGCACCGGCCGGCTGACACCCGGCGCGGGCCCGTCGGAGCACCCAGGTAGGGTGACCGCCGTGCTCGCCGATGAGGCCGTCGAACGCATCCTCGTCGTCAGCGCCCACCCGGACGACGTCGACTTCGGCGCCGCCGGGAGCGTGGCGGTGTGGACGGACGCCGGCATCGACGTCACGTACTGCATCGTGACCGACGGCGCCGCCGGCGGATCCGATCGCAGCGTGTCTCGGGCCGAGATGGCCGACATCCGACGCGCCGAGCAGACGGCGGCGGCCAAGGTCGTCGGCGTCGAGGACGTGATCTTCGTCGGCTACCCGGACGGCCGCCTGGAGCCGACGCTCGACCTGCGGCGAGACCTGAGCCGGGTCATGCGCCAGGTCCGACCGCAGCGGGTCATCGCGCAGTCACCCGAGCGCAACTACCAGCGGATCTACGCCAGCCACCCCGACCACCTGGCGGCGGGCGAGGCCGCGATGTGCGCGGTGTACCCGGACGCCCGCAACCCGTTCGCGCATCCCGAGCTGCTCGAGGCGGAGGGGCTCGAGCCGTGGTCGGTCGACGAGCTCTGGTTGATGGCCGGCAACCCGCCGAGCCAGTTCGTCGACGTCACCGAGATGTTCGATCGCAAGCTCGAGGCGCTGCGCTGCCACGTGAGCCAGCATCCCGACCCGGCCCGCCTCGAGCCGCTGCTGCGCGGCTGGCTGACCGCGAACGCCAAGCTGGCCGGCCTCCCCGACGGGCGACTCGCCGAAGGGTTCCTCGGGATCGAGACCGGCTGATCCGCTCGCGTCGCCGCTCGCCGGCGCGACAACTCCCGGCGCGGGGCCCCGAGTGCGGGGTCGGGCTTAGGACGCCTGCGCCGAGGCGGCGCCGGTCTTGCTCGACGAGCTCGACGGGCCGCTGATGACGCTGCGGATGACCTCGCCGGCTTCCATCGCCTTGAACGCGTCGTTGATCTCGTCGAGCTTCATCCGACGGGACACCATGTGCTCGCCGAGGTCGAGCTTGCCCTGCTCGGCGAGGTGGATGAGTCGCGGGAAGTCGCGGTTGACCTGGGCCGACCCGTAGACGGTCCCGAGGACCCGCTTCTCCTGCAGGATCAGCGGCATGCTCGGGAGTTCGATGGTCTGGTCGAACCGGGGCACGCCGACTACCACGCAGGCGCCACCGGGCCGGGTCATCTCGAACGCCTGCTGGACGGTCACCGGGTTACCGATCACCTCGAACGCGTAGTCGGCGCCCCGCCCCCCGGTCAGCTCCTGGACCTTGCCGGCGGCACTGCCCGTGGAGGGGTCGACCGTGTCGGTGGCCCCGTTCTCGAGCGCGATCTTGCGCTTCAGCTCGACCGGGTCGATCGCGATGATGCGCGCCGCGCCGGCGATCCGGCAGCCCTGGATCACGGCCTGGCCGACGCCGCCGCAGCCGACGACCGCGACCGTCGAGCCGGGGACGACCTGGGCGGTGTTGAGGGCGGCCCCGACCCCGGTGGTGACGCCGCAGCCGATGAGGGCGAGCTGCTCGTCGGGCAGGTCGGTCTCGACCTTGACGAGCGAGATCTCGTCGCAGGTCATCTGGTCGGCGAAGGTGCCGAGCCCCGTCATCGTCATGAGCGGCGTCCCGTCGTTGCGGTTCGCGCGCGGGACGCCCATCACCGCGTACGTCTGCTCGCAGAGGTTCGACTGGTGGTTGCGGCAGTACCAGCAGACGCCGCAGGCGGGGATGAACGACCCGATGACGCGGTCGCCCTTCTTGACGCGTGAGACCTCCGCGCCGACCCACTCCACGACGCCGGTGCCCTCGTGACCGAGGATGGCGGGGGGCGGCATGGGCAGCGTCCCGTTGATGACCGAGAGGTCGGAGTGGCAGACGCCGCTGGCGGTGACCTGGACGACGACGTCCTTCGGGCCGGGGTCGGTCGGCTTGACGTCCTCGACGACGAGGTCGCCGTCCGGCTCAACGAAGATCGCTGCACGCATGTCGTGAGCTCCCTGCTCGGCTGTTGCCCGAACTCGAAGGTATCAGGGGCCGGCCCAGGCCCGCACCGGGACGCCGGGCGCCGGGAGCCCTTCCCACGCCACGATGCTCCCCGGCACGCCGTCGGTGGCGAAGAGGGTCCGGCCGTCGGCACCGCCGAAGCAGCAGTTCGTCGTGGTGCCGCGGCCGTCGAGGGCCAGGAACTCGAGCTCGCGGCCGTCGGCGTCGAGCACGCGGACCCCGTGCGCGGTCGTGTTGGCGACGTAGATGCGCCCGTCGGTGTCGACGCAGAGGCCGTCACCCGGTGCGTCCGGCAGCTGCTCGACGATCCAGTCCCGGCTTCCGTCGGGGCGGAGCCGCTGGAGGCCGAGCCCCTCCACGATGACGAGCGTCCCCTGCGGGTCGCGCGCGATCCCGTTGCAGTACTGGAAGCCGCTGGCGACGACGCGGGTCGTCCCGTCGGGGGCCATGGCGTGGATGCGCCCGGACGGCTCGCCGGAGGGCGGGTAGTGGGGCGGGTCGGTGAACCACAGCGTGTCGTCGTCGGTGACGACGAGATCGTTCGGGGCCAGGAAGCCGCGGTCGTTCAGGTAGGTCACGGTCCCGTCGGGCGCCACCCGCTGGATGCCGGGCGTGACCGGCTCGTAGCGCGGCGGGTCGTCGGCGTAGAGCCGCAGGCTCGAGAAGTCGATGCCGCCGTTCTGGGTGACGAGGTAGCCGCCGTCCCGGCAGGGCGCGGCCGCGTTGGCGCCGCCGCCGAGGGTCGCGACGCGCTCGACCCGGCCGTCGGCCACGTGCACGCGCTCGAGCGAGCCGTCGGCGACGCTCGTGCACACGATCGTGCCGGTCGCGGCGCCGTCGGCCGGGCACCAGACCGGGCCCTCGGGGAACCGGATGCCGGTGGCGACGACCTCGGGCTTCACGCGGAGTAGCCGGGCCGCCCCGCGGCCTCCCACTCCTGGTAGAAGTCGAAGAACGCCTGCCCGAACGGATCCTCGTCCCGGAGCGGCATCGAGCCCCGGTGGATCGTCCAGTCGGCGGGGGAGAGCGCCATCGCGGTCGCCAGGTGCCGCTCGGCGGCGTCGCGCGCCCCGCGCCGCAGCAGGTGGACGGCGAGGCGGCGCTCGGCCCGGGCCCGCTGGAGATCGTCGTCGGGCAGCACCTGCCGGTCGTTGATCTCGGCGTCGCTGAGCGGCGGCTCGTCGTCGACCACCCAGCGCCGCAGCGCGTCGTGGTGCACCGACGAGTCGATCTGCGTGAAGTCCCGGAACCGGTCGTCGGCGGGCGCGATGGCGGGCGGCCGCACGATGCGGCCCCGCTCGTCGATCCACACCGTGGTCGGGATGTTCAGGATCCCGTACCGCTCCGCGACGAGGTGCTCACGGTCGACGAGCACCGGGTACCGAAGCGGCACCGGCGACTCGTCGATCGCCCACTGGCGCACCGCGTCGAGGTCCTCGTCGAGCGCGATCGCCAGCATGACGAGCCCCTTCGGCGCCAGCTCGTCGTGCAGCTCCTGCCACCCGGGCAGGTCCCAGCGGCATCCTCACCAGGACGCCCACGCGATGAGCAGCCGCTTGCGGCCCGCGTAGTCGTCGAGCGCGACGGGGTTGCCGTCGAGATCGGGGAGCGTGAACGGTGGCGCCTCGAGCGCGGCGAGGCGGGTGCCGAGCGGCGCCGGCGCCTCGCCGAGCACGGCCAGCCCCGCGTCAGGCTCGACCGCGACCGGTCGACCGAGCACGGCGCCGAAGGCGCGCAGGTCGATGGCGTCGTCGACGACCAGGGCGTGGTCGTCGCGGATCGGGACGCACACGTTGTCACGGCAGAGTCCCTCGGGCTTGAGGTCCCAGCCCGTCGCGCGCGCCAGCTCGTCCGGGGCGACGAGCAGCGTCCCGTCGTGGGCGGTCGCCCGGACGGTCAGCTCCCGGTCGTTGTCGACGATCGTGGCGTCGGCGCTCACGGCTCGAAACCTACCGGGCCATAGGCTCGCCCGCATGGGGCTGCTCGAGGCGAAGGCGGCGCTCGTCACCGGCGGCGGCGGCGGAATCGGGCGGGGGATCGCCGAACGCTTCGCCGCCGAGGGGGCGGCGGTGACGGTGGCCGAGATCGACGCCGGCCGGGCCGAGGACACGGTGGCCGGCATCCGGCGCGAGGGCGGTGTCGCGACGTCCGTCGTCGCCGACGTGCGCCTCGAGGCCGACGCGGCCCGGGTCGTGGCGACGACCGTCGGGGAGCACGGCGGCGTCGACGTCCTCGTGAACAACGTCGGCCACTACGGGGGCGCTCGCAAGCCGTTCCACGAGTCGACGCCGGAGGAGTGGCTCGACCTCTACCGGGTCAACCTCGAGCACGTCCTGCTCGTGACCAGAGCCGCGCTGCCGTCGATGATCGAGCGCGGCGCGGGCGCGATCGTGAACGTCTCGACGATCGAGGCGTTCCGGGGCATCCCGACCCGGGCCGTCTACGCCGCGTTCAAGGCCGGGGTCACCGGGCTCACCAAGAGCCTCGCCCTCGAGTACGCGCAGCACGGGATCCGGGTCAACGCCATCGCACCGGACGTGACCGAGACGCTGCAGGTGCCGTACTCGCGCTGGGTGAAGCCCGACGACGAGCCGCGCATCCCGCAGTGGGTGCCGATCGGCCGGTTCGGGACGCCCGCCGACCTGGCCGGGGTCGCGCTGTTCCTGGCCTCGGACCTGTCGGCCTTCGTGACCGGGACGACCGTGCACGCCGACGGCGGCACGTTCGCGGCCGGCGGCTGGTTCCGCACCGACGAAGGTGGGTGGACGAACCGACCCCGCCGCCCCTGACGGCGAGGGGCGCTGGCGTCCGGACGGCGTGGCGCGCGCAGCTCACGGCGCGGGCACGGCCCGCGACGGCTCGCCTCGCCGGCTCGCGAGGAGCCGGTCGACGGTCACCGCGGCGAGGACCACGAGCGACACCTCGGCCGGGGTTCGGAAGCGCACCAGCCCGTAGAACAAGGCGGCGCTGACCGTCACGACGAGGAGCGGTCCGAGGATGGGAACGAGCGGGACCCTTCGGCGCCGCAGCAGCAACGCGCCGGGCAGCGCGAGGCCGAGCGCCACGAGGTAGCACGCCCACCCCGCGATCGACGCCCAGTACGGCCGGCCCTCCTGGGTGCTGTCGTGCGCCATCGAGAACACGTGGTACACGCTCCACTCCCTGCCGAGGCGAGCCGCGACGACGGCCGGGAGCCGATCGAGGTGCCCACCGACGTAGTCGAGCGCCTGGCCGCGGGTGCCCGGATGCGAGGCGCGGCCGCCGCGATGGTCGCGGAACTCGCGGAACGTGCAGAGCCCGTACCAGGAGCCGATGAGCGGGCCCGAGTAGGTCTGGTCGCAGTTGGCGCCCAGCAGCACCCCGGTGTCGCCGCTGGCGAGGAGCACCGTGTGGTCGAAGCGGGCGAGGTTGAACGTGACCCACGGCGCGACGACGACCAGCGCCGCCACGACGGCCGCCCCCGCGAGCAGCAGCCGTCGCTCCCGGGCCAGCCCGCGGATCGTCAACGCGGCCGGCACGACCACGATCGGGACCAGCAGCGCCAGCTCGGAGCGGCTGAGCATCGCCAGCGCGCAGGCGACGCCGGTCCCGGCCGCGTTCCGCCAGCTCGGCTGTCGGATCAGCCGGTAGGTGCAGAACACGGTCGCCGCCGTGCCCAGGGCGGCGAAGGTCTCGGACATGACGAGGCCGTCGTTCATCCACAGGTTCGGGTAGACGGCCGCGATCCCCGCCGCGAGTAGACCGGCCCGGGGGCCCGCGACCTCGCGGCCGATGAGGCCGACGAGCGCGACGACCCCGACGCCGGCCAGCGCGACGGCGAGCTGCTCGGCCAGCGTGCTGTCGCCGGTCGCCCACGCGACCGGGGCCAGCGTGAGCCCGGTCAGCGGCGGGTGCAGCGCGTCGGGCGCGCCCGGACGGCCGAAGAACGGCGGGCTGGTGAACCCGTGGCCGTCGCCGAGCAGCGCCGCCTGACCCTCGTAGTACACGTGGTCGTAGAAGCCGTGCTCGTACCGGGTCACGGTGAGGATGTACACGGCGCGGCCGGCGAAGGCGGCGCCCGCGATGATGAGGAGCGTCACCATGAAGCGGCGGGGCCCCACGGGCGGCGGAGCGTACTAAAGGGGATCCCGAGCGCCCGGCGGGGCGGGCGAGGCGCGGGTGGCGGCCCGACGGTCGGGCGCTACGGTCCGAAGCCGTGGCCGCGCCCGAGCGAGACGCCGTGCGCCTGCTCCTGGTGCGCCACGGTGAATCGACCTGGAACGCGGAGCGCCGCTGGCAGGGCCAAGCCGACCCGCCGCTGAGCCCGCACGGCATCCGTCAGGCCCAGGCGGCCGCGCCGGCGCTCGACAGGGCCGTCACCGTCTGGGCGTCGGACCTAAAGCGAGCCCGCCAGACGGCCGAGCTGCTGGCCGGCCCGGACGGGTCGGTGCAGCTCGACGCCCGCCTCCGGGAGCGCCACGTCGGCGACTGGACCGGGCTGACGCGCGACGTCATCGACGCCGACTACCCGGGCTGGCTCGACGAGGGACGAACCCCCGAGGGGTGGGAGGACGACGAGGCGGTGCGGCGGCGCGGGATCCCGGCCCTGCGAGACGCCGTCGCGGCGTCGTCGGGCGTCGCGGTCGCGGTGACGCACGGCGGGTTCATCCGGGCCGTGGTGACCGGGCTCGGCGGCGAGTCGTGGCCGATCCCGAACCTCGGCGGCATCTGGCTCGCGGGTGACGGTGATCGCTTCGCGCTCGGGCCGCGCGTCGCGCTGCTCGGCGGTGACGCGCCCGGACTCGACTTGGTGGCGGGCCCGACCGTCGAGTGAGGCGTGGCCACGGCCTAGAGTGGTCACCCCCCGTCGTCGAGCAGAACTGAGTCCGCGCCCCGTTGTCTGTCGCGCACCCCGAGCTGGAGGCCGAGCAGCGGTACGTCGACCACGCCTATGAGCGGCTCGACGTCATGCGCGACGCGGCCCGCCGGGTCGCCGACGGCTACGCCGAGGTCGGAGCGGGCGGGACCCACCAGGCCCGGCTGGAGCGAGACGCGGCCGAGGACCTGACCCGCCGGCGGCTCGCCGTCCTCGCCATCGACCCCGCGCCGCTGTGCTTCGGGCGCCTCGACCTCGAGCCCGAGCCGGCGTCCGGGCCCAGTCGGACCTTCTACGTCGGGCGGGTGGCGGTCACCGAGGAGGACCAGACCCCGCTCGTCGTCGACTGGCGGGCCCCGGTGTCCGAGCCGTTCTACCGGGCCACCGCCGTCGACCCGATGGCGGTCGTGCGCCGGCGCCACTTCCTCACCAAGCCCGGCGACGGCCGGGAGCTGGTCGGCATCGACGACGAGGTCTTCGACCGGGCGGAGGCCGAGGCCGCCGACCTCACCGTGCTCGGCGAGGCGGCGCTGCTGGCCGCGCTCGACCGGGCCCGCACCGGGCGGATGGGCGACATCGTCGCCACGATCCAGGCCGAGCAGGACGAGGCGATCCGCGCCCCGGCCGGCGGCGTCCTCGTCGTCGGCGGCGGGCCCGGCACCGGCAAGACGGCCGTCGCGCTGCACCGCGCCGCCTACCTCCTCTATACGCACCGCCGACGCCTCGCCGCCCAGGGGGTGCTGATCGTCGGACCCAACAGCATCTTCCTCCGGTACATCGACCAGGTGCTGCCGTCGCTCGGCGAGAACGACGTGCAGCTCGCGACGCTGCCGGGGCTGAAGCCGTCGTACCACGTGCGCGGTGACGACGACCCGGCGACGGCCCGCCTGAAGGGCGACGCGCGCATGGCGCGGGTCATCGCCCGGGCGCTGCGGGACCGCGAGCACCCGCTGCCCCGGGACCTCGTGATCGTGGTGGACGGGAGCGTGCTCCGACTCACCCGGGCCCGGTCGGCCCGGGTCGTCGAGCGGGCCCAGCGGCGGCGGGGCACCCACAACTCGAAGCGCCCCGGCGTGGTGCGGGCCGTGATCGAGCACCTCCGCGAGGAGTACCGGCGCTCGCTCGGGGCCGCCGCGCCCGACGATTCCGACTGGGACCGGGAGCTCGACGCCCGGCTGCGACGCCTCCCCGAGGTCCGGGAAGCCCTGCAGCGGATGTGGCCGGTGCTCACCGGCGGCGACCTCGTCCACGACCTCTTCTCGTTCCCGGCGCTCATCCGGTCCGCCGCCGACGGGGTCCTGTCACGCGAGGAGCAGGCGCGGCTGGCCCGGCCCCGCTCGCCGGAGCTGCGTGACGTGCCGTGGTCGGAGGCCGACCTGGCGCTCATCGACGAGGCCGACGCCCGGCTGGGCCCGCCGGAGGCGGCCCGGCCCCGACGCCGCCGCGGCCGGCCGCGCGCCGACGACGCCGCGGCCGCGGTCGTCGCCGAGCTCGGGGTCGGCGGCTTCATCACCCCCGCCGAGCTGGCCCGCCGCTACGGCGGGGACGGGCACGGCCCGTCCGAGAACGGCGCCGACGAGCCCCGCACGTTCGGGCACGTGCTCGTCGACGAGGCCCAGGACGTCTCCGCGATGCAGTGGCGGCTGCTCGCCCGTCGGTGCCCGTCGGGGTCGATGACGATCGTGGGCGACTTCGGGCAGGCGAGCCGGCCCG
This sequence comes from uncultured Actinomycetes bacterium, assembly GCA_937927875.1. Lineage (GTDB taxonomy): Bacteria > Actinomycetota > Acidimicrobiia > IMCC26256 > PALSA-555 > PALSA-555. Next base: position 27,239 of record CALEYV010000109.1, on the reverse strand, counting down.
GCGCGCTGCACGGCTGGGACGAGGTGCTCGCCCAGCTGCCGGACCGGGTCGAGCCCCGCCTCGTCACGCTGACCGTGAACTACCGGACCCCGGCCGAGATCATGGAGGTCGCGGAGCGCGTCCTCGTCGCGACGTCGACGCCGATGACGCCGAACCGGTCGGTTCGCCGGACCGGCGCCGCGCCCCGCTTCGTCCGCGTCGACGCCGACCGATTCGTCGACACGCTCGCCGACGAGGCGCGTCGGGCCGTCGGCGCCGGCGGGACCGTCGCGGTCGTCGCACCGGTGGCACGGCACGCCGAGCTGGTCGGCGCGCTCGCCGACCTCGGCGCCGCGTCCGGCACTGGCGACGCGCTCGACACGCCGGTCGCGGTGCTCAGCGCGGCCGACGCCAAGGGTCTCGAGTTCGATCACGTGATCGTGGCCGAGCCGGCCCGGCTCGTCGCGCCCGACCCGGCGGGGCTCCGCCTGCTGTACGTCGCGCTCACCCGCGCCACCCGGACGCTCACCGTCGTGCACAGCGAGCCGCTGCCGGACGCGCTGGAGGGGGCCGCCGTGCAGGGCGCTCCGATCGCGGCGTCATAGGATCGGCGCCGATGACTGCCACCGACGTCGACCGCACCGCGGGCGACGTCGCGTGGGACCTCGAGCCGCTCGTTGACGGCCAGAGCGACGCCGGCGTGACCCAGCAGCTCGACGACGCCGAGCGCCGCGCCGCTGACCTCGGCGGCTACCGGGAGCGGGTCGCCGACCTCGACGCGGGCGGCATCGCGACCCTGATGCACGAGCTGGGCGAGATCAGCGAGCTGCTCGGACGGGCCGGCTCGTACGCCGCGCTGCGGTTCGCGGTCGACACCGCCGATCCCGCCCGGGGCGCGCTGCTGGCGGCGGTCGAGGAGCGCGCCACCGCGATCTCGAACGAGCTGCTCTTCGTCGAGCTCGAGTGGGCGGCCCTGCCCGACGAGCACGTGGCGGCGATCATCGACGACCCTGCGCTCGACTTCTGCCGCCATCACCTCCGCTCGGTGCGCCGCTACCGGCCCCACCTGCGCAGCGAGCCCGAGGAGCGCGTCCTCGCCGACAAGTCGGTGACCGGGAAGAGCGCCTGGGCGCGGCTGTTCAGCGAGCAGACGGCGGCGCTGACCGTCGACCTCGACGACGGGCCGGCCTCGCTCGAGGAGGCGCTGGCCCGGCTGCAGGCCCCGGACCGGGACATCCGGCGGGCCGCGGCCGAGGCGGTCACCGAGGCGCTCGGGCCCGGGCTGCGGACCCGGGGCTTCATCTTCAACACCCTGCTGGCCGACAAGGCCAGCGACGACCGGATCCGGCACTACCCGAACTGGCTGGCGAGCCGGAACCTCGACAACGAGGCGAGCGACGAGTCGGTGCAGGCGCTGGTCGACGCAGTGGTGCGCCGCTACGACATCCCGCAGCGCTGGTACGCGCTGAAGGCGCGGCTGCTCGGCCTCGACCGGATCGCCGACTACGACCGGATGGCGTCGATCGCGGCCGAGGATACGCCCATGGGCTGGTCCGGCGCCAAGGAGCTGGTGCTCGACGCGTACTCGTCGTTCTCCCCGGAGCTGGCCGACGTCGTCGGGCGGTTCTTCGCGCAGCCGTGGATCGACGCCCCGGTGCGGCCCGGGAAGCGGCCGGGCGCGTTCTGCGCCTACACGGTCCCCTCGCTGCACCCGTACGTGCTGCTCAACTGGACCGGTCGCCGGCGCGACGTGCTCACCCTCGCCCACGAGCTCGGGCACGGCGCCCACGCCTACCTGGCCCGGGGCCAGGGCGTGTTCCACCAGTCGACGCCGCTCACGCTGGCCGAGACGGCGTCGGTGTTCGGGGAGACGGTCACGTTCGGGCGGCTGCTCGCCGACACCACCGACCCCGACGCGCGCCTGGCGCTGCTCGCCGAGAGCCTCGAGGGCCAGATCGCGACCGTGTTCCGCCAGATCGCGATGAACCGGTTCGAGGACCGCGTGCACACCGAGCGGCGCGAGGAGGGCGAGCTCAGCGTCGACCGGTTCGGCGAGTGCTGGGTCGAGACCCAGGCCGACATGCTCGGCGCCGCGGTCGAGCTGACCCCCGGCTACCGGAGCTGGTGGTCCTACATTCCGCACTTCATCGGCACGCCCGGGTACGTGTACGCCTACGCGTACGGGCAGCTGCTCGCGCTCTCGGTGTACCGCGAGTACGAGCGGCAGGGCGCGGCGTTCGTCCCCGCGTACCTCGAGCTGCTGTCCAGGGGCGGCTCGGACACCCCGGAGGCGCTGGGGCGGATCGTCGGCGTCGACCTCGCCGACCCCGGCTTCTGGGACGGCGGGATCGCCATCGTCGAGGAGCAGCTGGCGGCCGCCGAGCAGGCCGCGGTCGCGGCCGGGCGCGTCCCGGCCTAGAAGCGAGCCAGCTCGGCCTCGAGCTGGTCGAGCCCCATCGGGCCCAGCTCCAGCGCGAACCGGTGGAAGGCCTTGAGGTCGAAGCCGGCCCCGTGGCGCCGCCGGGCCTCGTCCCGGGCCCGGAGCCACGCCCGCTCCCCGACCTTGTAGGAGATGGCCTGCCCGGGCAGCCCGAGGTACCGGTCGACCTCGCTGGCCATGAAGTCGGGCGGGAAGTGGCTGCGGTCGATCACGAACGGCAGCGCCAGCTCGGGCGTCCACCGCTCGCCGGCGTGGTACCGCTCGGAGGCCGGGATCGCCAGCTCGAGGTGCAGGCCGATGTCGACGACGACCCGCACCGCGCGCATCGCCTGGGCGCGCAGCATGCCGAGCTCGAAGGCGGGGTCGTCGAGGTAGCCGAGCTCGCCCATCAGCCGCTCCGCGTACAGCGCCCAGCCCTCGGCGTGCCCGGAGGTGCCGGCCATCGTCCGCTGGAAGCGGTTCAGCCGGTCGGCGAGGTAGCGGACGGTGCCGATCTGGAGGTGATGGCCGGGGACGCCCTCGTGGTAGCAGATGCTCACCTCGCCCCACAGCGGGAACCGGGTGCGCCCGAGCGTCGGGTACCAGGTCCGGCCCGGGCGGCTGAAGTCCTCCGACGGGCCCGTGTAGTACATCGCGGCCGCGCCGCCGGGCGGGGCGATCATCGCCTCGACGCGTCGCACCGGCGCCGGGATGTCGAAGTGGACGCCGTCGAGCTCGGCGACGGTTCGGTCGAGCAGGTCCTGCAGCCAGGGCTGGAAGGCGTCGACGCCCTCGATGCTGCGGGTCGGGTCGCGCTCGAGGTGCTCGATGACGGCCGGGATCGACTCGCCGGGCAGGATCCGGTCGGCGACGCTCGTCATCGCGTCCTCGATCCGCGCCAGCTCCTCCCAGCCCCAGCGGTACGTCTCGTGCAGGTCGAGCGCGGTGCCGGTGTAGGCGCGCGCCAGGCGCGCGTACCGCTCCTCCCCGACCGCGTCCTGGTCGGTGACGGAGGGCTCGTACTCCTCGACCAGGTACCGGCCGAGCGACGCGTAGGCGGCGGTGGCGCGTCCGGCCACGCTCTCGAGCCGCGTCCGCAGGGCCGGCTGGTCGAGGCCGGTGGCGTCGAAGCGGTCGAGCAGCCCGAGGAAGAAGGGAAGCTCGCCGGTGTCGCGCTGGCCGCCCCACGTGTCGGCCTGCTTGGCGCACGCCACGACCTGACGACGCGCCGCCACCAGGCCCTCGGCGGCCCCCTCGGTGAGCGCGTCCTGGAACGACGACAGCGCCTGGGGGACCTTCGCGGCCCGGGCCGTGATGGCGTCCCAGTCCTCCTCGGTCGCCTGGGGCATGAGGTCGAACACCATGCGGACGCTCGACACCGGGCTGTCGAGGATCCGCAGCGCCCGGAGCGGCTCGCCGGTCTCGGTGAGCTCGATGCTGAGGTCGAGGAACCGGCGCAGCACCTCGGCCGCGACCCGGTCGTCGTCCCCCTCGGCCGGCGTCCGGTCCAGCTCGGCCCGGGTGCGGCGGTCGTGCTCGAGGCGCTCGTTGATGGCGTCCGGCGAGTAGTCGGTCAGCTCGTCGTCGTAGCCGGGCAGCCCCTCGAAGGTCGCCGCGACCGGGTCGAGGGCGGCGGCCCGCTCCACGTAGCGGTCGGCGAGGTCGGCGACGGCGCTCATCCGGGCGGGCTCGCGGGGCGGCAGGGCTCGCCCCGCAGCGACGGGCAGGGCGGCAGCGGGGTGGGTACGGCGACGGTGGGGTTCACGGGCAGCACGATCTTGGACGCCAGCGTGGCCGAACGGGCCACCTGGTTGCGAGCCGGACCGGGCAGGTCGTCGAACGCCCACTGGGGCCGGTTGCCGCCGGGGGCCTGGATGACGACCCGCAGGCGCGACCCCGCCCGGAACGCGTGCACGATCGGGAACAGGGGGACCCGCACCAGCGCGTACCGGCCCTTCGGCATCGACCGGACCTGGGCCCGCTCGTCGCTGTAGCGGGGCTCGAGCGGGGTCGAATCGGCGCGCAGCGTGCTGCGGTGGCTGGCCCGCAGCCACCCGCTCTGCACGTACATCTCCTGGCCGTCAGGGCGGACCTCGGTCAGCACGACCTCGAGGTCGGTGTCGGGCGCGCTCGTCCGCAGCCACAGGTCGACGCTGGCCGGGCCGGTGAGCACCACGTCGCTCGGCAGCCGGTCGCTCGTGTAGGTGAGCGCGGCGTCGGCCCGGGGTGGCTGCCAGTTGTACGGGGGCAGCGAGGTCCAGATGGCGTCGATCGTCTTCGGGGTGGCGTCGGTCGCCGGCACCGAGCCCGGGTCGTAGCGGTAGGAGTCGGAACCGCGGTCCGGCGCGGGCGGCGCCGACCGGTTCAGCCGCCCGCCCGACCGCAGGTACCAGGTGGTCGGCTGCACGCCGGGCGGCGGCCAGCTCGGGAACGACGCCTCGAACCCGGGCTCGGGCGCGCCGGTGGGCGTGCCGGCGCCGTTGTCGAACAGGACGCGCACCCTCGACTCGGTCTCGTAGCGGGCCAGGGCGGCCGCGTAGTCGGTCTGGCCCGCGAACCGGTCCGGGGGCAGCGTCAGCGGCGTGCCGAAGATGCTCGAGTACGCGACGGGCGCGGCGGCCCGGAGCCCGGCCGGGACCGACGGGATGCGCTGGGCGACGTAGAAGTCGAGGAACTCGCCCCACCGGATCGCCACCGCGGGGCCGAACGGCTCGACGTGGGTCCCGTTGGTGATCGTGACCTTCAGCTTCGTCGAGGCCGCGAAGTGGCTGATGAGCTCGGGCCAGTGGCCACCGACCTGTTCGTCCTCGACCGCGCCGGCGAGGAAGGTGGGCACGGTGATCTTCGGCACCAGCAGGTCGGGGGTCAGGTGGTCGTAGCGGGCCGGGTCATAGAAGCGGCCGGCGTCGATCTCGGTGAGCACGTTCGGGGTCTGGAGGCGCAGCGCCTGGTTGGCGGCGCACACGGTGTCCCCGGCCTGGATGCGCCGCCGCGCCCACGGCTGGCCGCCGTCGGGCGCGGGGCGGGCGTCGTGCTGGCGGTCCTTCGCCCACGCGACCGCGAAGCCGGTGTTCAGGATCCCGCCCGGGTAGAGGACGCCGCGGTAGGTGTCGTCGATGACCGACAGCGGCGTGATGGCGGCCAGGTGCGGCGGACGGGTGGCGGCGACGAACAGCTGGGTGATGCCGGGGTAGGAGATGCCGACCATGCCGACCTTGCCGTGGAGCACCCACGGCTGGGCGGCGACGGCCTCGATGGCGTCGTAGCCGTCGAGGGACTGCAGCGGCTCGAAGAAGTCCCACGCGCCGCCCGAGCAGCCGGTGCCGCGCATGTTGACCCCGACCGTCGCGTAGCCGAGCGACTGGGCGATCATCGAGGCGGGCTGGGCGCTGGTCGGGTTGGCGGGGTCGTAGCCCGAGTACTCGACGACGGTCGGGTACGGGCCCTGGTCGACCGGGCCCGGGAGATGCACGTTGACGGCCAGCTGGGTGCCGTCGCGCGTCGTGAGGTAGCCGTAGCCGTTCGAGAGGTGCTGGCCCTGGTAGAAGGACGGGGGCGGGGTCTCGTCCGGGCGCAGCACCCGCAGCGCCGGCGAGCGGGCGTGCCCGCCGCTGCGCTGCTCGACCCGGTAGCCGCCGCCCGGCGCGACGCCCCGGAACAGCAGCGCCCCCTGGGCGTCGGTGTGCCCCTGGCGCACCCGGGCGCCGCTCGCGTCGAGGAGCGACAGCCGCGACCCCGGGCTGACGCCGGTCACGTACACCTGCTCGACGCTGCCGGCGGCGTGGAAGCCGCCCCCGGCCCGGGCGCGCACCAGCGGCGCCGGGCTCGGCGCCGTCGCCGCCTCGGGGCCCGGCGCCACGGCGGCCCCGCCCACGACCACCGCCGCGAGCAGCAGCGGGAGACGGGTCATGCCCTCGGCAACGTATCGGAGCCTCGTCGACCTATGGCAGCATCCCGGCCCGTGACCCGGCTCGCGGACGCGCACGTGCTCGTGACCGGTGGGTCGAGCGGGATCGGCCTCGAGACGGCCCGGTTGGCCCTCGAGCGGGGAGCCCGGGTCTCGATCGTGGCGCGCGACGTCGAGCGGCTCTCGAGCGCGCTCGACGAGCTCGAGCGGGGCGCGGGGGACCGCACCCGCGTCGCCGCCGAGCCCGCCGACGTGACCGACCCGGAGCGGCTCGAGGCCGCTTGCGCGCTCCTCACCGCCCAGCTGGGTCCGGTCGACGTGCTGGTGACGAGCGCGGGCGCGGCCCGACCCGGCCATTTCGAGCGGTTGGCCCGCCGCGTCTTCGAGGAGCAGATGGCGCTCGACTACTTCGGCACCCTCCACGCGGTGCGGGCGGTCGTGCCGTCGATGATCGAGCGGCGCCGGGGCCATCTCGTCCTCGTGTCGTCGACGGCGGGCCTCGTCGGCGTGTACGGCTACGCCGCGTACGCGCCCGCCAAGTTCGCGGTGCGAGGCCTCGCCGAGACGCTGCGGGCCGAGCTGAAGCCCTACGACGTGGTCGTCGGCTGCGCCTACCCGCCCGACACCGACACCCCCGGGCTGGCCCGGGAGAACCTCGACAAGCCGGCGGCGACGGCGCGCATCTCGGCCGGGATCAAGGTGCGGTCCCCGCAGACGGTGGCGCGGGCGATCGTGCGGGGCGTCGAGCGGGACCGGCTCGTCATCACCGCCGACGCCGGCACCGCGGTCCTGGCGCGCGCGGCGGGGCTGCTCGGCCCGTACCTGCGAGCGTCCTTCGACCGCCACGTCCGCCGAGCCGGTCGGGGCCGGGACGAGGCGCCGGGGTAGCGTCGAACGGGATGGCGGACGCGACCCGCACCGAGACCGACAGCATGGGGCCGATCGAGGTCCCCGCCGGCCGGTACTGGGGCGCGCAGACCCAGCGGTCGCTGCACCACTTCAGCATCGGCGACGAGCGGATGCCGGCGTCGGTCATCCGAGGCGTGGCGATCCTCAAGAAGGCGGCCGCCACCACCAACCGCGAGCTGGGGCTGCTCGCCGACGACGAGGCCACGCTGATCGTCGCCGCCGCCGACGAGGTCATCGACGGGAAGCTGGCCGACGAGTTCCCCCTCTTCATCTGGCAGACCGGCAGCGGCACCCAGACGAACATGAACATGAACGAGGTGATCTCGAACCGGGCCATCGAGCTGGCGGGCGGCGAGAAGGGCAGCAAGGACCCGATCCACCCCAACGACCACGTCAACCGGTCGCAGTCGTCCAACGACACCTTCCCGACCGCCATGCACATCGCGGCCGCCGAGGAGATCGTCCACCGGCTCCGGCCCGCGGTCCGGGCCCTGCGCGACGCGCTCGACGCCAAGGCCGGCGAGTTCGCCGACATCGTGAAGATCGGGCGGACCCACCTCCAGGACGCGGTGCCGCTCACCCTCGGCCAGGAGTTCTCGGGCTACGTGGCCCAGCTCGACGCCGACCTCGACCGGATCGAGGCCGCGCTCCCGGGTCTCTACGAGCTGGCCCTCGGGGGCACGGCGGTCGGCACCGGCCTCAACAGCCACGAGGCGTTCGCCGATCGGGTGGCGGCCGCGATCGCCGAGCTCACCGGGCTGCCGTTCGTCTCGGCGCCGAACAAGTTCGCGGCCCTCGCCGCCCACGACGCCCTCGTGCACGCCAGCGGCGCCCTGCGGACCCTCGCCGTGTCGCTCACCAAGATCGCCAACGACGTGCGCTGGCTCGCGTCCGGGCCCCGGGCCGGGCTCGGCGAGCTGATCCTGCCCGAGAACGAGCCCGGCTCGTCGATCATGCCCGGCAAGGTCAACCCCACCCAGAGCGAGGCGCTGACGATGGTCTGCGCCCAGGTCCTCGGCAACGACGTCACCGTCGGCATCGCCGGGTCCCAGGGCAACTTCGAGCTCAACGTCTACAAGCCGGTCATCATCTACAACGTCCTCCAGTCGGTGGCGCTGCTGACCGACTCGGCGACGAACTTCCGGCGCTTCGCCGTCGAGGGGCTCGAGGCCAACCGGGAGCGGATCGCCGAGCACGTCGCCAACTCGCTCATGGTCGTCACCGCCCTGAACCCCCACCTCGGCTACGACAAGGCGGCCGAGATCGCCAAGCACGCCCACCGCCACCGCACCTCCCTCCGGGAGGCGGCGGTCGCGCTCGGGCACCTCACCGGCGAGGAGTTCGACCGGCTCGTGCGCCCCGAGCGCATGACGAAGCCCGGGTAGGCGCCCCGGCGGGGCGTCCCCGGGCTCCCGAGCCCGGAATCGCCCGATTCCCAAGGCCTCCCGGCCAATTGACGAGGGTCACGGTCGGGAATGAGCGCCCCCGGCCCGCGGTTGAGCGCCTTGTAATCCTGTAATCGCCGAGTCGAGGTCATGATGGCGGACACGAGCCCCTCCGTTGACGAACGCCTGGTCCTGCCCCTGCTCCCCTTGAGCACCGGCGTCGTGCTGCCCCAGATGGTGGTGACGCTGGCGCTCGAGTCGGACGAGGCCCGCCGGGCCGCCGAGGCGGCCGGCGACGACGGCCAGGTCCTCCTCGTGCCCCGGATCGACGGCCGCTACGCCCGGGTCGGCACCGTGGCCCGGGTCGAGAGCGCCGGCGAGCTGCCGAACGGCGCCCAGGCGCTGGTCCTGCGCGGCCTGTCCCGGGCCGTGGTCGGGGTGGGCGTGCCCGGCACCGGCGCCGCCCTCTACGTCGAGGCCGACCCGGTGGCCGAGCCCGCCGTGGCTTCGCCGCGGGCGCGCGAGCTGGCCACCGAGTACCGGGCCATCGTCAGCGAGATCGCGACCCGGCTGCGCGCCGGGCGGCTGGTCGAGGCGCTGCAGGGCGTGACCGAGCCGGGCGCGCTGGCGGACACCGCCGGCTGGTGGCCGGACCTGGCGCTGGAGCGCAAGGTCGAGCTGCTCGAGACCCTCGACGTCGAGGCCCGCCTCGAGGCGGTGGTCAGCTGGGCGCGCGACGCCCTCGCCGAGCTCGAGGTCGCGGACCGCATCCGCACCGAGGTGACCGACGGGATGGAGGCCCAGCAGAAGGAGTTCCTGCTGCGCCGCCAGATGGACGCCATCCGCAAGGAGTTGGGTGAGGACGACGGCGACGTCGTCGGCGAGTACCGCAAGGCGCTCGAGGAGCGCGACCTGCCGGAGAAGATCCGGGAGGCGGCGGCGCGCGAGATCGACCGCCTGGAGCGCACCAGTGACCAGAGCCCCGAGCACGGCTGGATCCGCAGCTGGCTCGACACGCTGCTCGAGGTGCCGTGGGGCAAGCGCTCCGACGACAACCTCGACGTCGGCGAGGCCCGTCGCATCCTCGACGCCGACCACACCGGGCTCGGGGACGTGAAGGACCGCATCATCGAGTTCCTGGCGGTGCGGAAGCTGCGCGCCGAGCGCGGGCTCGGGGAGGCCACCGGCCGCGGGGTCGGGGCCATCCTCGCCCTGGTCGGCCCGCCCGGCGTCGGCAAGACGTCGCTCGGCGAGTCGATCGCTCGCGCCCTCGGGCGCCAGTTCACGCGTGTCGCGCTGGGTGGCGTGCACGACGAGGCCGAGATCCGTGGTCACCGGCGCACCTACGTCGGCGCCCGGCCCGGCCGGGTCGTCCGCGCCCTGACCGAGGCCGGCACCATGAACCCGGTCATCGTCCTCGACGAGGTCGACAAGCTCGGCGCCGACTGGCGCGGCGACCCGTCCTCGGCGCTGCTCGAGGTGCTCGACCCGGCCCAGAACCACACGTTCCGTGACCACTACCTCGACGTGGACCTCGACTTGTCGCAGGTGCTGTTCCTCGCGACCGCGAACCTCGCCGAGACGATCCCGGGCCCGCTGCTGGACCGGCTCGAGGTGATCCGCCTCGACGGGTATACCGAGGACGAGAAGGTCGCGATCGCTCGCGACCACCTGCTGGACCGCCAGCTTGAGCGCAACGGGCTCGGTGCCGACGACGTGCAGGTCGACGACGGCGCGCTGCGTCGCATCGTGGTCGACTACACGCGGGAGGCCGGAGTCCGGAGCCTCGAGCGGGAGCTGGGCAAGCTGCTGCGCAAGGTGGCGGCGAGGTTGGTGAGCGGCGACGCGACCGCCCCGGTCGTCGTCGACGCCGACGCGGTCCCCGACGCGCTCGGTCGACCTCGGTTCTTCCCCGAGGACACCCCGCGCACGGCGGTCCCCGGCGTGGCGACCGGCCTGGCCGTGACCGGGACCGGCGGCGACGTGCTGTACATCGAGGCGACGGCCATGGCCGGCGAGCCGGGCCTGACCCTCACCGGGCAGCTCGGCGACGTCATGAAGGAGTCGGCGCAGATCGCGTTGTCGTACGTGCAGGGCCACACCGCCGAGCTGGGCGTGAACCCGGCCGACGCGACGCGGCGCTTCCACGTCCACGTCCCGGCCGGCGCCATCCCGAAGGACGGCCCGTCGGCGGGCGTGACGATGACGACCGCGCTGGCCAGCCTGCTCACCGGCCGCCCGGTGCGCGCAGACGTCGGCATGACCGGCGAGGTGACGCTGCAGGGCCGCGTGCTGCCCATCGGCGGTGTCAAGCAGAAGGTGCTGGCGGCGCAGCGGGCCGGGCTCACCACGGTGATCCTGCCCACCCGCAACGGGCCCGACCTCGAGGACGTCCCGACCGCGGTCCGGGAGGCGATGACCTTCCACCTCGTCGACGACGTGGCCGAGGTCCTTGACCTGGCGCTGGTCGAGCCCGCCGCGGAGGCCCAAGCCGCCTGATCGCTGCTCCTCCGCCATCGACCCGACTCCGGTCGGGCCGGTGGCGGCGGCCGGCGACCGCGTGACACGCCAGTCGTTGTCGTACCTCGTCCGTACCGTTCCCGGCTGCGGCCGGCGCGCCTGATCACCCGGATGCTTCGTGGCGATGTGCGCAACGTCGCCTTCGACGATCTGGTCCGCCTCGTGATCGCGCTTGGCTTCCGAGAGAATCGGCGGGCGGGGAAGCCACCGCGTCTTCGCGCGGACGGGCGTCGCGGAGCTGTTGAACCTTCAGGCAGAACACGGTCAAGCCAAGCCGTACCAGGTCAGGCAGGTGGCAACGCTGGCCCGCCGATACGATTTGAAAGTGGATGACGGCCGATGACCGGCTATCGGATTGAGGTCTTCTGGACCGGCGAGGACCAGGCGTGGATCGCCGACGTCCCGGACTTGCCGTTCTGCACTGCGCACGGCCCGACGCCGCATGAGGCAGTCGCCGAGGTCGAGGTCGCGGCTGAAGCCTGGCTCGCCGCCGCGCGCGCTGATGGCCGCCCGATTCCCGAGCCGTCCCCGCACGCCGCCCGCGCCTGATCACGACTCGCGGCTTCGGGCCAGTCGGCACGGGCAGCGTCCTGCCCGAGGTCGCTGGAGTGTCGAGCCCGCCTTGTCGACCGCGCCGGTCAGTGGGCGGTGCCGTCGCCGTCCTGGGAGAGGTCGATGGTGGCGCCGATCCCGACCCGGGCGAAGTCGATCTGCTCACCGGGCTCGAGCGGGTAGTGGCAGGCCACGTAGTGGTTGGGCCCGACGGCGCGCAGGATCGGCTCCTCGGCCGCGCAGCGCTCCTGCGCCTTCGGGCACCGGGTCCGGAACCGACAGCCGGTCGGCGGGTGGATGGGTGACGGCACCTCGCCGCCGAGGACCCGCTCCTCGTCGGGACGGACGGCCGGGTCCGGTACCGGGATGGCCGCCAGCAGTGCTCCGGTGTACGGGTGCGACGGGTGCTCGTAGAGGTCGTCGGGCGACGCGACCTCGCACATCTTCCCGAGGTACATGACGAGCACCCGGTCGCTGACGTTCTTCACCACCGCCAGGTCGTGGGCGATGAACACCATCGTCAGGCCGTAACGACGCTTCATGTCCTCGAGCAGGTTCAGGATCTGGGCCTGCACGGACACGTCGAGGGCCGACACCGGCTCGTCGCAGATGATCAGCTTCGGGTCCGTGACCACGGCCCGGGCGATCGAGATGCGCTGGCACTGCCCGCCCGAGAACTCGTGGGGATGCCGGTCACCGCTCGCGGGGTCCATGCCGACCGCGGTCAGCACCTCGTCGACCTTGGCGTCGCGGTCGGGCTTGTCGCCCATCTGCCAGATGTCGAGGCCCTCGCGCACGATGTCGCGGACCCGTCGGCGCGGGTTCAGCGACGAGATCGGGTCCTGGAAGATCATCTGGAGCCGGGGCCGCATCCGCCGCAGCGCCTCGCCGGTCAGCTTGGTGAGCTCCGTCCCGTCGAAGCGGACGGTGCCCGACACCGGGGGCGGGAGCTGCATCACGGCCCGCCCGGTCGTCGACTTGCCGCAGCCGGACTCGCCGACCAGCCCCAGGGTCTCGCCTGGCAGCATGTCGATGCTCACCCCGGACACGGCGTGGACCTTGTCGCTGAGGTGACCGACCGCGAACTCGACGACGAGATCCTCGACCCGCAGCAGCGCCTTGTCGGTGTCGCGCAGATGCGCGGTCCCGGTGCCCGCCATCAGGCGCCGCCCGCCGCGGCCGCGGCCGTCGCGGCGGCGGGGACCCGGCCGTCGCGCTCGTTCCTGGCCAGCGCCTCCTGGCCGGCCGGGGTGCCGACCGGGAACCAACAGCGGTACTGGTGCCCGGACGCGTCGCCGGCCTGCAGCGGCGGCTCCTCCTCCAGGCAGCGGTCCTGCACGTAACGGCAGCGGGGCGCGAACTTGCAGCCCGGCGGCGGGTGGCTGAGGTCCGGCGGCCGGCCCGGGATCGTCGCCAGCCGGGTGTGGCTGTGCTCGTCGAGCTTGGGGATCGAGGCCAGCAGCGCCTCGGTGTAAGGCATCTTCATGTCGGTGAACAGCACGCTGGTCGGCGCCTGCTCGACGACCCGGCCCGCGTACATCACAAGGATCTCCTCGGTCCGGCCCGCCACGACGCCGAGGTCGTGGGTGACGAGGATCATCGCCATGAAGCGCTCCGACTGCTCCTTGGCGATGACGTCGAGGACCTGGGCTTGCACCGTGACGTCGAGGGCCGTGGTCGGCTCGTCGGCGAAGAGCAGCTTCGGGCCGGCCGCGAGCGCGACGGCGATGCACACCCGCTGGCGCATCCCGCCCGACAGCTGGTGCGGGTACTCACCGAGGCGGACCTTCGGCTCCGGGATGCGCACCGACTCCATGAGGGACACCGCGAGGTCGGACGAGTACTCGCGGGTCACGTCGAGGTGCTGGCGGATCGACTCGGTGATCTGCTTCCCGATCTTCATCACCGGGTTCAGCGACGTCATCGGGTCCTGGAAGATCATCGACATCTGGGCGCCCCAGAAATTCCGCATCTGCCTCGGCGGCAGCTCGATGATCTCCTTGCCCTCGAACTTCACCGAGCCCTCCCGCTCGAGGCCGAAGCGGGGCAGCAGGTTCATGATCGACCGGGAGAGCACTGTCTTGCCGGACCCGGACTCGCCGACGATGCCGAGCGTCTTGCCGCGCTCGAGGGTGAGCGACACGCCGTCGACCGCGCGCACGACGCCGACGTCGGTGTGAAACGACGTCTTGAGGTCGGTGACCTCGAGGAGCGGGCCCTCGTACTCGGTCTCGGTGAAGCGGGCCGTGGTCAAATGCCGGACTCCCGGACGTCGAACCGGGCCCGGACCACGTCGCCGAGGTAGTTCAGCGCCAGCACGGTCACGAAGATCAGGAACGAGGCCTCGAACACGATGTGCGGCGACGTGAACAGGGCGTTTCGGTCGAGGGCGATGATGTTGCCCCACGACGGGGCGGGCGGCCGCACGCCGACACCGAGGATGGCGAGGGTCCCCTCGGCGACGATCGCGATGGCGATGCTGAGCAGCGAGATCGAGAACATGGCCGGCGCCACGTTCGGCAGCACCTCCCGGACCATGATCCGGCCGTGCTGGGCACCCTGGGCCCGCGCTGCCAGCACGAAGTCACGCTGGCTCCACGTCAGCGCGCTGCCCCGCGAGATGCGGCCGACCAGCGGGACGGCCACGATCCCGATGGCGAGGATGAGGATCAGCACGTCCGGGAGGATTGCTTTCGTGCCGGCGGCCTCGCTGCCCTGCAGGAACGCGACCAGGGCCAGGGCCAGCACGATGGCCGGGACCGACAGCATGACGTTGAACACGTTCGTGATCAGCGTGTCGACGTCGCCGCGCTGGTACCCGAAGTAGCCGCCGGCGGCCAGGCCGCCGACGCCGCCGATGACCGCCGCCAGACCGTCCGACAGCCCGAGCCCGACCGCACCGATGACGCCGAAGGCGACGACGCCGAAGGCGGCGCCGATCACGCCGCCGGCGACGGCCGCGATGGGCCGGCTCGGCTTGTCGCTGAAGTAGCCGGCGACGAGCCCGAGGCCGCCGCCGACGATGAATCCGAACGCGATGGCGCCGAAGGACACCAGCAGTGACGTCCAGGCGCCGAGCGCCAGCCGCGCCACCATGTCGCGCCCGTCGCTGTCGCAGCCGAACAAGCGACCGGGGGCCGACCCGTCCTGGGCGAACGGGCCCTTCCGGGCACACTCGGCGTGGACGGCCTGGGGGTCGCCCCAGGTGAAGATGTGGGTCTTGGCGAGGATGGCGACGAGGATCACGAACACCATCCAGCCGATGGCGAGCCACGCCCCGACGCTCAGGTCCCCGAACCGGCTCTTGCGCTCGCCCTCGGTGCCGGCCGCGACGCCGGCCGGGAGCACGAGGCCGGCGTCGGCCATGAGCCCGTCGCTGTGCGGGTCGAGCTCCTCGCGCCGCATGACGTCGCTCGGCGCCCCCCGGCCGGACCCCGGGCTCGGCCGCGCGCTACGCCGCCCGGGCACGGCGGATCCTGGGGTCGACGACGGCGTAGAGGAAGTCCACGAGGAAGTTCACGAGCACGAACAGCACCGCGATGATCACGATGTAGCTCTGGAGCTCGACGTACTCGCGGGCGTTGATGGCCTGGACGATCTTCAGGCCCATGCCGGGCACGGTGAAGATGACCTCGACGACCACCGCGGCGCCGATCAGGGTGCCGACCGAGAGGCCGGCCGCGGTGAGCAGCGTGATGCTCGACGGTCGGAGGGCGTGGCGCCAGAGGATCCGCGCGTTGCTGAGCCCCTTCGCCTTGGCCAGGGTGATGAAGTTCTCCTGGAGGGTGGCGATCATGTCGGTGCGCAGCAGCCGCATGTACACCGCGATCTGGCCCACCGCGAGCGAGAAGGCGGGCAGGACCATGTACCGGAGGTGCTGGCCCAGGTCCATGTGCACGCTGCCGTTGAAGATCGGGTCCAGCCACCCGGGGGCGTAGCCGCCGGTCGGGAGCCACTTCAGCTGGGCGCCGACGAAGAACGAGAGCAGCAGCGCCAGCACGAAGTTCGGCAGGGCCAGGGCGCCGAACGCGGTGGTGTTGATGACGCTGTCGGTCCTCGTCCCGGCCCGGTAGGCGGCCAGCACGCCGAGCGGGATGGCGATGGCCAGCGAGATGATCTGGGCGTAGATCATCAGCTCCAGCGAGACCGGCAGCGACTGCTTGACGAGCGTCCCGACGCTCCGGCCCGACGAGTACTGGTGGCCGAAGTTCAGCCGCACCAGCTTGGTCAGGTAGTCCCAGTACTGGGCGAAGAAGCCCTTGCTCAGCCCGAGGTCCGAGCGCAGCCTCGCCCGCGCGTGCTCGAAGAACGGGCCCCGGCCGAACGGGATGATGGTCTGGGTCGGGTCACCGGGCAGGAGCCGGATCAGCGCGAAGGTGAAGAAGCTGACGACGATCAGGACGATCGCCAGCTGGACGAGCCGGCGTGCGATCAGTCGTAGCAGCTCGTTTTGCATCGCGCTGATCCGGTGACTCCTGCGAAGGCTCCTAGCTCTTGCTGAGGCCGAGGACGGGAATGCGGCCGTAGGCGAACAGCGGCTTCCCGTGCCCGTCCGGCAGCGGCGGGAAGCTGAGGTTGACGGACTGGTTGTAACCGATGGTCCAGTTCACGAACCAGGTCGGCAACAGGTAGCCGCGCTGGGCCATCAGCCGGTTGAACTGCTGGTAGATCGGCGCCGCCTGGGCGGGGCTGGTGGCGGCGCGTCCCTGCTCCAGGAGGGCCTGGATCTGCGGGTCGTTGAACCCGCCGAAGTTCACCGGGCTGCCGCTCTGGAACCAGATGTAGGTCTCGGCGTCGGCCGCCTCGCTGTACTCGCCGTACAGGTTCCGCCACAGCAGCACGTCGATGCTGAAGCTCAGCGCCTTGTTGATCAGGGTGGCCTGGTCGAACTGCGCGATGGTGGCGTTGATGCCGGCCTTGCCCAGCTGCTCCTTCAGCAGCTGGGCCTCGGCGCTGGCGTCCGGGTCGGTCGTCGTGCCGAGGATGACGTTGAACTGGCCGCCGTTCTGGGCCTTGTACTGGCTCACCAGCTGCTGGGCCTTCTTCAGGTTGAAGGCCGGGTAGCCGGCGTTCGACAGGTACCCCGGCACCTTCTGGTCCATCACGCTGTTGGCGACGGTGAAGATGCCCTTGTTCCGGATCGTGTTGATCTCGGTCCGGTTCACCGCCAGCTGGAACGCGGTGCGGGCCAGCTGGTTGTTGAACGGGGCGTTCTTGGTGAGCAGGAAGTAGTGGGCGATCTCCCGGAAGCCGGGGCCCTGGGTCAGGGTCTTGACGTTCGGGATCGACTTCAGGTTGTCGACCTGCAGGCCACCCGACTGGTGGGTGAGGTCAATCTGGCCGCCCTGCAGCTGGGTGTTGCGGGCCGCGCCGTCCGGGATCGGGACGAAGGTGATCGAGTTCGCCTTCGGGTAGCCCGGCTGCCAGTAGTTCGGGTTCTTGACGACGACGGTGGCCTGGTTCTGCTGGTACGACTGCAGCTTGAACGGGCCGGTCCCGATCATGTTCGTCGAGCAGGCGCCGTTGATCTGGGCCGGCGCCTGGATGCCCATCCGGCCGGTCGAGTACAGGTACTCCGGGAAGTCCGCCACCGGCTTCTTGAGCGTGACCATGACCGACAGCGGGTCCACGATCGACGTGCTCTGGACGAAGCTGAGGTAGATCCCGAACAGCGGACCGCCGGAGGCGGCGACGCCGCCCGGCAATCCGGCGTAGGTGTCCAGGTTCAGCTTCAACGCGGTGGCGTCGAGCGGCTCGCCGTCCTGGAACTTGATGTTCGGCCGCAGCGCGATCGTCCACTGCGTGTCGTCGGCGTTCGGCGTCACCGACTTGGCCAGGTACGGCGTCGCCTGCCCCTTGTCGTTCGGGACCGTGAGCGTGTCGTAGATGGCCGACACGACCTGGATGCCCGAGATGGCGAGCTGCGCGCGCGCCAGGCAGTAGTCGGTGGTCTCGGCCTCGAGGCCGAACTTCAGGTCGCCGCCGCTGGCCTGGTGCTTCGCGGCCGGGCTCGAGGCGCCGGCGAGCCCGGCCACCCCTCCCAGCGCGGTGAGTGCCAGCGCGCCCGCCGCTACGAGAGCGACGGCGCGAGCGAGGCGACGACGTGCGTGCCGCTGATCGGCCACTGTTCCCCCCAGAACTGAAAGGGGCGCGGAGCCCCGTGGGCCGTGCTGACCCGTGGGGGGCTGTGACCCCCGTCACGGTGCCGCCACTCTAGGGGGCCGCCCCGGGCTGTCAATGGCGGGGCGGCGCCCTCGGGCCCGGTTACCGTCGCGCCGATGGCGCCGCGCTGGCTGCGGGTCAGTCCCTCGTGCCGGATCGACCTGGCCGAGGTGGTCGTGCGGGCCAGCCGGTCCGGCGGCCCGGGCGGCCAGCACGCCAACACCTCCGACACCGCGGTCGAGGTGAGCTTCGACGTCGAGGCCTCCCGGTCGCTCGGGCCCCGGCAGCGGGCCCGGATCCTCGCCCGGCTCGGGCCGGTGGTGCGCGCCCGGGCCGCCGACTCCCGCTCCCAGGCCCGGAACCGGGAGCTCGCCGAGCAGCGGCTGGCCCAGAAGCTGGCGGCGGCGCTGCGGGTCCCGCGGCCGCGCCGGCCGACGAAGCCGGGCCCGGGCGCGCGGCGGTCCCGGCTCGACGCCAAGCGCCGCCGCGGCGACACCAAGCGGGGCCGGGCCCGGCCCCGACTGGACGACGACTGACAGGCTGGCGCCGTGCACGAGCTCGCTGCCGTCGGCCTCACCGTCGTTGGCGTCGCCCTGATCGGGACCGTCCTCGACTCGGCGCTGCGCACCTTCGTGCTGCCCCGGGCCGCCAGCACGGCGCTCACCCGGTTCGTGTTCGTCGCGATCCGCCGCGTCTTCGACCTGTTCGCCAGCGAGAGCCGGACCTACGAGACCCGGGACCGGATCATGGCCCTGTACCCGCTGTTCGGGCTGTTCGGGCTGGTGTTCACCTGGATGATCCTCATGATCGTCGGCTTCACGCTCGTGTACCACGGCGCGATCGACGTGCACAGCTGGCGCCGCGCCTTCGAGCTCAGCGGCTCGTCGTTCTTCACGCTCGGCTTCGCCCTCACGCCGGGCGGGGTGCCGAGCTACATCGTCACGTTCATCGAGGCCGCGTCGGGGCTCGGGATCCTCGCGCTGCTCATCGCGTACCTGCCGACGATCTACGGCGCCTTCTCGCGCCGGGAGCTGGCGGTCACCCAGCTCGCGACCCGGGCCGGGACGCCGCCGAGCGCGGTCGAGCTGCTGCAGCGGTACCACGCCATCGGCTGGAACGACCAGCTGCCGGAGCTGTGGGCGGCGTGGGAGGGATGGTTCGCCGACGTCGGCGAGACCCACACGTCGCTGGCGGTGCTCGTGTTCTTCCGGTCGCCGAACCCGGACCGGTCCTGGGTGACGGCGGCCGGCGCGCTCCTCGACGCGGCCTCGCTCGCGCAGTCGACGCTCGCCATCCCGTGGTCGCCCCAGGCCGGGCTGTGCATCCGGGCCGGCACGCTCGCCCTGCGCGAGGTCGCCGACTTCTTCCGCATCCCCTTCGACCCCGACCCCGAGCCCGACGACCCGATCAGCATCGCCCAGTCCGAGTTCAACGACGCCTACGAGCAGCTCGGCGGGTACGGGGTGCCGGTGCGGCCGGACCGGGAGCGAGCCTGGCACGACTTCTCGGGCTGGCGGGTGAACTACGACTCGGTCCTGCTCGGGCTGGCCAGCGTGACGATGGCCCCGTACGCGCTGTGGTCCTCGGACCGCTCGCTGCGGTTCAAGACCTCGATCGTCCGCCGCACGATCGGGAACCGCCCGCAGCGTCCCGTCGCCCGCCGCCCGCCCCGCTGACGCCGTCGCCCGGGCGGCGCGCGGAACGGCCGCGACCGGCCCCGCGCCGGGCCCGCGACGGGCGCGTCGGACCGTGACCTGACGTGAGCGTCAGGGGGGTTGGTGGCTAGAGTGCGCGGCAACGTCGGTCGACTTGGGGGGAGTCCGATGGGTTGGAAAGCTGCGAGCCGAGCCTTCGTCGCGGCGCTGGTCGTCGCCGGCACGGTGGTCGTCGCCGGGGCGGTACCCGCCGGCGCTCAGCAGGCCCCCGGCGTCACCTCCACCACGATCGACGTCGGCGGCATGGCCGGCATCGAGAACTTCGTCGGCCAGCCCTACGCCTCCGGCTTCGACGGCGTCCAGGCCTACTTCAACTACATCAACGCCAAGGGCGGCGTCTTCAACCACAAGTTCCGGCTCGTCGCCAAGCTCGACGACCAGGACTCGCCCTCGACCGACCTGATCCAGGCCCGCTCGCTCGTCGAGGAGAAGCACGTCTTCGCCGTCCTGCCGGTGATCGTCGACAACTTCAGCGCCGGCTCGTACCTCGCCTCGAAGGGCGTCCCCACGTTCGGCTGGAACATCAACACCCAGTGGGCCTCGGGCAACCCGACCCCGGGCTCGGCGTTCCCGTCCGGGTGCAACGCGACGCCCGGCCTCCCCAACCAGTGCACCGGCAAGGGCGCGCCGAACCTGTTCGGCGAGAAGGGCTCGTTCCTCTGCCTCGACTGCCCGCAGGAGGCGCCGGCGTTCATCGCCCAGCAGCTCGGCGTCAAGAACGTCGCCGTCATGGCGTACACGGTCCCGCAGTCGGCCCAGTGCGCGACCGGGATGATCGCCGGCTTCAAGAAGTTCGGCTTCAACGTGGCGTTCAGCGACACGTCGATCCCGATCAGCCTGGCGAACATCTCGTCGGACGCCGACCAGATGAAGGCCAAGAACGTGACGTTCGTCGGCACCTGTATGGACGTGAAGGGCAATGCGATGATCGCCCAGGCCCTCCAACGGGCCGGGGTGCCGAACGCGAAGTTCTACGCGCCGCAGGGCTACGACCCCCAGACGCTGAAGAAGTACGGCAACCAGATCAACGGCTTCTACTTCGGCATCGACTTCATCCCCTTTGAGACGCCCAACGCGACGCCGGGCATGAAGCTCTTCACCCAGCAGATGAAGAAGCTCGGCAAGCCGATCAACGAGCAGGCGCTGTCGGGCTGGATCAACGCCGACCTGCTCTACAAGGGGATCAAGGCCGCCGGCCCGGGCTTCACGCAGCAGTCGGTGGTCAGCGCCATCAACCACATCAACGGCTACACGGCGGACGGGATCCGGCCGCCGATCAACTGGGAGGTCGACGGCCACCAGCCCGGCCACGAGACCTGCACCGCGTACGTGGCGGTGGTCAACGGCAAGTTCAAGCCGGTGTTCGGGAAGCCGGGCCAGCCGTTTGCCTGCACCCAGGACTTCCCGCTCCCGAGCACGTTCGACTCGTCGACGCTGTACTACCGGCCGCCCACCCCGGGCGAGCAGCTCCCGAGCACGGCGACGGTGCCGACCAGCTCGCCACTCACGCCGTAGCGCGGGGGTGGGGAGCACCGCGCCGCTGACCCCAGACCGGAGGACGACCGCCTCGTGAGCCAGTTCACAACCTGGCTGATCGAGGGCATCCCGTTCGGGTGCATCTATGCCCTGATCGCGGTGGGGCTCGTCCTCACCTACAAGACGACGGGCGTCTTCAACTTCGCGTTCGCGGCCCAGGCGTTCCTGTCCGGGGCCGTCTACGTCGAGATGGTCGAGGTGCACGGCGACCCCCGGTGGATCGGGCTGCTGGTCGCGGTGCTCGTCGTGGCCCCGGTGTTCGGCCTGCTGATGGACCGGGCCCTGTTCCGGTATCTGCGAACGGCGTCGTGGGAGGTGAAGCTCGTCACCGTCCTCGGCATCTTCGTCGCGTTGCCCCAGCTCGTGATGCTGTTCATCAGCGGGCAGCAGCCGATCCCCGTCACCGCCATCTCGAGCGTCCCCCGGATGCTCGGGATCTCCGCCCCCGGCTTCTACATCGCGTCGCACTTCGTGTCGTGGGACTTCGCGATGACGGCCATCATCACGGTGGCCATCGTGCTCGGCCTCGGGTTCATCTTCCGGTACACGGCCATCGGGTTGCAGATGCGCGCCGTCGTCGAGAGCCCGCGGATGGTCGAGCTGGCGGGCGTGAACTCGGAGCGGGTCAGCGCGGCGGCGTGGATGCTCTCGAGCCTGCTGGCCGGCATCGCCGGGGTGCTGCTCGCCACGCTCGCCGAGACCCTGGACGCCAACACCTACATCTTGCTGCTCGTCGTGACGATCGCGGCCGCGGCGGTGGGGCGCCTGCAGAGCCTGCCCGTCACGCTGCTGGCCGGGATCGGGCTCGGGGTCGCCGAGCGGGCGCTGCCGGACATCCTCCACGACTGGCTCGGGCTCAGCGTGAGCGGCGAGCTGGCCAAGGACGTCCGTCCGTCGCTGCCGTTCCTCGTCCTCTTCCTCATCCTCGTGCTGGTGCGCTCGATCCGAAAGCGCGAGTCCGCCGACCCGCTGGCCGGCGTGGACCCACCCCGCCCCGCGATGGCGCACACGTACAAGACGCCCGAGATCGAGCGGCTCACCAAGTTCGCCTTCCCGGTCTTCGTCGCCGGGTTCATCGTCGCCATGCTGACGATCGTCAGCGGGCTGTGGGTGCTGCGCCTCACCGACGGGCTGACGCTGGCGGTCATCTTCCTGTCGATCACGATCATCACCGGCTTCGCGGGCCAGATCTCGCT
The DNA here is from genome assembly GCA_937927875.1 of uncultured Actinomycetes bacterium. Taxonomy (GTDB): domain Bacteria; phylum Actinomycetota; class Acidimicrobiia; order IMCC26256; family PALSA-555; genus PALSA-555. Next base: position 4,959 of record CALEYV010000109.1, on the reverse strand, counting down.
CGCCCAGGCCACCTTCGCCGGCATCGGCGGGTTCACGGCCGCCGACCTGGCGGTGGATCACGGGATCCCGATCCTGCTCGGGGTGGTGATCGGAGCGCTGGTCGCGGCCGCCGCCGGCTCGCTGTTCGCGCTGCCGGCCCTCCGGCTCGGTGGGATCTACCTCACGCTGGCGACGCTCGCCTTCGGGCTGATGGTCGAGAACGTCGTCTTCAACCGACCCGAGATCTCCAACGGCAACGTCGGCGTGCACATGCCCCGCCCGTCGTTCGCGCAGACCGACCGCACCTTCTTCCTCTTCGTGTTCGGCGTCTTCGCGGTGGTCGGCTTCGCGGTGATCCTGATACGCAAGGGGACGACCGGCCGGTTCCTCACCGCGATCCGCGGCAGCGAGGCCGCGGCCGCCTCGATCGGGATCAACGCCACCGTGCTGCGGATCACGCTGTTCGCGGTCGCGTCCGCGGTGGCGGGGATCGGCGGCGCGCTCTTCGCCATGGTCGCCCAGGACATCCGGGTCGGGCAGGGCGCGACGTTCCCCACGATCATCGGGATCGCGTGGGTGGTGCTCGTCGTGACCCTGGGCTCGAGAACCGTGGACGGCGCCGTGAACGCCGGGATCAGCTTCGTCGTCGTGCAGTGGCTGCTCGAGGACGCGCTGCACCTCGAACCCGGTATCTTCCTCATCCTGTTCGGGCTCGGCGCCATCACCTACGCCCGTCACCCGGAGGGGATCGTCGAGTACAACACCCGCAAGAGCATCGTGCAGATGGGACGGGCCCGGGCGCTGAGCGCCCGCGCCAAGGCCTACGCAGCCGCGCAGCGCCTGCCCGACGCGTACACGAGAGTCGCCAAGGTCGTCGTGCCGTGCGCGGCCGGGCCGGGCCTCTACCTGGCGTACCTCCTCGGGCGCAGCCTCATCGAGGACTCGTGGGCGAAGGTCCACACCGTCACGCTGCTCTGCTTCATCGTGCCGAGCGTGCTGTTCCTGCTGGCCTGGATGCTGCGCAGCGACGGGCAGCTCCGGCGGCTCGGCGGCGCGCCCCGTGGACCGCTCGTCATGCTCGGCGGCGCGGCCGGCGGCGCGGGGATCGGCGTCCTGCTGCACTCGTTCGGGCACACCATCCCGCTGTGCGGCGACCTGCCGGGCTCGGTCCTCGACGACGTCATCGTCGGGCTCGCGGCCGGCGCCGCCTTGACGATGTTCCTCTGGCTGCCGGCCCAGGCCGAGCGGGTCGGCCGGGCCAAGGGCTGGCTCGACCTGCCGCTGCGGACGCGGGACGGGGTCGTCCCGGCCGTCATCGTCGTCATCGGCACCTACCTGTTCTCGAGGATGACGGCGGGGTCCGCCCACGGCATCGGGCTCGTCGGGCAGGCGACCCCGCCGAGCGGCTGGCCGGTCGTGTTCGTCACCTTCGCTCTCACGGTGACGTGGCTGCAGGCGATCGCCAGCATCCAGGGCGGGATCAACGAGGTGGCGATCGGCCAGGAGGGCGAGGTGCGGGCCACCGCCGCGGGGCTGGCCGACCCGGCGCCGGCCCCGGTCGAGGCGTTCGTCCCCGCGCCGGCGGGAGGCAGCGAGTGAGCGCGCCGAGCGTCACCGAGCAACCGGGGTCGGCCGGCCCGCGCCCGCCGATCCTCGAGGCCCGGGCGATCTCGAAGCGCTTCGCCGGCATCACGGCCCTGAGCGACGTCGACATGCAGGTCGCGCCCGGCGAGCTGGTCGGCCTCATCGGCCCGAACGGCGCCGGGAAGACCACCTTCTTCAACTGCCTGCTCGGGATGCTGCGACCCGAGGGCGGCACCGTCACCCTCGAGGGCCGCGACATCACCGGCCTGCCGGTGTACAAGCGGGCCCGGCTCGGGATCGGGCGGACGTTCCAGCGCCTCGAGCTGTTCTCGGGCATGACGGTGCGCGAGCACTTCCTCGTGACCGAGCGGGCCCGGCGCGGCACCGGCCGGCTCTGGAAGGACCTGCTGAACCTGGCCAAGCCGACCGCCGAGGAGCAGGACCTCGCCGAGAACATGATCGAGCTCACCGGGCTGCAGGCGGAGGCCGACAAGGCGGTCGAGTCGCTCTCGCTCGGCCGGGGCCGCCTCGTGGAGCTGGGCCGGGCCCTCATGACCCAGCCCAAGTTGCTGCTCCTCGACGAGCCGTCGTCGGGCCTCGACGTGCGCGAGACCGCGGGGCTGGCCGACAAGCTGGCCGCGGTGCAGGCCGAGCGGGAGTTCGCGGTGCTGCTCGTCGAGCACGACGTCGAGATGGTCTCGAGCCTCGTGACGCGCCTGTACGTCCTCGACTTCGGGGAGCTCATCGCGTCGGGACCGACCGCGGCGGTGCTCGGCGACGAGCAGGTCCGACGCGCCTACCTGGGGGACATGTGATGACCGCTGCCGCGCCGCCGCTGCTGGAGCTGCAGGACGTCGAGGCCAGCTACGGCCCGTTCCGCTCCCTGTTCGGGGTCTCCTTCTCCATCGCCGAGGGCGGCGTCACCGCGCTGCTCGGCGGCAACGGGTCCGGCAAGACGACCGTGGTCCGGATCTGCTCGGGGCTGCTGCATCCGATCGGCGGGCAGATCCGCTACCAGGGCCAGGACGTCACCACCCAGCGGGCGTTCCGGCTCGCCCGGCTCGGCGTCGTGCACGCGCCGGAGGGGCGCTCGGTGTTCAGCACCCTCACCGTCGAGGAGAACCTGACCCTCACCTTCCGGCAGTGCTTCGGCCGCCGGGAGGCCCGGGCCGCGCTCGCCCGCGCCTACGACCTGTTCCCGCGGCTGGGGGAGCGGCGCCGCCAGCTGGCCGGCACCCTGTCGGGCGGCGAGCAGCGGATGCTCTCCCTGGCCCGGGTGCTGGTGCGGGCGCCGTCGCTGCTCATCACCGACGAGCTCTCGCTCGGCCTGGCGCCGCTCGTCATCGACGAGGTGTACGAGACCCTGGCGACGATCCACGCCTCCGGCACCGCGCTGCTCGTGGTCGAGCAGCACGTCCGCCAGGCGCTCAGCCTCGCCGACCACGTCGTCGTGATGGGCAAGGGGCGGGTGCAGCTCTCGGGCCGCACCGAGGAGCTGGGTGACATCAGCGAGCGGATCCTGCCCGCCATCCACGGCGAGCGCGCGTCCGGGAACGGCCGCGGCGCCGCCCGCGCCTGACGCGAGCGGGCCGCCCGCCCCGAGGGGCGAGCGGCCCGACGCACTCAGTGTTCTGGCCGGGTTCCCGCTACGAGCTCGGGACCGGCAGACCGGACGCCTGGTAGCACTGCGCCCCGTAGGTCGCACCCGGGAGCGCCATCCCGAGCAGGCTGGTCAGGTCGCACACCGTCACCGGGGTGATGAGCCAGTGGCCCTTCACGAGGACGGCGCCGCCGGCGCTGTTCGCGAGCGCGGCCCCGGTCGTGCTGGTGGCCCGATCCTTGTACCCCAGGGCGTACTTGAACGACGCCGTCGTCTTGCCCGTGCACTGGACGGTGAGGCTGACGGCGACGGTGTCCTGGCCGGCGGGGATGAGCTTGGCGGCGGTCGCCGCGGCGTAGGTCTGGTCGATGATCGACGAGAGCACGCTGCCGTTCTGGACGTAGGCCGTCTTGGCGGCCCCGCCGTTGGCGGTCAGGAACCCATCCATCGAGTACGTGATGCCCTTCACCGAGGACTTCGAGCACTTGCTCTCTTTGGGCGGCGGCTTCGGCCCCGGTGAGCCCTTCGCGCCCGCCGGCCCGGACAAGGCGACGGCCATCGTCATCGCCAGCCCGACGGCGACGAGGACCGAAAGCGACTTCCTCATGCTCCCCCCTGAATGCTTGGTCATTGACTGACGCTGGCGTCAGGAACGTAGCACCGGGGTCGCGGCGGGCCTAGGCGCGCTCCGGGCGTCGGCGCCGAAGAGGCCGGCGTGGGTGACCGCGGCCAGCGTCGCGACGAGCTCGTCCCGGTCGACCCGGATCTGGCGGGCGTGGAGGTAGTAGGTGGCGCGCTCGATCATGGCCACGATGGCGAGGGCCGCGACCCGGGGGTCGAGGTCGGGTGCGGCGGTGCGGAGCCGGGTCGCGAGCTCGCGGGCGAACTGGGCGACGAGGTCGCCGCCGACCTGGCCCAGCTCGCTGTCCACGATCTCGGCCTCCGTCCAGACCCGCAGCAGGGCCGCCTCCCGCTCGTAGAGGTCGGTGAACCGGCGGAGCCACTCGACGAGCGCGGCGTACCCGGCCTCGTCGGGGGTCAGCGGCGGGAGGTCCCGGGCCAGGGTCGCCATCGCGGTCGCGACGTCCTCGGCCAGGGCCCGGAACAGGTCCTCCTTGCTGGCGAAGTAGAGGTAGAAGGTGCCGTGGGAGGTGCGGGCCGCCTTCACGATGTCGTCGACGCGGGCGGCGTGGAACCCCCGGTCGGCGAACACCGTCCCGCCGGCGTCGAGCAGCCGCCGGAGGGTCTGCTGGCCGCGGGCCCGCAGCTCCCTGCGCGGAGCCCCGGCCCGGCCCGCCGGCCGCGCCGCGGCGCCGTCCCGAGGGCTCATGGTGGCCTCGCAGCGTAGCGGGACTGACGGCCGTGTCACCTTTGCGAGCCGCCGCGATAATCTCCGCGCGTGTCCGCCCCGCCGACGTTCGACGCGCTGAGCGTCGGCGACGAGGCTGAGCCGCTCGTCGTCGAGCCGCTCACCCGCACCAGCTTCGTGCGCTACGCCGGCGCGTCGGGGGACTTCAATCCCATGCACCACGACGACACGGTCGCGACCAAGGTCGGCAACCCGTCGGTGTTCGGGCACGGCATGCTCACCGCCGGGCTCATGGCCCGGGTGGTGAAGGACTGGTTCGGGCCCACCGCGATGCGACGGTTCCAGGTCCGGTTCTCGAAGCAGGTGTGGCCCGGCGACACACTCACCTGCACCGCCACCGTCACCGGCAAGCGGGAGGAGGCGGGGGAGCGGCTGGTCGACCTCGCCTGCGCGGTCACGAACCAGGACGGGGTCGAGGTGCTGAAC
>CALEYV010000108.1 GCA_937927875.1 uncultured Actinomycetes bacterium | reverse complement strand
TCGGCTACGTGGTCGCCCGGCCCGGGTGGCGGCCCGGGCGACCACGTAGCCGATCCCGAACACGGCGAAACCGGCGAGGGCGTCGACGAAGTAGTGGTTGGCGGTGAGCACGATCGCGGTCACCGTCACCGCCGGGTACACCGCGGCCAGCACCTTCGCCCAGTTGTGCCGGAGCCGGGGCACGAGCGCGCACGCGCACCACATCGCCCACGCGCAGTGGACGCTCGGCATCGCCGCGAACTGGTTCGAGATCTTGTTCACCGCGCCCGAGTTGAACGACCAGAAGGCGGGATCCTTCGCCAGCGTGTCGACGAAGCCGTAGTTCGCGGGCAGCAGGCGGGGCGGCATGAGCGGGTAGAAGATGAACCCGATCAGGGCGATGCCGGTCGCGACGGCGAGCGTGTTGCGCCACCGCGGGTAGTCGTCCCGCCAGCGATGGAACAGGTAGACGAGGACGCCCGCCGTCACCACGAAGTGCAGCGACCCGTAGATGTAGTTGCAGGCGATGATGAGGGGCCGGTACGAGAGGGCCCAGTGCTGGAGCGTGTGCTCGGCGTTGATGCCGACCGCCCGCTGGAACCCGATGATCTGGCGGGCGTGCAGCCGGGCGGTGGCGCTGCCGCTCTCGTTGATGTTCCGGATCGCCGAGTACACGGCGTAGTAGACGGCGATGAAGGCCACCTCGGCCCACCAGTAGAGGACGGCGCCGTTGCTGAGCACCCGCCGGCCGGGCAGCCGGCGGTGCAAGCGCGCCGGCAGAGGCGGCTCAGCCGGTGGCGACACGGCCGGGAGCGCGGAGCGGGTCGTGGTCACGCCTCGCCGCCGACCGGCACCCGGTGCCGGTGCCCGATCGCGAACGCCGGCGCGCCGGGGAGGCTCGAGATCAGCATCAGCGCGTACCAGAGCAGGCCGACGCCCACCGCCTGGCCGGTCTCGGCGCCGAGGGGATGGAACAGCAGCGCCAGCAGGCCCTCGCGGATCCCGAGGCCCCCGACCGAGATCGGCAGCACCTGCACGATCGCGACCGCGGGCACGTAGGCGAGCACGGCCCCGTTCGGGATCGTGAGCAGGCCGATGGTGTGCACCGCGCAGTACACGGAGGCCACGACGACCAGCTGGTAGCCGACCGCGGCGGCCAGGACCGTCGCCGCGTCCCGCGGCGCGCGTCGCAGCCGGTCGACCCCGACGTGGACGGCGCCGACGTAGCGCATCCAGTTCTCGTGGTCCTTGAACCGGCCGGCCAGGCTCGGGTGACCGGCGGCGAACAGGATCACGCCGAGGATCACCACCGTCCCGCCCGCGGCGACGAGGGCGATCCAGGCGTTCGACTCGCCGAACAGGTCGGGCCGGATGAGGAAGCCGACCAGCACCAGGAGCGGGAGGGCGACGAAGCCGGTCAGCCGTTCGATCACCACCGAGGCGAAGGCGGTGTCTCGGGCGCCCACGTCGCGAGCCACCCGGCTCACCCGCAGGACGTCGCCGCCCACGGTGGACGGCAGCACGTTGCCGACGAACTGGCCCGCGAAGTAGTGGGAGACGAGCTGGCGCAACGGCACCGTGACCTCGAAGGCCTCGAGGACCTTCTGCCACCGCCAGGCCGCCAGCACGATGCTCGCCGTCATCAGCGCGATGCCGGCCAGGAGGAAGGCGAGCGTCCCCGGGAGGCTCCGGTTGCCGGGGACGAGGTCCTCGAAGTCGATCTTGGTGACCAGCAGGACGAGGAGCCCGACGCTCACGACCAGCCGCAGTGCTCGGATCCAGCCTGCGCGGGAGCGCGAGGGAGCGGCGTCGGGGAGCGCCATCCCCGTACATTACGAGCAGGCGGCGGGCGGGCTCCGAGCGCCGTGGAGGCACGGGATGCGCATCCAGACGGACGACGGGGTGGGCCTCGCGGTGGAGGTCGCCGGGACCGGGGAGCCGCTGCTGCTGGTCCACGGCTTCGGCGGCGCCAAGGAGGACTTCACCGACCATCTCGCCGCTCTCGGCGAGCACGCCACCGTCGTGGTGTTCGACCACCGCGGCCACGGCGAGAGCGACCACCCGGCCGACGAGGCGGCGTACTCCCTGGACCGGCTGGTCGCCGACACGCTCGGGGTCGCCGACGGGCTCGGGTTCGACGGCTTCCGGCTGCTCGGGCACTCGATGGGCGGCATGGTCGCCCGGCGCCTGACGCTCGCCCATCCCGATCGGGTCGAGGCGCTCGTCCTCATGGACACTGCCCCCGGGCCGCCGCCCGGGATCAAGCCGGAGACGGTCGACCTCGGGATCCAGATCGCGCGCCACGACGGGATGGAGGTCCTGCGCAAGGTCCAGGACGAGATGGACCCGCTCGGGACGCCGGCCTACCGCCGGCTGCTCGCCGAGCGGCCGGGCTACCGAGAGTTCTGCGAGCGCAAGTGGGAGGCGCTGAGCCGCGAGATGTGGATCGCGCTGGCGTCCGAGCTGACCCGCCAGCCCGACCAGCTCGAGGCGATGCGCGCCATCACCTGCCCGACGCTCGTGGTCGTCGGGGCGGAGGACGAGACGTTCCTCGCCCCGTCCCGCGACATGGCGGCCGCCGTCCCCGGCGCGCAGCTGGTCGTCATCCCCGACGCCGGGCACTCGCCGCAGTTCGAGAACCCGGCCGCGTGGTTCGCGGTCGTCGACGGCTTCGTGCGCGACCACGCGCCCGTGGCGTGACGGAGCCGGATGCCGGGCACCTGGCGGCGCGAACGCTCGCCGCGCACGGCGTCGACACCGTCTTCACCCTGAACGGCGGCCATCTCTGGCCCCTCTACTACGGGTGCCGCGACGCCGGCCTGCGGCTCGTCGACACCCGGCACGAGCAGACAGCCGGCTTCGCCGCCGAGGGATGGGCGAGGGTCACCCGCCAGCTCGGGGTCGCGGCGTTGACGGCCGGCCCCGGGGTCACGAACGGCATCAGCGCCATGACCACCGCGCACCAGAACGGCTCCCCGGTGCTGGTGATCGGCGGCCGCGCGCCGCACGGCCGCTGGGGCTCCGGCTCGCTCCAGGAGCTCGACCACGTCCCGATCGTCGCCCCCGTCACCAAGCGCGCCACGACGGCCGGCACCGCGGCCGACGTCGCCCCGGCCATCGACGCCGCCCTGCGCGCGGCCCGGACGCCGCACCGGGGCCCGACGTTCGTCGACGTCCCGCTCGACGCGTGGGGCCCGACCGACGTCTCGGTGCCGGCGCCGCCGACCGCCGGATCCCTCACCGGCGAGGCCCCCGATCCGGACGCGGTGGCGACGATCGCGACGCTGCTCGGCGGCGCGCGCCGGCCCGTCTTCATGGCCGGCGCCGACTTGTACTGGGCGGGCGCCGAGGCCGAGCTGGCCGCGCTCGCCACCGCGGTCCGGCTCCCCGTGTTCGCCAACGACCTGGCGCGGGGGCTGCTCCCCGCCGACCACGAGCTCGCCTTCTCTCGGGCGCGCGCCCTGGCGTTCGAGCGCGCCGACGTGGTGGTTGTCGCGGGGACGCCGCTCGACTTCCGACTCGGCTTCGGCGCCCTCGGGGCCGCCGCGGTCGTCCACCTCGCCGACGCCCCCGAAGCCCTGGCCCGGCACGTCCCGCTCGCCGCGTCCGCGATCGGCGACCTGCGGCGCGTCCTCGCCGGCCTGGCCGAGCAGGCGCCGGGGACCGGCGACGCGGCGGCGCGCGGCGAGCGCGGCGACTGGATCGGCGTCTTGCGGGCCGACGAGCAGGCCCGGCGCGAGCAGGACGAGCCGCGGCTGCAGGCGGCCCGGACGCCGATCGACCCGGTGCGCGTGTACGGGGAGCTGCGGGCCCGGCTGGCGCGCGACGCCATCGTCGTCGGTGACGGCGGCGACTTCGTTTCGTACGCCGGCCGCTACGTGGACACGTTCACCCCCGGCTGCTTCCTCGGACCCGGCCCGTACGGGTGCCTCGGCGCCGGCATGGGCTACGCCCTGGCCGCTGCGCTGGCGCACCCGGATCGGCAGGTCGTCGCGCTGTTCGGCGACGGCGCGCTCGGCTTCACCCTCGGCGACCTCGACACGCTGGCCCGTCACCAGGCGCCGGTCACCGCCATCGTCGGCAACAACGGGGTCTGGGGGCTCGAGAAGCACCCGATGCGGCTCCTGTTCGGCGAGGACCTCGTCGCCGACCTGGCGCCCGAGACCCGCTACGACGAGGTCGCCACCGCGCTCGGCGTCCCCGGTCAGCTGGTCCGTGAGCCCGAGGAGCTCGGCCCCGCGCTCGACCGGGCGCTCGCGCAGCCCGGCCCGTCGCTCGTCAACGTGCTGACGGACCCCGACGACGCCTACCCGCGTCGCAGCAACCTGGGCTGACCGAGGCTCCCGCTAGGGGCACGCCTTCCAGGTCCCGCTCTCGTCGACGACGAGCAGCGAGAACGAGCGGCTGGACCGCCCGCCGTGGTAGGTCACGGTGAAGTCCACCTTGGCCGTGTTGTCGGTCCGGTCGACGCCGAACGCGTTCGCCGCGATCGTGTCGACGTCGCCGAACGACTGGAGCCGGTCCCGCACCTGGCGCACGGCCTGGTCGGGCGTGTCCGCCGAGCAGACATGGGACGGGCTCGGCTGGTCGTTCCGGACGTCGTCGAGGAAGTGCCGCGCCCCGTTGTACGGCGGCAGGGTGCGGCTGGCGAACAGCACCGTGCCGCCGGCGGCCATGGCGACGATGAGGCCGAGCACGATGAGCAGCACGACCAGCCACGCCCGCCCGCGCGGCTTGCGGGGCGCGCCGGGCGCGACCTGGGGCGACGGGACGGTCGCGGCGGGCTGGGCCCAGGTCGACGGGTCGCCCCACCCCGCGCTCGGCGCCGGGGCGGCCGGCGGAGGCGGCGGTGTCGGCGCGCCGAAGCCGGGCTGGTTCGGGTCCCGGGGCTCGCTCACGCGCCGCTCGCCTTCTCGAGGAACCGCTCCCGGTCGACGACGACCCGGGTGAGCCGCCCGGCCGCCACGAGGCCGTGCGAGTCCGACACCGTGACGCGGAAGGTGAGCCGGCGACCCTCGACCGATTCGAGCCGGGCCTCAGCGCGCACGGTGGCGCCGACGACGATGGGGGCGAGATGGTCGAGCTGGACGCGGAAGCCGACGGTCGTCGTGCCGTCGGCGAGCTCGCCCTGCACCGCCTGGACCGCCGCCTCCTCGGCCAGGCCGACCACGCGCGAGTTGGCCAGCACGTCGACGTCGCCGCTCCGCAGCGCAACCGCGGTGTCCCGGTCCGTCACCGTCATGGTCACGCAAGCGCTCAGGCCGGCCCGCAACGGCATCCCGATACCCTACAAGTGCATGCTCGATCCCGACGTCTGCGCCCGGACACTCGGCGTCGCGCTCCGATCGGGCGGTGACTTCGCGGAGGTGTTCGCCGAAGACCGCTCGTCGTCGTCGGCGCGCTTCGACGACGGGCGCGTCGAAGACGTCGTGTCCGGCCGCCGCCGCGGCGCCGGGGTGCGCGTCGTGCGGGGGGAATCCACCGGCTACGCGCACACCGCCGACCTCAGCGAGCAAGGCCTCCACGACGTCGCGGCGGCCGCCGCGGCGGCGGCCCGGGGCACGCCCGGCGAGACGCGCGTCGTCGCCCTCGACCGTCGACCGGCGCCGCGCCCGCACCCGGTCACGATCCGCCCCGAGTCGGTCGACAAGGCCCGCAAGGTCGAGCTGCTCGAGCGGGCCGACGCCGCGGCGCGAGCGCGAGGCGACGCCATCAGCCAGGTCAGCGCCGGTTACGCCGACGGCTCCCGTCGCATCCTGGTGGCGAACTCCGACGGCCTGCTCGTCGAGGACGAGCAGGTCCGCACCCGGCTGTCGGTCAGCTGCGTCGCGACCGGCGACACCGGGCTGCGGACCGGCACCGAGTCACCGGGCCGGACGGTCGGCTTCGAGCTCTTCGACGAGTTCGCCCCCGAGCAGGTGGCGGCGACCGCCGCCGACCGCGCGCTCACGATGCTGCGGGCCCGCCCGGCACCGTCGGGCCGCCTGCCGGTGGTGCTGCGCCGCGGCGCCGGCGGCGTTCTGTTCCACGAGGCGTGCGGCCACGGCCTCGAGGCCGACCTCGTCGATCGCGACGCGTCGGTGTTCCGGGGCCAGGTCGGGGAGCGGGTCGCCTCACCGAAGGTCACGCTCGTCGACGACGGGACCTACGCGCGCGAGTGGGGCACCTACGCCATCGACGACGAGGGCGCGCCGGCCCGCCGCACCACGCTCATCGAGGACGGCGTGCTCACGGACTTCATGTGGGACCGGCTGCGGGCCGACAAGGAGCACCGCGGGAGCACCGGGAACGGACGGCGCGAGACGTACCAGCACCTGCCGATGGTGCGGATGACGAACACGTACGTGCTCGCAGGCGAGGACGACCCGGACGACATCATCGCCGACACGCCGTACGGGCTCTACTGCGTCGCGCTCGGCGGCGGGCAGGTGGACCCCGCCACCGGCGACTTCGTCTTCGGCGTGACCGAGGCCTACCTCATCGAGAACGGTCGCGTCACCGAGCCGGTGCGCGCCGCGCAGCTCATCGGCAACGGGCCCGAGGTGCTGCGCCGGATCGACGCGGTCGGCAACGACTTCGACACCTGGGCCGGG
>CALEYV010000107.1 GCA_937927875.1 uncultured Actinomycetes bacterium | reverse complement strand
GACGAGGGAGATGGCGAGGGGCGGCGATCGCCGCCCCTCGCCATCTCCCTCGTCGAGCCACCGGTGACATTCGCCCTCCGCGCACCCCGCCTAGGTGTCGGCGCCCCGGACCCGCCGGCTGAAGGCCCGCTTGTGTGTCGCCGGCAGCCCGGGCGAGGATCGCGCACCCCCCGACGAGAGGAAGCCATGGACCTGCGACCGCTGGGCAAGACCGGGATACGCGTATCGGAGCTGTGCCTCGGCGCCATGACCTTCGGCCGGGAGGCCGACGAGGCGACCAGCCGCCAGATGGTCGACCGCTTCCTCGACGCGGGCGGCAACTTCATCGACACCGCCGACGTCTACAACGAGGGGGTCTCGGAGGAGATCACCGGCCGGGCCATCGCCGCCAAGCGGGACGAGGTGGTGCTGGCGACGAAGGTCCGCTTCGCGACCGGGCCCGGGCCCAACGACATCGGGCTGTCGCGCCGGCACATCCGCCTCGGCGTCGAGGCCTCGCTTCGCCGGCTCGGCACGGACTGGATCGACCTTTACCAGGTCCACTGCTGGGACGACCGGACCCCGCTCGAGGAGACCCTGGCGACGCTCGACGACCTGGTCGAGCAGGGCAAGGTTCGCTACCTGGGGGCGAGCAACTTCGCGGCCTGGCACCTCGCCACCGCGCTGGGGAAGTCGGCCCTGCACGGCTGGGAGCGGTTCTCATGCCTGCAGCCCGAGTACTCGCTCGTGACCCGCGACATCGAGCGCGAGCTGCTGCCGCTCTGCCAGGCCGAGGGCCTCGGCGTGATCCCCTGGAGCCCGCTGGCGGGCGGGATCCTGACCGGCAAGTACCGCCGGGGCGAGGACCTGCCGACCGGTACCCGGGGCGGCGACGCCGAGGAGCCGATCACCTTCACCTACCGGCTCGACGACCGGGCGTGGCGCATCGTCGACGCGGTCGGAAAGGTGGCGGCCGACACCGGCAAGACGTCGGCCCAGGTGGCGCTGAACTGGGTGTCCAACCGGCCCGGAGTCACGGCGCCGATCATCGGCGCTCGGAGCCTCGAGCAGCTCGAGGACAACCTGGCCTCGGTCGAGTTCGACCTCGACGAGCAGCAGAACATCCAGTTGTTCTGGGCCAGCGCCTTCCCCCGCGGCTACCCGTACGACTTCATCGAGTTCGCCGACCACCACTGAGCCGGTCGCCGCGCCCGCGGCGGCTGGCTACGCGGGCTGGTTGGCGGGACTGGCGAGCGGGTGGCCGTGGACGGCCTGACGCTCGAACTGGGTGCGGTACAGCTCGGCGTAGAGCCCGTCCTCGGCGAGCAGCTCGTCGTGCGAACCGCGCTCGACGATCCGTCCCGCGTCGACGACGAGGATCTGGTCCGCGTCCCGCACGGTCGAGAGCCGGTGGGCGATCACGAGCGATGTCCGGCCCGCCAGCGCCGTCCGGAGCGCCTCTTGGACCAGCAGCTCGGACTCCGAGTCGAGGTGGGCCGTGGCCTCGTCGAGCACCACGATGTCGGGCGCCTTCAGCAGCAGCCGCGCGATGGCCAGCCGCTGCTTCTCGCCGCCGGAGAGCCGGTAGCCCCGGTCCCCGACCGTGGTGTCGAGCCCGTCGGGCAGCGAGGTGATGAGCGGGCCGATCTGCGACGCGTCGAGCGCGGCCAGCAGCTCGGCGTCCGTGGCGTCGGGCTTGGCATAGAGCAGGTTCGAGCGGATGGTCTCGTGGAACATGTGGGCGTCCTGGGTGACCATCCCGATGCTGGAGCGCAGCGAGTCGAGCGTGGCGTCGCGCACGTCGATGCCGTTGATGCTCACTGAGCCGCTGCGCACGTCGTAGAGGCGGGGCACGAGGTTGCAGATGGTCGTCTTGCCGGCCCCGGACGGACCGACGAGCGCGGCCATCGTCCCGGGCTCGACGCTGAAGCTGACGTCGTAGAGGATCTGCTCGCTCGGGGTGTGCACGAGCGACGCCACCGACTCGAGGGAGGCGAGCGACACCTCGTCGGCGGTCGGGTAGGCAAACTCGACGTGGTCGAACTGGACCCGGGCCGGCCCGCGGGGGATGGCCACCGCGTCGGGCTTCTCGGCGATCATCGGCGGCAGGTCCAGGACCTCGAACACCCGCTCGAACGAGACCAGCGTCGTCATGACGTCGACGTTGATGTTCGACAGCTGGGTCAGCGGCCCGTACAGGCGGGCGAGGTAGGCGGTGAGCGCGACGACGGTCCCGATGTTCAGCGCGCCGTGGACGGCGAGCACGCCGCCCCAGCCGTAGACGAGGGCGGTCGCGAGGGCGGCGGTGAGCGTGAGGGCGACGAAGAAGAACCGCGCGTACATGGCTTGGATCACGCCGATGTCGCGGACGCGCCCGGCCCGGTCGGCGAACGACTTCGTCTCCTCGTTCGGCCGCCCGAACAGCTTGACGAGTAGGGCGCCGGCGACGTTGAACCGCTCGGTCATCGTCGTGTTCATCTGCGCGTTGAGCGCGTAGGCCTCGCGGGTGATCGACTGCAGGCGACGGCCGAGCCAGCGGGCCGGGAGCACGAACACCGGGAGGATGAGCAGTGCGACGAGGGTCAGCTCCCATGACAGCAGGAACATCACGACGAGGATGAAGCCGACGCTGATGAGGTTGCCGATCACCGTCGAGAGGACGTCCGTGAACGCCTCCTGGGCGCCGAGCACGTCGTTGTTGAGCCGCGTGACGAGCGCGCCGGTCTGGGTGCGGGTGAAGAAGGCGATCGGCATGCGCTGGACGTGGTCGAACACCTTCGTCCGCATGTCGTAGATCAGGCCCTCGCCGATCTTCGCCGAGACCAGCCGCTGTCCCAGCGACAGGCCGGCGTCGACGATCGCCAGGCCGGCCACGAGCAGGGCCAGGTTCACGATGAGCCCCGAGTTGTGGCGCAGGATGCCGCGGTTGATGATCTCGCGCAGGATCAGCGGGTTGATGGCGCCGATCACGGCGTCGACGACGACGACCCCGAGGAAGAAGAGCAGGATGTTCCGGTACGGGCGGGCGAACCGGAGGATCCGACGCGCGGTGCCCTTGGCCACCTTGGCGTCCGTCACCGACTGGTCGCGACGCATCGATCGCATCGCGCCCCACATCGGCCCCGCGTGCGCGCCCATCAGCGTGCCCCTCGGTGCGACCGCACGGTGCCGGTGGTGTCCCCGTTCAGGGCAACGAGGAGGCTCAGCAGGGTGGCTCGCTCCCGCTCGCTGAGCCGCCCGAACAGGTCTTCGGCGGTGGCGCGGCGAGCGCGGTTCATGCGCTCGAGGGCGGCCTGACCGGACGCGGTCGGTGCCACGAGGACGGATCGCCGGTCGTGGGGGTCGGGCTCACGACAGACCAGGCCCGCCTCCTCGAGCGAGTCGATGACGGTGGTCACCGAGCGGGGCACGATCTCGAGCGCAGCGGCGAGGTCGGCCATGCGCATCGGCCCGTCCGCTCGGGCGAGGACCCGCATCACCCGGGCCTGGCCGAAGGTGACGCCGATGGGCGCGAGCTCCTTCGCCGAGCCGCGCCGCAAGCGCATGGTGGTCCGGAACAGCAGCTCGGCCAGCTGGCCGACCGGGTCCGAGCCTGGGGTCCGGGGAACCTTCGAGCCGGCGCCCACCGGCGCTCCCTTCGCAGCATGGGTCATCAGACAGTGAGTCTGCCACATAGTGAGGAAGCCTCCGTAATCGGTCGTGCGCCTCGTCCCGTAGGGCGGCCGGCCGGTCCTCGCGGACCGGGGCGGCGTCCCGGTCGCGCCAGCTTCCCAATCGCCAAGATTCGGATAAGGCGCACCCGCCTCCCACAGGGCTGATGAGAAGGTGGAGGCGTGCTGGTCCTCATCGTCGAGGACGACGAAACCATCGCCGCGCCGCTCGCGAAGGGGCTGACTCGCGAGGGCTTCGAGGTCGAGCGTGCGACGCGCGGCAACCAGGTCGCGGCGCGCGTGAAGGACGAGGCTCCCCGTCCCGACATCGTGCTGCTGGACCTGGGCCTGCCAGACGTGGACGGGTTCGACGTGTGTCGTCAGATCCGAGCCGACTCGGACGTCCCCATCATCGTCGTGACGGCCCGGACCGAAGAGGTCGACCGCGTCGTCGGACTCGAGCTGGGTGCCGACGATTACATGGTGAAGCCGTTCGGGTTCCGGGAGCTCGTCGCCCGGATCCGAGCCGTCACGCGCCGAGGAACGACCAGGGTGGCGGACAGCACGCCGCTGCAGGTCGGGACGCTGTCCATCGACCCCCGGACCCGGCAGGTGCGCGTCGACGGCCGCGACGTGATGCTGACGCCGAAGGAGTTCGACCTCCTGACCCTGCTCGCCGAGGACCCGGGAGCCGTCTTCAGCCGGGGCCGCATCCTGGAGGCGGTCTGGGACCCCCACTGGTACGGGCCGACGAAGACGCTCGACGTGCACGTGGCCTCGCTGCGCAAGAAGCTCGGCGACCCGACGTGGATCGAGACCGTCCGGGGGGTCGGCTTCCGGCTCCGGAACCGCTCGGGTACCAGTGCGTAAGCGGCTGCTCCTCAGCTACCTGACCATCACCGTCCTCGTGCTGATCGGGCTCGAGGTCCCGCTCGGGTTCTCGTTCGCGCGCTCCGAGCGGCGTCGACTCGAGCAGTCCGTGCACCAGGACGCCGTCACCCTCGCCGTCCGATCCGAGGAGAACCTCGAATCGGGACCTGACGCGGCCGGCGAGGCCGAGCTGCGGGCGCTCCTCTCCCGCTACCAGCATGAGGCGGGCGACCGAGTGATCATCACCGACGCCGCCGGGCGCCGCGTCGCCACGTCCGAGCCGCCGGGCGACACCGAGCACGAGCGCCCCAACCTGCTGCAGCCGGGCGACATCGCTCGAGCCTTGAGCGGTCACGAGACGAGCGGCACTCGTTCGTCTCGCTCGCTCGGCGACCTGTGGTCCGTGGCGGTGCCGGTCGAATCGGGCAACCAGGTCACCGGCGTCGTCCGCGTGACGCACCCGCTGTCCTCGGTCAACGAGCGGGTGCGCAACAACTGGCTGCTGCTGGCCGGCATCGGGGGCGGCGTGCTCGCCATCGTGTTCGCCGTCAGCCTGCTGGTCGCGCGGTCCGTCACCCGCCCGCTGGCCGAGCTGGGGCGGGCCGCGTCGCGCCTGGGCCGCGGCAACCTGGACGCCCGCGCTCCCGTCCCGCCGGGGCCGGCCGAGGTGCGCCTGCTCGCCCAGGAGTTCAACACCACCGCGGCCCAGCTCGAGTCGCTCATGGGGGCCCAGCAGGCGTTCGTCGCCGACGCGTCACACCAGCTCCGCACGCCGCTCGCCGCGCTGCGGCTTCGACTCGAGAACCTGGAGAGCGAGGTCGAGCCGGCCGCGGCCGAGGACGTCGAAGGAGCGCGTGCGGAGGTGGAGCGGCTCACGCGGCTCGTCGACGGGCTGCTGGCGTTGGCACGCGCCGAGCGGGCGCCCTCGGAGCCGACCAACGTCGACATCGGCGCCGTCATCGTCGGTCGTCGCGAGGCGTGGCTCGCGTTCGCCGCCGAGCACGACGTCCAGCTGACGGTGGACGTCCCGGCGGAGCTGTGGGCGAGCGCCACGCCCGAGCGCCTCGAGCAGGTGCTCGACAACTTGCTGAACAACGCCCTCGCCCAGGCCCCGGCCGGGACCACCGTCTCGCTGGGCGCGGGCCGCCGTCGCGATCGGGTCCAGGTCTGGGTCCGCGACGACGGCCCGGGGATGAGCGACGAGGACCGAGCCCGGGCCTTCGACCGCTTCTGGCGGGGGTCGGCCGCACCCAGCGACAACGGGGGCTTCGGCCTGGGGCTGGCGATCGTGCGCCAGCTCGTTACCGCCGACGGCGGCCGCGTCGAGCTCCGCTCGCGGTCCTCCGGAGGGCTCGAGGTCGCCGTCGAGCTGCGGGCTGGCGCCCGCCCTCCCCGGGCCGAGGGGGCAAACCAGGCCCCAGCCGGCCGGACTTAGTCCTTTTTTTGCCGTTTCCTGGTCGGGTCGGGCACCCCGGTCTGGGACCCTGGCTGGTGCGCCTGCCCCCCCCGGGCGCCGGCTCCTGGAGGACGAGATGCGACACCGAGCGAGCGACCGCGACGACGGGCTCCGTCGGGTCTCCCGCCTGTCCCGCTGGCTCACCGCCGGCGGCGTGGCGCTGGCCGGGATCCTCTCGGCGCTGGTCGCCCAGGCCCTCCCCGGCACCTCCGGCTCCGCGTCGACCAACCCGCCGCCGTCCTCGGGCTCGGGCGCCCCCACCCAGGCCGCGCCGGCACCGAGCACCACCACGACCACGGTGGACCCGAGCGTCACCGACCC
This sequence comes from uncultured Actinomycetes bacterium, assembly GCA_937927875.1. Lineage (GTDB taxonomy): Bacteria > Actinomycetota > Acidimicrobiia > IMCC26256 > PALSA-555 > PALSA-555. Next base: position 58,037 of record CALEYV010000107.1, on the reverse strand, counting down.
CAGCCTCCAGCCGGCGCCCGCCCCGGTCCAGACCCACCACCGTCACGTCGCGACCTCCGGGGGCACGTGACCGAGCCGTGGGCGACCGAGGCGTTCCCCGCCCTGGGCACCACCGCCATCCTCGCCGTGACCGAGCGAGCCGCGCTGCCCGCAGCCCGAGCGCGACTGGACCACGTCCTTGCCGAGGTCGACCGTGCCTGCAGCCGATTCCGGGCCGACTCGGAGCTCATGGCCGTCAACGCGGGCGCCGGCCGGCCGGTCAGCGTCGGCCCGGTGCTCCTCGACGCGCTCGACGTCGCGCTGCGGGCCGCCCGCCTCACCGACGGCGACGTGGACCCCACCATCGGGCGGTCGCTGCGGGTCCTCGGCTACGACCGCGACTTCGCGGCGGTCGCCGCGACCGGTGACCCGCTGACCTGCATCGTCGAGCAGGTCCCGGGTTGGCGCACGATCGTCGTCGACCGGACCGGGAGCACGGTCCAGGTGCCGGACGGCGTGGAGCTGGACCTCGGCGCGACGGCGAAGGCCTTCGCGGTCGACCGGGCCGCCGCCACGATCGCCAGCACGGTGGACGGCGGCGTCCTCGTCAGCCTCGGTGGTGACATCGCGGTCGCCGGCGAGACGCGGACCGATGGCTGGCCGGTGCGGGTCACCGACGATCACGCCGCACCGCCGGACGCCCCGGGCGAGACGGTGGCGATCACGACGGGTGGCCTCGCCACCTCGAGCACCACCGTCCGTCGCTGGCAGCGGGGCGACGACGCCCTGCACCACATCATCGACCCCGGGTCGGGCCAGCCGGCCGCGACCTGCTGGCGGACCGTCAGCGTGGTCGCTCAGACCTGCGTCGACGCCAACATCGCCAGCACGGCCGCGATCGTGCGCGGCGAGCCGGCCGTGGGCTGGCTGATTGGGCTCGGACTGGCGGCGCGGCTCGTGCGCGCCGACGGGACGATCGTGCGCACGGCGGGCTGGCCGGTCGAGGCCGCGGCATGAGCCTCCTCGCCGCGTCCGGCAGCCCGAGCGTGCTCTGGTACCTGGCCCGGGGCAGCGGCCTCGCCGCCCTCGTCGTCCTCACGCTCAGCGTCGTGCTCGGCATCGTGACCTCCGTCCGATGGTCCGGCACCGGTTGGCCCCGGTTCGTCATCGAGTTGCTCCATCGCAACTCGTCGCTGCTCGCCACCGCCCTGATCGGGGTGCATGTGACCGCGGTCGTCGTCGACGCGTTCGCGCCCATCGGGTGGAAGGACACCGTGATCCCGTTCGTGTCCGTGTACCGCCCGGTGTGGCTCGGGCTGGGCGCGGCCGCCTTCGACGTGCTGCTGGCGCTCATGGTCACGAGCCTCCTCCGGCACCGGATCCGCCACCAGACGTGGCGGTTCGTGCACTGGTTCGCGTACCTGTGCTGGCCGCTCGTCGTCGTGCACGGGCTCGGGACCGGGAGCGACACCCGAATCGGGTTCGTGCTCGCGCTCTATGTCGCCTGCGTCGTCGCGGTGATCGCGGCCGCCTGGTGGCGGCTCGCCACCGGCTGGCCGGAGCGCCCCGGCGTGCGGATCGCCGGGCTGAGCGCCAGCCTGCTGGCGCCGATCCTCCTCGTCGTGTGGCTGGCCGGCGGGCCGCTGGCGGCGGGCTGGGCGCGCCGGGCCGGGACGCCGGACAGCATCCTCGCCCGCGCCTCGTCGAGCTCGACCGCGTCCAGCAGCGCGGCCTCCCCCGCCGTCACCGCTCCGTCGGGTGCCGCGCTGCCCGCCCTGCCCTTCTCCGCGCAGGTGAGCGGCACGATCAGCCAATCGAACCCCGACCGGGCCGGCAACGTGACCGTCCACATCGCCGCCTCGCTGGACGGCGGCCGCAGCGGACAGCTCGACATCGCGCTCACCGGCCCGCCGGTCGAGGGCGGGGGCATCCTGCTCGACACGAGCGTCGTCACCCTCGGCCCCGGGCAGCAACCCGACCAGTACCGGGGGTCGGTGATCAACCTCCGCGGCGACCGGCTGGCGACGCGCCTGCAGAGCAGCGGGCGGCCCGCCCTCGACGTGACGATCACCGTCAACCCCGACCTCGCCCGCCAGGTCGTGAGCGGCTCGCTCGTGGCCCAGGCGGCGGCCGCGGGTGGGGCGAGCGGATGACGCCGACCGCCAGCCGGGTGGCACCGCCCCGGCCCGCCGCCCCCGAGGGCCTCCCCCGTCTCCTGGCCGGCTACCGGCCCGACGGCGCGGTGAGCCTCGACGACCACCTCGCCACCTACGGGCCGCCGCCGCGGCGAGGCGGCCACCGGCACGGCGGGTCGCTGATCCACGCCGTGGAGGCGGCCGGCCTCCGGGGCCGGGGCGGGGCGTCGTTCCCGACCGCCCGCAAGCTGCGCACCGTCGCCCAGCGGCGGGGCCGGTCGGTGGTGCTCGTCAACGGCTGCGAGGGCGAAGCGCTCAGCCGCAAGGACCGGCTCCTGCTCGCCGCCCTGCCCCACCTCGTGCTCGACGGCGCGTCGCTCGCCGCCGACGCGGTGGGTGCCGACGAGGTGGCGGTGGCGGTCGACCGCTCGGCCCGCCCGGCGATCACCTCGGTCGCGCGCGCGATCGAGGCCCGGGCCGCGGCGGGCCTCGACGCGGCCCGGATGCGCCTGATCGGCGTGCCGACCCGCTACGTCGCCGGCGAGGAGACGGCGCTCGTGCAGTACGTGAACGGCGGCGTCGCCAAGCCCACGTTCACGCCGCCCCGGCCGTTCGAGCGCGGCGTCGACGGCCGGCCCACGCTGGTGCAGAACGTCGAGACGCTCGCCCACGTCGCGCTCATCGCCCGGTACGGGCCGGACTGGTTCCGCGCCCTCGGCACCCCCGACGAGCCGGGCTCGGCGCTGCTCACCATCGGCGGCGCGGTCGCCCGGGCCGGCGTCTGCGAGGTGGCGATCGGCACCCCGCTGCGCGACGCGGTGCGGGCGGTCGGCGACCTCGACGCCCAGGTCTCGGCGTTCCTGCTCGGCGGCTACTACGGGAGCTGGGTGGCGGCCGAAGACGCATGGCCGGTCCCGCTCAGCAACGCGGCGCTGCGCACCGTCGGTGCGTCGCTCGGCACCGGCGTCGTGTACGCCTTCCCGTCCGGGTGCTGCGGGCTCGTGGCGACCGCGCGCGTCGCCGAGTACCTCGCCGGCGAGACCGCCGGCCAGTGCGGCCCGTGCGTGCACGGACTCCGGGCCGTCGCCGACGCCATGTCGAGCATCGCCGCCGGCCGCGACGTGCCGGCCATGCTGGGCCGGCTCGAGGAGGTCTCGGCCCAGGTGCTCGGCCGGGGCGCCTGTCACTACCCGGACGGGGTGATCCGATTCGCGGCCAGCGCGCTGCGGGCCTTCGACGACGAGGTCCGTCGCCACGCCGCCCAGGGCCGCTGCCGGGCCGGCGAGCCGCCGGCGCTGCCGATCCCGCGCTCCGACGGGAGCTGGCGGTGAAGAAGCACCGGTTGCGCGTGAACATGATCGAGTGCGAGGCCCACGGGGTCTGCGCCGAGCTCTTCCCCGAGTGGGTCAGCCTCGATGAGTGGGGCTACCCGATCATCGACGACGAGGTCATCCCGCACGCCCTGCTCGCCCACGCCCGCCGGGCGGTGCAGAACTGCCCGAAGCTGGCCCTCATCCTCACCAACGAATGACCGCCGCCACCGACCAGGAGCACCCATGAACCTCGCCAACCTCGTGATCGCCGAGCGCCCGACCGGGGCCGCCGACCCGTCGCTCGCGGCCGGCCCCGGCGGCGGCGCGGAGGGGAACTCGCGGCTGACCGGCGGCGTCGGCGCCGCGCTGTTCGTCATCCTCGCCGTCGAGGGCGTCACCGTGCTGCAGATCCGCCAGCTGATCACGCTGCACGTCTTCCTCGGGCTGCTGCTCGTGCCCCTGGTGCTGCTGAAGACCGCCACCACGGGCTATCGCTTCGCCCGCTACTACACCGGCGACCGCGCGTACTCGAAGAAAGGGCCGCCGCCGGTCGTCCTGCGCGTGACGGGACCGCTCGTGGTCCTCTCGTCGCTGCTCCTCCTCGGCACCGGCCTGCTGCTCGTGGCGCTCGGCCGCAACGTCGGCCACCAGTACCTGTGGCTCCACCAGGCCACCTTCTTCGTCTGGGGGGCGCTGATCCTGATCCACGTCCTCGGGCACCTGCAGGAGACGGCCACGCTCACGGCCGCCGACTGGCGCGAGCGGCCGGGCCGCGGTGCGGTGGAGCACCGGGCGGCGGGCGCCCGGGCGCGGCTCAGCCTGCTCGTGGTCACCGTCGCGGTCGGCCTCGTGCTGGGCATCGCGTCGATCAACTGGGTCGGCACCTGGCATCACTTCCAGCACCTCGGGCACGGCTGACCCGGCGCGCGCGCCGTCACTACCCTCCCGGCGTGCCCTACGACCCGTCCTCGATCCTGCTGACCGACCGGGTGGCGGTCGTCACCGGCGCCGGCTCGGGGATCGGCCGGGCCACCGCAGTGCTCCTCAGCCGCTTCGGCGCCACGGTCGCGATGTGCGACCGGGTCGCCGACACGCTGGCCGACACCGAGATTGCGGTGGCGGACGCAGGCCGGCCCGCGCTGGCGCGGGTGCTCGACGTGCGCGACGCGCCGGCCGTCGAGGCGTTCATCGGCGAGGTCCGTGAAGCCCACGGTCGCGTCGACATCCTCGTCAACAACGCCGGGGGCACGTTCGTCACCCCGTTCCTCGACCTCTCCCAGAAGGGCGAGGACACGCTCGTCGCCGAGAACTTCACGCAGGTCACCCGCCTGGTGCGGCTCGTCGTCCCGCTCATGACCGAGGGCGGGTCGATCGTCAACGTCACCTCGATCGAGGCTCACCAGGCCGCGCCCGGCTTCGCGGTGTACGCGGCGATGAAGTCGGCGCTGGCCCAGCTGACCCAGACGCTGGCCCTCGAGCTGGCGCCGCAGCGCATCCGCGTGAACGCGATCGCGCCCGACGCGATCCCGACCGAGGGCGACCGAGGTGTGCGGACCGAGATGCTGACCGGCGCCGGCGAGTACGAGCCGTCGGTCGTCCCGCCGCTCGGCGAGCTCGGCACCCCCGAGGACGCGGCCGCCGTCGTCGTGTTCCTGGCCAGCGACCTGGCCCACTTCGTGAACGGCACCACCATCCACGTCGACGGCGGCAGCCGAGCCGCGGGCGGATGGCGGCGCGCCACGACCGCCAGCTACCCCGGCGACGAGCCGAGCGACTAGTCGAGCCTCACCATCCGGACCGCGTTGCCCCGGACGGTCTCGCGCACGAACTGCTCATCGAGTCCGCATCGGGTCGCTCCACGACCGTCGACGCGGTACCTGCGTCGGTCCTCGCGCGTCGGGAGCACTCGCGCTCTACGACGCCACGCCCTGTGATCCCAGCGCGTCCCGAAGGGCGGGCACGACCGCGTCACCCAGGCCGGCGATCTGTTCCCGGGCCGCGCTCGGCGCGACCCCGGGCACGTGCACGCGCAGGTTCAGGGCGTCGGCGCCGACCTCGCGCGCGACGGCGGCGAGCTCCTCGGCGACGGCACCCGGGTCGGCGGCGTCCACCAGCTGGCTGCCCTCGCCCCAGTGCGCCTGCGCGCTGCTCGGCGTGTAGCTGCGGTACCGGTCGAGCTGCTCGTCGACGCGTGCCCGCGGTGGCTCGCCGAGCCAGGCCCGCCGAATCAGGATGCACGGGCCGTCGCCACCGGCCTCGCGGTACGCGTCGGTGAGGACGCGACACCGGTCGGGGGCCGAGAGAGAGTCGAACAGGATCCCGACGCCGAGGCGTGCCGCCCGGCGCACCGCCTTGAATCCCATGGCCGCGCTCACCAGCGGCACGGGTGCGGCGGCACACGCCGCGAGCGCAGGGTCGCCGGCGAGCGCTCCCTCGGCGCGCCCACCCAGCATGGCGGCAAGGGCTTCGAGCCCGGCGCTGAACCGATCGGTGAGGTGATCCATCGTGAGGCCCATGACCTCGAAGTCGGCGGGCAGCGCGCCCGCCGCCACGCCGACGCCGACGCGGCCCGGGAACCGCGCCGCCAGCCACGCCGCCTCCTCCGCGATGAGCGCGGGCGGGCGGAGTGGCAGCAGGAGCGGGCACGGCGCCGCCCACCCGCGCGGCATGGCCTCGAGGCACCATCCCGCGGCCTGGAGCGGGTTCGGGAGGTAGCCGGCGAACCCGCCGTGGTGCTCGCTCGTCATGATCCCGTCGAAGCCGTGCTCGGCGGCGAGCGCGGCCTGGGTTCGCAGTTCGGTGACGAGGTCGGGCGGCGCGAGGTCGCCGTGCGGGTACAGGCGCACCGACAGCGAGCCGGCCGCGAGCGGCCCCGCCGCGCTCAACGTTGCGCGTCCTGGAGCCAGCCCGCCCGGGCCGTGGCCAGGGTCGGGAGCTCCGGCGCGCCCCGCTCGGCGCGGGGCGCGGTGTCGCGGTCGGGATCAGCCGGAGAAGAATGCCGGTCGCCCACCATCACCTCGAAGAGCACCACGCGGTCGGGTCGAACCGCAACTCGACGACGCGCCGGGTCGGGATCAGCGAGCGAGAACGCGCTGCGGGCACCATTCCGCGCCGGCGGTCAGAGCAGCATGAACCGGCCCCCGTCGACCACGAGCGTCTGGCCGGTGATGTACCGGGCGCCGTCACCGGCGAGGAACACGACGGCGGGGGCGATGTCGTGCTCCGGGTCGCCCATGCGCCCGAGCGGGATGCGGCGGGCGAGGCGGGGCCGGAGGCCGGGGTCCTGCTCGGCGGCGGCGATCATGGCGGGCGTCTCGGCCAGCGGCGACACCACGTTCACGGTCACCCCGAGCGGCGCCCACTCCCGGGCGAGGCTCTTCGCGAAGCCGCGCAAGCCCCCCTTCACGATCCCGTAGGCGGGGAGCATGGTCGAGCCCTCCATGCCGGCCGGCGAGGTCATGAGGATGAAGCGCCCGCCGTCCCGCGGCAGCGCCGGCAGACCGGCTCGGGCGCAGTGGTACGCGCCGCGCAGCGACACCGCGGCGTGGTCCTCCCACGCCGCGCCGTCGAGGTCCTCGAGCCGGGTCGGCTCACTCGACCGGCGACTCGTCGCGTTGTGCACGACGACGTGGACGCCCCGGCGGCCCCGCGCGGCGGCCATCACGGCGCGCACGTCGTCGCCGCGGGTGACGTCACAGCGAACCCAGGCCGCCGAGCCTCCCCGCTGCTCGATCTCGGCCACCGTCTCGGCCCCGTTCTCGCCCGGCGACGCGACGATGACGTCCGCGCCCGCGGCTGCGCACGCGAGCGCGATGCCGCGTCCGACGCCGCGCCCGGCGCCGGTCACGACGACTCCGCGGCCGTCGAGCGGGCCGCTCACGGTGCCATGACCACGCCGCCGTCGACGGTCACCGTGGACCCGGTCACGAAGTGTCCCGGGTCGCCGGCGAGCATCGCCACCACCGGAGCGACGTCGCGCCGCGTGGCCGGGGGCCGACCGAGTGCGGGCGCCTCGATCCCGGGATCCTCGGCGCCCGCCGCGACGAGCGCGACCGGCGGCGCGACGCAGTTCGCGGTGATGCCGTGGCGCCCCCATTGTCGGGCCGCGGACTTCACGAGCGCCCGGATCCCCTCGACCGCCGTGACGTACGGCACCAGCCCCGCCGCGCCGGTGAGGCCGACCGTCGGGGTCACGAAAACGAGGCGGCCGCCGCGGTCGCGCAGCTGGACGAAGGACGCCTGCGCGCAGGCGAGCGCGGTCCGGAGCGCCGCCTCGCAGCGGGCGTCCCACGAGGCCTCGTCGGTCTCGGTGAGCGGCGCCGCCACGAGCGCCGCGGGATCGACCAGCGCGTGGACGACGACGTCGAGGGGACCGAGCGCGCCCGTGGCCTCGGCGAGGGCCTGCTCTGCCTCCGCCCGCGAGCCGAGCTGGCTGGTGACGCCGACCGCGGTTCCGCCGCCGCGTCGCACGGCGTCGGCCACCGATGCCTCGGCCCCCACGGGCCGATCACGCCCACCCGGGCGTCGTGATCGGCGAGCCCGAGCGCGAGGTCTCGCCCGAAACCGTCACCGCCGCCGGTCACGACCGCGACCCGGCCGTGGAGCAGCCCCGACCGCGCCGCCTCGTCCCCCGTCTGCGACGCCGCGGTTGCTCCCTTCGGCCGGCCCGATGGGATGCTACGGGCCGTCACGGGAGGGGTCAGCGGTGCTCGACGACGCGCTCGGTCTCGCAGGGAAGGTGGTGCTCGTCGCGGGAGCCGGCGGGGGCGGGATCGGCACCGCGGTGTGCCGGATCGTCGCGAGCGCGGGCGCCCGCGTCGTCGCGGTCGACATCGATCCCGAGCGCCTCGAGCTGGCCAAGCAGGTCCTGACCGAGGTCGGCGGCCCGTTCGACGTCGTGGTCGCCGACGCACGAGACGCGGCGCAGGTGGACGAGGTGGTCCGGGCGGCCGCCGGCCCGCTGCACGGCTTGGTGCACGTCGCCGGGGGACTGCGCCCTGACCAGTGGGGGTCGCTCGTCACGACGCCGCCCGAGACGTTCGGGGAGATCGTCGAGCTGAACCTGGCGTCGGCGTTCGTGACGTCTCGCAGCGTCGCCCGCCGGCTGCTCGAGCAGGGCGGGGGCGGCAGCGTGGTGTTCATCGCCTCGATCGCCGGCCTGTCCGCGCTGCCGTTCGGCGCCGCGTACGCCGCCGCGAAGGCGGGGCTCGCATCCCTCGCCCGCACCGCGGCGCTGGAGTGGGGACCGCACGGTGTCCGCGTCAACGCGGTGGCGGCCGGGACGGTGCGGACCCCGAAGAACCAGGCTGGGAGCACCGCCGACGACAGCCCGGGGGAGCGGGTGGCGATCCCGCTCGGGCGTCGGGGCCGACCCGACGACGTCGCCGGAGCGGTGCTGTTCCTGCTCTCGGACCTGGCGTCGTTCGTCTCGGGACAGGTGCTCACCGTCGATGGGGGATCGTCGGCGCGACCGTCCTACCTCGACGAGGACAACCTGCCCGTGTTCGTGCGCGACCCGGCGCTGCGGGCCCGGCTCGGGCGTCCGCGGCCCGAGTAGCCCCGTACGATCCGGCGGTGACCGATGGCGGCCTCGGCCGCCAAGCCGACGAGCGCGAGCTGCTGACCGGCTTCCTCGACTGGTACCGGGCCGTCGTCGAGCGCAAGGCCGACGGCCTGACGCTGCCCGAAGCGAGCGAGCCCATGACCCCGTCCGGGCTCACCCTGCTCGGGACCGTCAAGCACCTGGCGGGGGTCGAGCGGCTCTGGCTCCGGTGGCGCTTCGCGGGCGAGGACATCCCGGTCCCGACCGGGGACAACGCGGCGATGTTCCAGCTCGACCCCGCGGACACGGTCGACTCGGTCCTTGCCGACTACCGCCACCAGGTGGACTGCGGACGGGCGATCACGAACCGGGCGTCCCTCGACGAGGTCAGCGCCCGCGAGCACGAGCTCTTCGGCTCGGTGTCGTTGCGGTGGGTGCTCGTGCACCTGCTCGAGGAGACGGCCCGCCACGCCGGTCACCTCGACCTCATGCGGGAGCGCATCGACGGACAGACCGGCGACTGACCGCCCGAGCTGCTCCGCGGCGTCGCCCCGCTCGACGCCCCGGGGACGGCTCCCCGGGGCCTCGAGCGCCCCGTCCTCGCGACCAGGCGCCGGCGGAGTGGATGCGGGCCTGGGCTGGCCTCATTCTCGGGTAGGAGGTCGGCCCGACCCTGAGTAGCCGCTACTCAACTTGGGCGGCCGGCCGGGCCGTCAGCCATCGGGTGGCCGAGCGCGCGGAGCTCGCGCCGCGACCCCGTGTCGGCGCGGCGGCTCGGTCAGCCGTGCTGGCTGGCAAAGCCGACCATCCGCGCGTAGAGCTCGAGGATCTTCGTCGAGTAGTCGGGATCTGTCGCCCACTTGCCGTTGCCCATGACGTTCCAGAGCGGCGCCGCGCCCTTGTACGCGAAGTGGTCGTACGACGCCGCGGCCGCGTCGGGCGGGCTGCCGAACAGCGCCGGCTCGGGCGAGTGCTTCAGATTCGCGGCCCGGCTCGCCGGGTCGGCGTAGCTGCGGAGGAGCTGGATCTGGGCCCGCACCCCGTCGCGCGGGCTCGGGAACGCGATCTCGCTGGTGCAGCTGTCGCAGGCGCCGATCCCGGCGAAGTTGCTGTCGAGGGCGTGGCCGAACGAGCCGGTCTCAAGGATGGCCTGCGCGAACGCGAGGTCGCCGGCGACGTGCTCGTCGGAGCCCTCCTGGATGTAGAGCTTGGTGAGGTCCTCGATACTCATCCCGCCGGCCAGGTGCGCCTCCTGCCCGGTCGAGTGGAACCACGCCGCCAGCTGGTCGGCGCTGAGGCGCGCGTCGCCCATGATCGGCACGCCGCCCAGCTGCCCGAGGATCTCTACGTCGCGTGCGCGCACCGCCTGCAGGCTGGCCAGCTCGGACTGCAGCCGCAGCTGGTCGTCGGCGATGGACTGGCGCTCGGCGTCGCGCTGGGCGCGCTCCTGCTGGAGCTCGGCCTCGGCCGCCGACAGCTGGTCGAGCTGGTTGTTCGTCTCGGTGGCGGCCGCGTCCGTGTACTCCTCGCCGCGGCTGATGTCGACCGCGTGCTGCACCCGCAGGACCGCGCCCTGGTTGCCGTGCTGCTCGTACACGGTGGCGGCGCGTCCGCCGAGCTCCGCCTTCAGCTGGTCAATCTGGGCTTGGGTCGCGTTGGCGCGGGCCGTGACCTCCGCCAGCGCCGCCTCGAGGGTGTGGAGCCGGACCTGCACCTCGGCGACCTGGGCCGCGACCTGGTCCAGGCGGGTCGTCGTCTGCGACAGCTCGATGGCGGCCTGGAGCAGCTGGTCGGTGACCGCGGGCGGCGGGCCGGGCGGCGCGGGCGGGGCGGTCTGGGCGCCGGCGCCCCCCGGCACCAGCAGGACGGCGGCGACCGCGGCGGCGACCAGCGACAGCAGGACTGGCCGGCGGCGGGAGTCAGCGGTCAAGGTCGTCACGGCTGGTGCAGGCGATCGCGGAGCGTCCGGTAGCCCCGTCTCACCCCTTCATTGACGACCAACCCGGCCCCGGACTTGACGAGAATCGGCGCCGGCATTGGGCTCTGGGCCGCGGCCGGGCCCATCACGCTCAGTGGCCGCGGCGGCGGCTCCGGGCGCGGCGGGGCTTGTCGGGCGGCGGCGGCGAGGAGGCCGAGTGGTCGTCGGCGTCGCCCGGTACCACGCTGAGTGATCCGTCGATCTCGAGGACGACGAGGCGGCAGCCCTCGGGGCTGCCGACGCCGTGCTCCCGACAGGCCTCGTCCAGCTCCTCGCGGGAGACGTGCTCCTGGCGGAGGCGAGCGTCGATGACCCGGCCGTCGTTCACGAGCAGGACGGGGCTGCCGAGCACCCGCTGCTCGAGCCGGGGCCGGCGGGCCAGCACCCGGCTCAGGGCCCAGGCGGTGATGACGACGGTGCTGGAGGTGGCGAGGCCGATCGGCAGGTTGCCGAGACCGCCGGTCATCGCGTTCTGCACCGCGTTGGAGAGCGCCATCAGCATCGCGAGGTCGTAGACGTTGAACTGCGCGATCTCGCGCCGGCCGGTGAGGCGGAACCCAACCAGGAGGACGACCACGATGATCGCCGTCTTGGCGGCCTGCTCCCCGACCCGGCCCGCGCTGACGGGCGCCAGGGCCAGCACGAGCGTCACAGCCGGAGGCCGCGGTAGTGGCGGCGCGTCTTCAGGACCTGGGTGCCCTGCGGTACCACGCTGATGGTGCCGTCGCTCTCGAGCACGGCCAGGTGCACGTCGCTGACGTCGTCGATGCCGTGCTCGCGCAGCGCGGCGGCGAGCTGTTCGTCGCTGATCCCCTCCCGGGCCATGCGGTCTCGCAGCGGCTGGCCGTCGTGCACGATGAGGACGGGGCCGCCCACGAGGAACCGTTCGGCCCGCCGGTTGCTGATGATGAACCGGTTGAGGCCCCAGTTCATCGTGAGCAGCACGCCGGCGGCCACGACCCCACCACCGAGGGTGTTGTCGTTGTTGATCATCGCGTTCTGGACCGCGTTGCCGAGGATGATGATCATCACGAGGTCGTAGAGGCTGAGCTGCCCGAGCTCGCGCTTCCCGAACAGGCGGAGGCCGCCGACGAGGAAGAGGTAGACGGCCGCGGTCTTGGCCGCGATCGTCAGCGCACCGTCGAGGTTCGGGTGGTCGAACACCGAAGCCCAGTGCATGCTCGCTCCGTGATCCAGGGCGGCCGTGGTCCGCACCGACCGCCGGCACCGACTGCGTCCCCGACCGAGTGGCGCCCCGGGCGGTCACCGGCGCGCCGGGGACGCACGTCGAAGTCTGGCCGGCATCGTAGGGGCCCGCCGGTTTCCAGCGCGGCAGGCCGAGGATCGACACCTGGGCCCGGTACGGCACGCGAACCGAGGCTGCGGGGCGCGACGCTGGCGGGGGCAACCGAGGGAGCGGGGCCGAAGGGAGCAACCGATGGCAGCCGAGCAGGACACGGTCGCGATCCTCGGGATCGGCGCGATGGGTCATGGGATGGCCATCAGTACTTTGCGAGCCGGGATCCCAACCGTCGTCTGGAACCGCAAGCCCGACGCGACCCGGGACCTGGCCGAGCGCGGCGCGACGGTCGCGGGGACGGCCGCCGACGCCGCCCGGCGCGCCGCCATCGTCGCCACGATGGTGACGAACGCCGATGCCGTCGTCTCGATCGCCGGTGACCAGGGCATGCTCGGCGCGCTCGCTCGTGGCGCCGTCTGGGTGCAGATGAGCACGATCGGCGTGTCGGGAATCGAAGCGGTCGCTGCGATGGTCGACCGCGAGCGTCCGGACGTGCTGCTCGTCGACGCGCCGGTGTCGGGCAGCAAGGACCCGGCCGAGCAGGGTGCCCTGACCATCTTCGCCTCCGGACCGGACGAGGCTCGCGCACGCGTCGCGCCGCTCTTCGACGCCCTCGGCCAGCACACGATCTGGGCCGGCAGCGTCGGCGCGGGATCTCGGCTCAAGGTGGTCAACAACACCTGGCTTGCGTTCGGGAACGAGGCGATCGCGGCGTCCATCGCGCTGGCGCGACGACTGGGGCTCGACGCCGAACGCGTGATGGATGCCCTCCGGGACGGGCCGCTGGTGTCGGCGTGGCAGGACGCGAAGCTGCAGCGCATCGCGAGCGGCGAGTACTCGGCCCAGTTCGCGCTGTCGCTCGCGCTCAAAGACGTCCGTCTCGCCTTGGAGGCCGCCGGCGACGACCGGTTCACGGCGTTCGCCGGCTTGGCCGAGGAATGGCAGCGCGCCGTCGAGCAAGGACTCGGCGACGAAGACCTGACGGTCGTGACGCGGATGCTGGAGGAGGAGGGAGCGGCGCCGTGACGCTGATCGGCTACACGATGATGTGCGAGCAGGCGGGTCCGAAGCAGCTCGTCCGAGACGTCGTCCTCGCCGAGGAAGCGGGCTTCGACTTCGCCGTCATCAGTGACCACTACTTCCCCTGGCTGGACTCGCAGGGGCATGCCCCGTACGCGTGGAGCGTGCTCGGAGCGGCCGCCCAGGCCACTGATCGCATCCCGCTCATGACCTACGTCACCTGCCCGCTCCGCCGCTACCACCCGGCCGTGGTCGCGCAGAAGGCCGCGACCATGCAGCTGCTGTCCGACGGACGGTTCACCCTCGGGCTCGGCGCGGGCGAGAACCTGAACGAGCACATCGTCGGAGGCGGGTGGCCGGTGGCCCGGGTGCGTCACGAGATGCTCGAGGAGGCAGTCGAGATCATCCGGGCGCTCTGGGCCGGCGGGATGGTGACCTATCGGGGCAAGCACTTCGAGGTCGAGTCGGCCAGGGTCTGGGACCTGCCCGGAACCACGCCGCCGATCGGGATCGCGGTCTCGGGACCGGCGAGCTGCCGGCTGGCGGGTCGCCACGCCGACGCGATGATCGCCGTCGAGCCCCGCGCCGAGCTCGGTCGGCTGTTCGACGCCGGCGGCGGCGAGGGCAAGCCGCGCATCGGCCAGATCGCGCTGTCGTACGACCCGGACGAGCGCGCGGCGGCGAAGCGGGCGATGGATCAGTTCCGCTGGTTCACGGGCGGGTGGAGAGTCAACGCCGAGCTCCCAGTTCCGGCCTCGTTCGAGCAGGCGGCCCGGACGGTGCGCGATGAGGACGTGTCGGCCCAGATGCCGTGCGGACCGGACGTGCGGCGTCATGTGGCCGGGGTTCGCGAGTTCGAGGCCGCGGGGTACACGCACGTGGCCCTGGTGCAGGTCGGTGCCGACACCCAAGAGCAGTTCATCAGCTGGGCGGCAGCCGAGCTCCTCCCCGCTCTCCGGGCCTCATGATCGAATCCCGTTCATGAGGTGGCATCCGGGTGCGGGGTTGATCGGCACCGTCCATGCCCCGACCCATTCCAGCTCGGTCCCGGTGCTGCTGATCGTCGCCGGCACCACGGCGGGCATCTACCTCTTCCTCATCGCGATCCTCCGGCTCATCGGGCGGCGCCAGCTCGCGCAGCTGAGCGTCCTGGACCTCATCGTCGTCCTCCTCTTGGGCAGCGCGGTGGAGACGGCGATGATCCACGGCGACCTGTCCCTCCCCGCCGGGCTGGTCAGCGCCGGCACGCTGATCGTGCTGAACCGGCTGCTGAGCTGGGTGTTCCTCAAGTCCCCGCGGTTGAGCCAGCTCGTCAACGGCGGCCCGATCCTGCTGGTCCACAACGGCCAGGTCCTCGAAGGCCACCTGCGACGGGTCGGCTTGACTCGCCCCGACCTCGACGCCGCGCTGCGCGGCCGCGGCTACGCCGGCCCCGCCGGCGTGCGGGCCTGCGTCCTCGAGACCGACGGGACCATCAGCTGCATCGGTGAGCGCCCGCGATGAGCCCGAGGGCCCGGTCGGGAGCCCTGGATCCCGGCCGCCGGCCGCCATCCACCAGGATGGGGGTCGTGCGGAGCGATCGGCGGACCCCGTGACCCCCCAGGTCCTGGTCGTCCTGGGCGCCGCCCTCGCCTCGGGGGTGGAGATGGTCGAGGCCCTGACCATCGTGCTGGCGGTCGGGATGACGCGCGGCTGGCGCTCGGCCGCGATCGGCGTCGGTGCTGCGTTCCTCACCCTCGCGGCGCTCATCGCCGCCCTCGGCCCCGCGCTCACCGAGATCCCGATCGAGGCACTGCGGGTCGTGGTCGGCGCGGTGCTCCTCACGTTCGGGCTCCAGTGGCTGCGCAAGGCGATCCTGCGCGCGGCCGGTGTGCGCGCGCTGCACGACGAGGACAAGATCTTCGCCCGCGAGGTCGCGGAGTCCAGGCAGGCCGCGCACACGACGCGAGCCAGCCTCGACTGGTACTCGTTCACCCTGGCCTTCAAGGGCGTGCTGCTCGAGGGCCTCGAGGTGGTGTTCATCGTCGTGAGCTTCGGGAGCACCGGGGGTCACCTCGGCCTCGCCGCGGCCGGCGCGGGCGGCGCGCTGGTGGTCGTCGCCGCGGTCGGGGCGCTCGTGCACCGCCCGCTGAGCCGGGTGCCCGAGAACTCGCTGAAGTTCACGGTCGGGATCATGCTGAGCGCGTTCGGGGTGTTCTGGGGCGGCGAGGGCGTCGGCCTGTCCTGGCCCGGCTCCGACCTGGCGCTGCTCGGGCTCATCGGGTTCTTCGTCGCGGTCTCGTTCGCGCTGGTGGCCGACCTCCGCCGCCGCACCGCGGTGGTCCCGACGCCGACCGCGCCGGTGACGCAGGACTGACGTGGGCTGGCTCGGGCGCTTCGCGCGGTTCTGGTACGACTTCGTCGTCGGCGACGACTGGCTCGCGGCCGTCCTCGTCGGTGTCGCGCTTGGCGCGACGGCCGTGCTGGCCGACGGCTACAACCCGTGGTGGCTGCTGCCGGTCGCGGTCGCGGTCGTCCTCGTCATCTCGGTACGGCGCGCCGCGGCCGCCGCGACACGGCATCCGCCGTCGAGCGACACCGAGCCGCTCATCGACCTCTGAGCGGCGCGGCGCGACCGGGCGCGCGCGGCGGCGCCGACTAGCGTCCGCGGCATCGTGACCGCGCCGGACCAGCCGCCGGCGTCCCTCGACCGGGAGACCCGGGACGCCCGCCCGACCGACGCGGGACCCTCCACCGTCCGGCTGGCGCTGCTCGTGGCGGCCGCCGCGCTGCTCATCGCGGTGACGGTCGCTCGTCGTCACTCGGTGGCGAGCACGCTGCTCGTCCTCGGCGCCGCCGCGACCGGCGGCGGCGTGGCGCTCCTCGAAGCCCGCCGGCCCCGCCTCGGGCCCCGGCCGGTCGTCGCCGCGATCGGGGTCGTGCTGCTCGTCGCGGTGTCGGTCGGGCCGCGCTCGTCGAACGACGTGTGGTCCTACACCATGTACGGCCGGATGGTCAGCGTGCACCACGCCAGCCCGTACGCCCACGTGCCGGCCGACTTCAAGTCCGACCCCTTCCAGCACCTCGTCAGCCCGATCTGGCAGCACCGGGGCTCGGTGTACGGCCCCGCGTTCGTCGCCTACGCGGCGGCGCTGACCTTCGCCGCCGGCGACTCGCGGACGGTGGACCGGCTCCTCTTCCAGCTCGGCGCCGCGCTCGTCGTCATCGCCGCGCTGGCGCTGGTCTGGCGGCGGACGCGCAGCCCGGCCGCGCTCGCGTTCCTCGGCCTCCACCCGGTGTTCGGCGCCATCATCGTGAACAGCGGGCAGATCGAAGCGTTCATCGGCCTCGCGATCCTCGCCGCGGTGGTGCTGGTCGCCGAGCGGCGCGGTGCCGCGGCCGGCGTCGCGATCGCGGTCGCCTCGCTCGTCAAGGTGACGAGCCTGGTGGCGCTGCCGCCCGTCCTGCTGTGGGCGTGGCGGCGGGGGGACCGGCGGGTCGCGACGCGCGCGGCGGTGGCGACGGTCGGCCTGGTGGGCGTCGTGTACCTGCCGTTCGTGGCCGGGCAGTCGCACGTCCTGTCGGGGGCCGACCACGCCGTGACGCCGGGATCGCCGTGGAACCTGCCGGCCCAGCTGTTCGTCGGCAAGGACGCGGGGCGAGACCTGCCGGGCCTGATGCCGTCGAACTCCACCCTCGACGTGCTCTTCTACGTGTCGCTGGCGCTCGTCGCGGTGCTGGCTCTGGGCCTGGCGTGGCGGTGGGCGCGCGCCGACCGGCTCGAGCTCGCCGCCGGCGCCGCCACCGCGTCGTACGCGGTGGCGGCCGAGTACACGCTCCCGTGGTACGCGGGGTGGGCGTTGCCCGTCGTGACGGAGCGACGCCCGTCTCCGCTGGCGTGGGTGCTGTGGCTGCAGGCGGTGGTGTTGCTGGCGGCGTGGAAGCTGCCCACCCACCACACCGGCGGCGTCGCCGACACCGTCCTGCGGGGCACCTTCGCCTACGCGCTGCCGCTGGTGCTGCTGGTCGCCTTCGCGGCGGCCCGGGACCGCCGCCCGGCTGAGGAGGCGGCCGCGCTCGCCCGGTCGTGACGAGCGGCGCGGCCCCCCGGGGGACGGCTCGCCCGGTTCCCGGCCCGGGGGGTCTGTGCGGGCAGCTTCCGGCCGGGAGCCACGAGCCGCCCCACCCGACGCCTTGCTCTGGAACCCAGCGCCGAGCTCGGGAGGCCGCTTCCCGCGTAACGTAGGCAGCGCCGCATCAGCCCGGCGTAAAGAACCCCCCAGCGGTCGATGAGCGCTCTCAGCGCGCGCTCAGGTTGGGCGAAATGCAACCGGTGCGGCGGGCCGCCGCCCGGCTCGGGCACCGACGACGCGACGGAGCGTGACGACATGGAGACACGAGCGATCGGCGAGCTGCAGGTCTCGGTGGCGGGGCTGGGCTGCAACAACTTCGGGAGCCGAATCGACGAGGACGGGGCCCGGGCCGTGGTGGCGGCCGCCCTCGACGCCGGCGTGAACCACTTCGACACCGCCGACCTGTACGGGGGCGGGCAGTCCGAGGAGTTCCTCGGCCGCGCCCTCGGGTCCCAGCGCTCCGAGGTCGTCGTCGCGACGAAGTTCGGGATGCGCCCGCCCCCGGAGGGGCTCACCGGCGGCGACCCGCAGTGGGTCCCGCAAGCGGTCGAGGAGAGCCTCCGCCGGCTCGGCACCGACTACATCGACCTGTACTGGCTCCACGCGCCGGATCCGAAGACGCCGATCGGCGACACGCTCGAGGCCCTCCAGCGCCTCGTCGACGCCGGCACCGTGCGCGAGCTCGGCTGCTCGAACTTCTCGGCCGAACAGCTCGATGAGGCGGCCACAGCGGCGGGGTCGCTCGGCGGGCCGGGGTTCGAGGCGGTGCAGAACGAGTACAGCCTCTTGCACCGCGAGCCCGAGGCGGCGGTGCTGCCCGCCTGCGAGCGCCTCGGCATGAGCCTCGTTCCCTACTTCCCGCTCGCGAGCGGGCTGCTCACCGGCAAGTACGCGGCGGGCGAGCCGCCGCCCCCCGGCACCCGGCTGGCGCGCTGGCCCCAGGACCGGGTCGGCCGGCTGCTGAGCGACGAGCGCTTCGCGGCCGTGGAGCGGCTGCGAGCCTTCGCGACCGCGCACGGGCACACGCTGCCCGAGCTGGCGCTGTCGTGGCTGGCCTCGAACCCGCTCGTGTCGAGCGTCATCGCCGGCGCCACGGCGCCGGACCAGGTGCTCGCCAACGCCGCCGCGACGACGGCGTGGACGCTCAGCGCGGCGGAGCGGGCCGAGCTCGACGAGCTCCTCGACCATCCGGAGCAGGCCGCGTAGCCCGATCCGGCAGGCGCTCCGGGTCCACCGCGGCGCCGACCGGGCTCGGTAGGTTCGAGCCCGTGACGGACTTCCACGTCGGGAAGCGCTTCTTCGCCGCCGCCAACTGGGCCACCGAGCTGCACGCCGCCACCGGCACCCAGTCGCCGTCGGTGGCGCAGGTCCTCGGCGTCGCGTCGCTCGTGCTCGGTGACGGCGGGTCACGGCGCGAGGCCATCGCCGGCATGATCGTCGACGCCACCCGCGGCGCCGAGCTCGACCGCCGCGAGCTGCGCGAACGGGTCGGCAAGAAGACGGCCCGCCTCGTCGTTCTCTGCACCGAGGTCCTGGCCGACCCGGCCCGGCTTGAGGAGGAGACGGACCCGTCGGTGCTGCGCGTGTGCGCGGCGGTGACGGTCCGGGAGGTCCAAGAGCTCGTCCGGGAGGTGCGCCGCCACGGCAGCGTCGCGTTCGCGCGCCACGACGACCCGCCGCCGCAGGTGCTCGACCACCACCGCCAGCTGGTCGCCATCTTCCGGCGCCGGCTGGCCCGCGTGAGCCCCCTCACCCCCGAGCTGCGGGCCGCGGTCGCCGAGCTGGAGCGCGACGCCGAGCTCGAGACCGCCATCGCGGCCTGGCGGGTCGCCCACCAAGACGCCGCCTGAGCGGCGCCGGGCCCGCTACGGGCCGAGCGCGGCCGGCCCGCCGTGGTAGCGGGCGAGGCGGCGCCCGAGGTCGGCGGCCTCGATCGTGGCGGCGGCCCGCCCGACCCAGTCCCCGGCCTTCTCGCCGGCCAGCGGCCGCGTCGCCCACAGCCCGGCCAGCCGCACCACCGCCGGGGCCTGCGCCTCCTCGAGGGGGCGGCCCCCACCGGGCCACACGTAGGCGTTGACGGTCACGCGCTGCACGAACCGCCGGTCGACGGGCAGGCCCTCGGCGCGCAGGCGGTTCACCACCAGCGACGCCAGCGCGTGGAGCTCGCGGGTGCCGAGGGTGGCGGAGGTCGCCAGCGGCGGCACCGCCTGCAGGAGCGCCTTCACCGAGAACGACAGCCTCGACCCCAGCTTCACGACGCGCTTCGACCAGCGGCCGGCGAAGCGGGCCACGGCCGGGACCACGAAGGTCGTGAGGCCGACGCCGGAGGGGGCCTGGGCCGCCTCGCGGACGTCGGCGGCGGTGTGCACCGGGAGCGGCTCCTCGACCGCCCGCCGCACCGCGACGTCGAGGACCGCCTCGACGAATCCGTGGAGGCTGCCCGCCCAGGCGGGCGGGTCGAGCCAGGCCATCCCGACCGGGGCGGGCGGCTGGTCCGGCGGCGGCTGCTCGAGCGTCATCGAGACCACAACCTACGGCGCCTCGTAGCCGGGCACTTACGCACCGTTCATACGTCCTTCATCCGCAGGGTCGACCATCAGGGCGAGGATCACGCGATGGCCGACCCGTTCCCCGCCCCCGCTCCGCCCCGTCCGTCGGCGGCGGTCGTGCCCGTCATCCTCGGCGTGCAGGCGGCCGTCCTCGCCTTCGTCAGCGTGGCCTGCTTCGCCGCCGCCGCGCTGCCGCTGGGAGTGGCCGCCCTGATCGGCGCGGTGGTGGCGGCTGGGCTGGCGACGTCGATCCAGGAGGGCCTGCCGGGGGTCGGGAGCACCGTCCTCGGGTTCGAGGGCGCGGTGGCGGCCAGCGCGCTGGTGCTGGTGTCGACGGCGGCCGTCCTCGTCGCGGCGGCCGCCACCGGAGCCGGGCTGGGCTGGGCGCGCCACCGCGAGGCGCGCGCTCAGATCCGGCGGCCGGTCCCCTCCCAGTAGCGGTCGCGCAGCAGCCGCTTGTACAGCTTGCCGGTGGGGTGGCGCGGCAGCGCGTCCTCGAAGTCGATCGACCGCGGCACCTTGTAGCCGGCGAGGCGCTCGCGACAGAACGCCTGCAGCTCGGCGGCGAGCGCGTCGGAGGCCTCGGCGCCGTCCTCGAGCTCCACCGCGGCCTTGACCTCCTCCCCGTACTCCTCGTGGGGGACGCCGAACACCGCCACGTCGCGCACCGCCGGGTGGCCCTGCAGCACGCCCTCGATCTCGGCCGGGTAGATGTTCACGCCGCCGACGATGATCAGGTCGATGCGCCGGTCGGACAGGTGCAGGTAGCCCTCGTCGTCGAGGTGCCCGACGTCGCCGAGGGTGAACACGCCCGGCTCGTGGTGGGCGGCGGCCGTCTTGTCGGGGTCGCGGTGGTACTCGAAGTCCATGCCGAGCAGGTTGCGGACGTAGAGGGTGCCGGTCTCGCCGACCTCGCAGCGGCTGCCGTCGTCGCGCAGCACCAGCACCTCAACGATCGGCCACGGCTTCCCGACGCTGGTGGGGTGGGCCAGCCACTCCTCGGCGGTGATGGTGGCGAGCATCGCCCCCTCGGTGCCGCCGTAGTACTCGACGAGCTTCGGGCCCCACCACTCGATCATCCGCCGCTTCACCTCGGGCGGGCACGGCGCGGCGCCGTGGTACACGACCTGGAGGCTCTCGCCCGAGAAGCCCGCCCGGACCTCGTCGGGCAGCCGCAGCAGCCGGACCAGCTGGGTCGGCACGAAGTGCACGTTGGTGACGTGGTAGCGGTCGATGAGCTCGAGCGTCTCGGCGGGGTCGAAGCGGCGCCGCATGACGACGGTGCCGCCGGCCAGCAGCGGGAACATCGCGAACGCCCACTGCGCCGAGTGGTAGGCGGGGCCGCAGAGCAGCGTGACGCCGTCGGTGGGCAGCCCGAGGTTGTCGACCGCGCCGGCGGTCATGAGCTGCCAGACCGACGCCGGCATCCCGGCGCTGGTCAGCGCGTTGCGGACGCCCTTCGGCCGCCCGGTCGTGCCGGACGTGTAGAACATCGGGCCGGCCAGCCGCTGGTCGTCCGGCTCGCCGGCCGGCTGTGACGCGAGCAGCGCCTCGTACTCGTCGGTGCCGAGCCGGATGACCGCCAGGTCGTGATCCAGGCGAGCGACCGCGTCGTCGGCGACGGCGGCGAAGTCCTCGTCGACCAGGAGCGCGCGTGCGCCGGCGTCGGCGAGGACATACGCGATCTCGTCCGCGACCCAGTGCCAGTTCAGGGGCACGACGACGAGCCCGGCGTGCATGGTGGCCCCCAGCGCCTCGAAGAGCTCGACCCGGTTGTGGCTCAGGACCGCCACGCAGTCCCCGAGCTCGAGCCCGAGGCCGCGCAGGGCGTGGATGAGCCGGTTGACCCGGTCGTCGAGCTCGGCCCAGGTGCGGGTCCGCGCCTCGTCGACGAGTGCCGCCGCGTCGGGCTTACGGCCGGCGATCGCGGCGAAGTTCTCGGCCATTCGCGGGTCAGCCTCGCGCGCCTCGACGCCGGCGACGCTCCCGGCCCGCCCGAGGGGATGGCTCAGCGCGCCGCGGCGGTCCCCACGCGGTCGCGGCCGGCCCGCTTCGCCTCGTAGAGGGCGGCGTCCGCCGCGGCCACCAGCGACTCGCCGTCCCCGGCGTCGTCGGGGATGGTGGCCGTGCCGGCGCTCATGGTCACCGGGGTCGGCTCGGTGGCCTCGGCCGCGACCCGGCGGAGCCGCTCGGCGACGCCGGGCGCGTCGGCGGCCGCGCACCCGGGGAGGAGGACGAGGAACTCGTCCCCGCCGTAGCGCGAGGGCAGGTCGTAGGCCTTCGTCCCCCCGCGGAGGGCAGCTCCGATGGCGCGGAGCACCGCGTCACCCGCCGGATGGCCGAACTCGTCGTTGACGACCTTGAAGTGGTCGACGTCGAGCGCCACGACGGTGAGTGGCGCGCCGGTCCGCCGGTGGCGGCCGATCTCGAGGGCGAGGGTCTCCTCGAAGAGCCGGCGGTTGGCGAGCCCGGTGAGCTCGTCGCGGGTGGCGAGGTACTCGACGTCGTGCAGCAGTCGCGCGTTGCGGAGCGTGAGCGCGGCCTGGGACACCGACTGCTTCAGCGAGGAGACGGTCAGGCCCGAGATGCGGGTGCTGCCACCGCCCGACCACTCGGCCGCCACGAGCCCGAGCGGCTCGTCGTCGCCGAAGAGCTGGGCGACAACCACGTTGCGGGCGTCCGGGAGCTCCTCGGCGAGCAGCCCGCCGTCGAGCCTCCGGACGAGCCGGGCCCGGCCGTCGTCGAGCACCGCGCTGCCGATCCGGCCGAGGGGCCCGGTCTGGGCGCCGGCGGTGCGGGCGTCGCCCGCCGTGACCCAGCCGTCCTCACCGCGGACGAGCACGAGGACCCGCGCGAACCCGAGCTGGGTACGGAGGAAGCCGACGAGCACCTCGACCACCTCGTCCGGTCCCCGCGCTCGCTCCAGCGCCCCGCCCAGCCGGACGAGGGCGCTCAGCTCCGAGCCGGTGTCGCGGAGGGCGCGCTCGTTCACGGCTTGGAACACGGCGGCGCCCACCGCGAAGAGCAGGAAGGCGGCGCCGCTGAGGGCGGCGGTGCGGTCGTCACCGATGCTCCGGATCGAGATCACCCCGACGGTCGCCGCCTCGCGCCCGAAGAAGAGGAGGAGCGCGCACCAGACCGCCAGGCGGAGCCCGGTCAGGGGTGACGCGAGGAGCGTCACCGCGACCACCTCGAGGAAGGCGAGGAACAGCAGCGGGCTCGAGCTGCCGCCGGTGAGCAGGACGGCGGCGGCCAGGAACGCGCCGTCGACCATGACCATGGCCGAGAGGAGGGCGGGCCCGAGCCGGGCCACCTGGCGGCGGGCCAGCTCGGCGCAGCCGACGACGGCGAGGTAGGCGAGCGGCAGCGCGAGCGGGGCGCCCCGGGTCCCGACCAGGGGCGGGAGCGCGGCGACGAACGCAGCGAGCGTCACCCGCACCACCTGCAGCATCTCGAGGCGGTCGTGGACCGGCGTCTGCGCCGGGCCGACGCTGGTCACTCGAAGTCCTCGAAGTCGAGCTCGTCGCGCAGCGGTGCGGAGATCCGGGGGTCGCGCCGGCCGAGCCGCCCCTGCACGGCGAGGAAGACGACCACTGCCGCGGCGAGGGCGAGCAGCAGCGAGTACGAGCGGGCGGTCTGCAGCGCGCCGCCGACGCCCTTGGGCGCGCCCGGGGTCGGGAACAGGTCACGAGGCGGGGTCGGGGCCGCGGCCGGGAGTCCGCCGGCAGCGAGGGCGCCGCTCGCCGCGCCGGCGGCGGGGGTGCCGGTGCGGGTGCCGACCACGCGCGGGCGGCTCGCCGGGGACGGGACGGCGCCCGGCGTCGCGGCCGCGGTCGCGGTCGCCGAGCCGGGTGCGGCCGGCAGGAGGTTGCCGGGGACGGGGCTCGAGGGCAGCGTCGGCGGCACGGGCAGCTGCGGCGTCGTCACCGGCGTCGAGGCCCCCGAGCTCTGCTGGCCGCCCTGCGCGTCGTCGTGCGCGCGCTGGTGGTGGCTGCCGTCGCCTCGCCCGCTGTCATCGCCCCGGCCTCGACCGGCGTCGGCGTGGCCACGGTCACCGGATCCCTGGTCGCCCTGGTTCCCGGCCGACGAGCTGGCCTGGCCGCCGCCGTCGGGGTGGTGGTGCGTCAGGGCGGGTTTGGTGCTCCCGGACCAAGCCGCCGCCATGGCCGCTACGGGACCGGCGATGAGGAACGCCGTCACGGCCGCGGCTGCGAGCGCGGCGAGGAACCGGTGGCTCGCGCCGTCCTTGCCGCAAGCCCGCCGGTTCCGTCGCTGCTTGCCCACGGAGCTCCTCATCGCCGTCCTTTGCGATGCTTCGCCCCGCCGCCACCAATGGCATCGGCGACGGCGTCGCGAAACTTGAGCCGGCCGCCGAAATCGCAGCCGCGGGCGCGGGCGCCGGAGCGCCGCCCCGACGGTGCGGGGCGGCCAACCGGCGTGGAAGGCTGGGCCGGTGAGCGGAGCCGCGGATCTGGCGATGGTCGACCCCGCCGAGGCCAGCCAGCGCGTCGAGTCGGGGGCCCTGCTCCTCGACGTGCGGGAGCCGGACGAGTGGTCGGCGGGCCATGCGCCCGAGGCGACCTGGATCCCGATGCGGGAGCTGGGCGGCCGCCAGGCCGAGCTCCCCGCCGACCGTCCGATCGTGGTCGTGTGCCGCAGCGGCGAGCGGTCGGGGCGGGTGACGGTCGCGCTGCGCCGGGCCGGGTACGACGCCGCCAACCTGAGCGGCGGGCTGCTCGCCTGGGCCTCGGCCGGCCTGCCGGTCGTGACCGACTGCGGCGACGCCGGCACCGTCGCCTGACCCCCCGGGGCGGGCGCCCGACCCGCCGATAGCCTGACCCCGTGCCGCCCGCCGCCTTCGACCGCGTCGAAGCGCTGCGCCGACTGGCCGACGAGGAGTTCGACGTCCTGGTCGTCGGCGGCGGCATCACCGGCGCGGGCTGCGCGCTCGACGCCGCCTCCCGGGGGCTGCGCACTGCGCTGGTCGAGCGCGACGACTTCGCCTCCGGCACCTCGTCGAAGTCCTCGAAGCTCGTGCACGGCGGGATCCGCTACCTGCAGCAGCGCGAGTTCGCGCTCGTCTACGAGGGGCTCGCCGAGCGGCAGCGGGCGCTGCGCAACGCCCCCCACCTGGTGCGGGTCCTGCCGTTCCTCATCCCGATCCTGAGCAAGGACGGGCTCGTCGACCCCCGGGTCGCACGGGCCCTCGGGGCGGCGCTGTGGATGTACGACCTGACGGGCGGATTACGGATCCGCAAGACCCACGAGCGCGTCGACCGGGAGCGAGCCCAGGCGCTGATGCCGAGCCTGCGGGGCGACCTCCTCGCCTCGGCCTACCTCTTCTATGACGCCCGCACCGATGACGCCCGGCTGACGCTCTGCCTGGCCCGCACCGCCGCTGCGCACGGGGCGACGGTCGCCAACCGGGCCGCGGTGGCGGACATCACGAAGGGCCCCGACGGCGGGGTGCAGGCGGTGACGGTCCGGGCCGACGGGTCGGAGTTCGACGTCCGGGCCCGGGTGGTGGTGAACGCGACCGGGGTCTGGGCGGACGACGTGCGGGCGCTCGACGAGGGCTCCCACCCGGCGTCGATCCGGCCCGCCAAGGGCGTGCATCTCACGGTGCCGTGGTCGAAGGTCCGCAACGAGATCGCGGTCATCCTGCCGGTGCCGAAGGACCGCCGCTCGGTGTTCGTCGTGCCCTGGGGGGACTTCACCTACGTCGGCACGACCGACACCGACTACGACGGCTCGATCGACGACCCCCAATGCACCCCGGCCGACGTCGAGTACCTGCTGGGCGCGCTGAACCGGGCCCTGGACCGGCCGGTCGCGGTCGGTGACGTGACCGGGACCTGGGCCGGGGTCCGCCCGCTGCTCCGGGCCGCCAGCAGCGCCCGGACCGCCGACCTGTCCCGCCGGCACGGCGTGCGGGTGTCGCCGAGCGGGGTGATCACGGTCACGGGCGGGAAGCTCACGACGTACCGCCGGATGGCCGCCGACAGCATCGACCAGGCGGCGCGGCTGCTGCGGCGACGCGGGCACAGCCGCACGTCACGGCTGGGCCTGCTCGGCTCGGACGGGTTCGTGCCGCCGCCCGCCGGCGACGAGCCGAGCCGGCACGAGCACCTCGCCTACCGGTACGGGACCGAGGCCGAGTTCGTGCTCCAGCTCCTCCGCGACGAGCCGGGCCTCCGGGCCCCGCTCGTGCCCGGCCTGCCCTACCTGCGGGCCGAGGCCGTGTACGCGGTGCGCCACGAGATGGCGCGCACCCTCGACGACGTCCTGACCCGCCGAACCCGGGCCCGCCTGCTGGCCCGCGACGCGACGCGGAACGCGGCGGAGGACGTGGCGCGGCTCATCGCGCCCGATCTCGGCTGGGACGACGCCACCGTCGCCCGGGAGGTCGAGGCGTTCCGCGCCGCGTGCGACCGGGAGCGCGCGGCGGCCGAGCTGCCCGAGACCGCGCTCGACGCCTCCCTCGGCGCGTAGGGCCGGCGCTCGCCGTGCCCGAGGCCCGACGCGGGGCACCGACGCCCCCGATCGCGTTCGGCGCCGGGGACGGCGTGACCGCGCACCTCGCCGCGCCGGCCGTCGAGGTACCGCCGCCGGTGTTCGACCGCCTGCGCGGCGCGTGCGCGACCGTCGACACCGACCTCGCGGCGCGGGGCGAGGCGAGCCGCGACTGGTGGCCGCTGGCCATGGTGTGGGCGCTGGAAGCCCAGGTGCCCGCGCTCGCGACCGTCGTCTGTCGCCCGACGACGGTCGAGGAGGTCCGGGCCGTGCTCGCCATCTGCGGCGAGGCGCGCCTGCCCGTCACGCCGGCCGCCGGCCGCAGCGGCGTCTGCGGCGGGAGCGTGCCCGTGCACGGCGGCGTGGTCCTCGACCTGTGCGGGCTCACCGGCATCGTCAGCGTCGACCGGGACTCGATGGTGCTCGACGTGCGGGCGGGCACGTTCGGCGACGTCCTCGAGGACGAGCTGCGGTCCGACCACGGCGTCACGATCGGCCACTGGCCGCAGTCGGTCGAGCTGTCCACGGTTGGCGGCTGGCTGGCATGCCGCAGCGCCGGCCAGTACTCGACCCGCTACGGCAAGATCGAGGACATCGTCCACGGCCTCGACGTGGTGCTCGCAAGCGGCGAGGTCGTCCGCACCGGTGGCGCGCCTCGCGCCGCGGTCGGCCCCGACCTCACCCAGCTGTTCGTCGGCAGCGAGGGGACCCTCGGCGTGATCACCGGCGCGCGCTTGCGCGTGCACCCGACGCCGCCGGCCGAGCGGCGGGCCGCGTTCGGGTTCCCATCGTTCGCGGCCGGCCTCGACGCCTGCCGCCGGATCCTGCAACGCGGGGCAACGCCCGCCGTGGTGCGCCTGTACGACGACGTCGAAGGCGGCCGCAACTTCGGGACCGACCCCGGTGTGCACCCGCTGCTCGTCCTCGACGAGGCCGACCCGGCGCTCGTCGACGCCGTGATGGCGGTGGTCGCCGAGGAGTGCCGGGCGGCGGCGGTGCTGGACCCGGCGCTCGTCGCCCAGTGGCTCGAGCACCGCAACGACGTCAGCGCGCTCGAGGCGCTGATCAGCCGCGGCTACGTGGTCGACACGATGGAGATCGCGGCCCGCTGGCGCGACCTGCCCGGCATCTACGACGCCGCCCTCGCCGCCCTCCAGCGCGTCGACGGCACGCTCGCCGCCTCCGCGCACCAGTCCCACTCCTACCCCGACGGCGCCTGCCTCTACTTCACGTTCGCCGGCCAGCCCGCGTCCGATGGCCGCGAGGACTACTACCGGGCGGCGTGGGACGCCGCGACGCGCGCCGTCGTCGCGGGCGGCGGTGCGCTGAGCCACCACCACGGGGTCGGCTTGAACCGGGCCCGGTTCGTCGCCGAGGCGCTCGGCGCCGGCTTCGACGTGCTGGCGGCGGTGAAACACGCCCTCGACCCGCACGGCATCCTGAACCCGGGCAAGCTCGGCCTGCCGTCCCCGTTCGGGCCCTCACCGGCGTGGCCGTGAGCCGCCGGTGACCGAGCACGACCCGGTGCTCGTCGTCGACGCGGGCACCTCCTCGGTCCGGGTCGGAATCGTCGACGCCACGGCGCGCGTCGTCGCCGAGCGGCGCCGACCCCTGCCGCCGGCGACGCCGGCCCCGGGGCTCGTCGAGTTCGACGCCGCCGCGCTCGCCGACGCCGTGCTGGACCTGGCGCGGGCGCTCGTCGCCGACCACGGTCCGGTGGCCGCGGTCGGCATCGCGAACCAGCGCAGCTCGACGGTGCTCTGGGAGCGGGCCACCGGAGACCCCGTGGCGCCGGCCATCGGCTGGCAGGACGTGCGCACCGTCGGCCGATGCCTGGAGCTGGCGGCGACCGGCTGGCGGGTGGGGCCGAACCAGTCGGCGACGAAGCTCGAGGTGCTCCTCGACGCGGTGGACCCGGAGCGCAACCGGGACCTGTGCTTCGGGACCGTCGACAGCTGGCTGGCCTGGACCCTGTCGGATCACCGCCTGCACGTCACCGACGGCACGAACGCTCACGTCACCGGCCTGCTCGACCGGACCGGCGACGGCTGGTCGGCGGCTGCGCGCGAGTCGCTGCGCATCCCGGCCGGGGTGCTGCCGGAGGTCGTCGACTCGACGGGCGTCGTCGGGCCGGCCGACGCGGTGCCGGGCGCGCCGCCGATCGCCGGGATCCTCGGCGACCAGCAAGCGTCGCTCCTCGGCCAGGCGTGCGTGCGCCCAGGCGACGCGAAGATCACCTTCGGCACCGGCGGGATGCTCGACGTCGTGCTGGGCCCCGACCGGCCCGACTTCGCGCGTGGGCCGGCCGGCACGTTCCCGATCGTGACCCGCCGGGTGGCGGGTCGAGACACCTGGGGGCTCGAGGCGATCATGTTCGCGGCCGGCACCAGCGTCGAGTGGCTGCGCGCCGACCTCGAGCTCATCCCGGACGAGGCGGCGTCGCACGACGTGGCGGCACGAGCCGAGGACAGCGGTGACGTGTGGTTCGTCCCCGCGCTCCTGGGCCTCGGGACGCCATCGTGGGACTACGGCGCCCGGGGCGCGCTCCTCGGCCTCACGCGGGGCACGACGGCAGCCCAGGTGGTGCGCGCCGTCCTCGAGGGCGTGGCGCACCAGGGCGCCGACCTTGTCGAGGCCGCCGTTGCCGACGCCGGACGGCCGATCGACGTGCTGCGCGTCGACGGCGGCATGAGCGCCAACCCGACGTTCCTGCAGGCCCTCGCCGACGCCAGCCAGCGGCCGGTCGAGGTCTCACCGGTGCGGGAGGCCACCGCGCTCGGCGCCGCATTCGCGGCCGGCCTGGCAGTCGGCGTGTGGGCCGACGACGACGCGATCGCGGCCACCTGGTCGCCGGACCAGCGGATCGAGCCCGCTCGTCACCTCGACCGCGATCGCTGGCAGGCCGCGGTCGAGCGGGCTCGGTCCTGGATCCCGGAGCTGTCGGCGCTCGACGTCTGACGCCCAGTCCGCCGCTGGACGGGCGGCGGCGCGGGCTGCGACGCTCGGGCCGTGAGCACAAGTCGGCCGGCACCGGTCCGAATCGACGACCTCGCGGCGCCGCGGTTCGCGCCGGCGGTCACCGAGATGATCGCCGCCGCGGCACTGCTCGCGGCGGACGTGTCGTTCGACCCCGACGCGCTGTGCGACGAGGCCGCCGCCGCGACCGGGTGCTCGGATTTCGGCGACGAGGCGTTCCGCGCTCCCCTCGCGGCGCTGACGGACGCGATCGAGGGCGAGGCGAACCTGAGCGGCATGGGCACGCTCAGCGTGCACGGCCAGCTGGTCGGCCACCTGAAGAACCGGCTGCTCGTCGAGGACCTGATCGGCGAACACCCGGAGATCCTGGACGTCGAGATCGCCCGGCCCATCGTGATCGCGGGCCAGCCGAGGACCGGCACCACGCACCTCCACAACCTGCTGGCGGCCGACCCGGCGCTGCGGTCGCTCCCGTACTGGGAGAGCCTCGAGCCGGTGCTGCCCCCCGACGAGCGGGCCGCGGTGGCCGCCGGCGCGTCCGACCCGCGGCGCGAGCGCACCGAGGTCGGCCTCGCCTTCCTCAACGAGGCGCTGCCGTACTTCAAGCGGATGCACGAGATGACGGTCGACCACGTGCACGAGGAGATCCAGCTGCTCGCCCTCGCCGGGTCGACGATGCTGTTCGAGACGATGAGCGTCATGCCGAGGTGGCGCGACTACTACCTCGCTCACGACCAGACCCCCGCGTACGAGTACCTGAAGCGGGTGCTGCAGGTCCTGCAGTGGCAGCGGGGCGGGGAGCGCTGGGTGCTGAAGTCGCCGCAGCACCTCGAGCAGTTCGGGCCCCTGCTGGCCGTGTTCCCGGACGCCACCTTCGTCGTCACCCACCGCGACCCGGTGTCGGTGATCGCGTCGAACGCCACCATGCTCGCCTACACGGCGCGGCTCAACGTCGAGCATCCCGATCCGTACCGGATCGGCCACTACTGGTCGGACCGGATCCAGCAGATGCTCGAGGCCGGCCTGCGCGACCGCGATCGGCTGCCCGCCGACCGGTCGCTCGACGTCCGCTTCGACGAGTTCATGGCCGACGACCTCGGCACCGTCGAGCGCATCTACGAGGTCGCCGACCAGCCCTTCGGCCCCGACGTGCGCGCCGCGATGGAGCAGTTCGTGCGCGACCACCCCCGGGGCCGGCACGGCGGCGTGCGATACGACCTGGCCGGCGACTTCGGCATCGACCCCGCCGAGCGGCGGGCCGCCCTCCAGGGCTACGTGGACCGGTTCGGCGTCGCGACCGAGAGCTGACGAACCGAGCCGCTGGCGCCCCTGCACGGTGACGCGCGTCACGTGCACAGGTCGGGCCGCGAGGCCCATGATGGAGACGATGGCCCGACATACGAGCGTGGCGGTGGAGGCGTCGACGCCGATCCGGGTGACGAGCCGGTCCGGGTCGGTGGAGATCACCGGGGAGCCTCGTGACGACGTGCTCGTCGAGTCGGGCGGTGAGGTCGAGCGCGGCGCGGACGGCATCGACATCACCGGGAAGTCCGGGAAGGTGGTCGCCCGCTGCCCGGTCGGCACCGACGTGCTGGTCGGCTGCCGGTCGGGACCGGTGAAGCTGCACGGCTCGCTCGGCGACAGCCGGGTCACGACCCAGAGCGGCAGCATCACGGTCGAGCAGGCCGAGAGCGTCGACGCCCGCACCGCGTCCGGCACCATCGCCGTGGAGGACTGCGCGGGCGAGTGCCGCGGCCAGACCAAGAGCGGCAGCATCCGAGTCGGCCGCGCCGGCTCGGCCGACCTCGCCGCCGCGTCGGGCAGCGTCGAGGTCGGCGCGGTCGGCGCGGTCCGGGTG
Organism: uncultured Actinomycetes bacterium; assembly: GCA_937927875.1. Classification (GTDB taxonomy): domain Bacteria; phylum Actinomycetota; class Acidimicrobiia; order IMCC26256; family PALSA-555; genus PALSA-555. Next base: position 26,762 of record CALEYV010000107.1, on the reverse strand, counting down.
CGCGCCGGCAGCGGCAGCGTCACGGTCGGGGTGACCGAGCCCGCCCCGGTGGACATCGAGGCCCACTCGGGCAGCGTCACCGTGACCGTCCCCGCCGGCCTGCGGCCCGAGCTGGACCTGCACACCATGAGCGGAGCGGTGCGCTGCGACTGCGAGTCGGGCACCGACGGCTCCATCCGGGTCACGGCCCGCAGCGGAAAGATCTCGGTGCTCGAGCGTTGACGGGCGACGAGCGAGGCGCGTCGGGCGCCGTCGCCTTCACCGACATCGTGGGCTTCACCGAGTTCACGGCCGCCCGCGGCGATGCCGAGGCGGTGGCGCTCCTGGACCGCCAGGAACAGCTCGTGCGCGCCGCGCTGCCGCCGGGGGCGAGGATCGTGAAGGAGCTCGGCGACGGGTTGCTGCTGTGGCTGCCCGAGGCGACGCCGGCGCTCCGAGCCTGCCTCGACCTCCTCGACCGGTTCGCCGGCGACACGGAGGCGTCCGCGCTGTGGGTGCGGATCGGCATGCACTGGGGCTGCCCGACCCGGCGCGGCGACGACCTGGTCGGCCACGACGTCAACCTGGCGGCCCGGATCGTCGACGTCGCCGGCCCCGGTGAGCTGCTGCTCTCCGCGAGCGTCCGGGCCTTCCTCGACGAATCGACCTGCGGGCTGCACCTCGACGAGCTCGGCCCGGTCGTGATGCGGGGCATCCCGGACCCGGTCCGCTTATACCGGGCGGCGCGGGTTCGCGAGCCGGCTGGCTGACCCGGGCCGCGCTGGGCCCGAGCCGGCACCGGCGTAGCGTCCCCGAGCGTGACGCCGCCGCGGCGGGTCGAGCGCCAACGGCCGGACCGGCCGCCCGACCTGCCGCTGCCGCCCGGCCCGGTCTCGAACGGCGAGTTCCTCCCCGCCCCGCCGAGCCAGCACGATCGGGACCGCCACCGGGCGATGCTGCGGGCGGCCGACGACGCGGCGGGACGGCTGGGGATCGACCGCCGCCAGTTCCTGCAGACGGCCGGCGGCGTCGCGGCCGCGCTGACCGTCTTCAACCTCGCTGCGTGCTCCGGCGGCGGCGGAACGTCAGCGAAGCGGCCGGGCGGACGGTTCCGCGTCCCGCCCTCGACCGACCTGGCGGCGTGCGACCACGCGCTGAGCGGCACCGAGTTCGTCTTCGACGTGCACACGCACCACGTGATCCCGAGCGGCCCATGGCGCAGCACCGCACCCGAGACGGTCCAGCTCGTGCTCGGTATGGTCCCCGCCGACTGCGCGTCAGCCGACCGGCTGCAGTGCGTGAACCGGGCGAGCTACCTGCACGACGTCTTCCTCGCCAGCGACACCACCGTGGCGCTGCTGTCCGACGTCCCGAACTCGGGGCCGAACGACGCCCCGATCCCCTTTCCCGACGCGCTCGCGACCCAGGACCTCGTGGCGCAGCTCACCCACGGCGGCGCGTCAAGGCTGCTGGTGCACAACGTGATCGCGCCCAACTTCGGGGACTTGCAGGCCCGCCTCGACGGCATGGCGCAGACGGCGGCCACTCGACGCGTCGCCGGGTTCAAGGTCTACACGGCGTGGGGCCCGACCGGGCAGGGCTACTCGCTGGCCGATCCCAGCCTCGGGCTGCGAGTGGTCCAGCAGGCCCACGACCTCGGCGTGCGGGTCTTCACCGCCCACAAGGGCCTGCCGCTCATCCGGTTCGACCCCGCGCACAACGGGCCCGACGACATCGTCGCGGTCTCCCGCCAGTTCCCCGACATGCAGTTCGTCGTGTTCCACGCCGCCTGGGACTCCAACCACCGGGAGGGCGCGTACGACGCGTCGGCGCGGATCGGCGTCGACACCCTGCTGCAGTCCCTCGACGCGCACCAGGTGCCCCCGAACGACAACGTGTGGGTCGACGTCGGCTCCCTCTGGCGCCAGCTGCTGACCGAGCCTGACCAGGCCGCGCACGCGGTCGGGAAGCTGCTGCGCCGAGTCGGCGACCGGCGGGTGCTGTGGGGGACCGACGCCATCTGGTACGGGTCGCCCCAGCCGCAGCTGCAGGCGTTCCGTGCCTTCGAGATCACCCCGGAGTACCAGGACCGCTTCGGATACCCGGCCCTCACCGACGAGGTGAAGCGGAACGTGCTGGGGCTGAACGCGGCGGCGCTGTTCGGCATCGACCCCACCGCCACGCGCTGCGCGCTGGCCTCCGACCCGCTCACCGCCGCCCAGCCCGAGGCCGCGCACCTGCGCGCCGACGGTGCGCTCCCGCCCTCGTCGAGACCGCGCGGGCCGACGACACGGCGCGAGATGCTCCGCTGGCTCGGCGACCCCTCCACCCGCTGGACGCCGATGTAGCGGCGACCAGCGGGAGCCGGCACCGGCACGACGCCGACCGGAAACGGGCCGGGCGTCGACCGCGACGCCCCGTAGGGTCGGATCGTGCCGTTCACCGTGGGCCAGTTCGCGATGGGGCTGGAGGGGCTGGCGCTGCTGCGCTCGGGCCCGCTCGCCTCGGACGAGATGCTGGCGAACCGGGTGGCCGAGCTGGTCCAGATCGCCGGCGCCCTCGACCAGGAGGTCTTCGCGACCCCGGCCTTCGGTCCCGAAGTGGACCTGCTCGGTGGCTACGCCCAGTGGGCGCTGGTGTATGACGGGCCGAACCCGTTGGTGATGGTCGAGGAGCCCGTGGTGCGCGCCGCGTTGGACGCCTGGCCCCGTCCCCGCAACGTGCTCGACGCCGCCTGCGGCACCGGCCGCCACACCGCGTACCTGGCCGAGCTCGGCCACACCGTCACCGGGCTCGACCTCTCCCCGGACATGCTGGCCGTGGCGCGGCCACGGGCCCCGGGCGCCCGGTTCGTGGAGGCCCCCCTGGTGCCGCTGCCGTTCGACGACGGCGAGTTCGACGCCGCCGTCTGCGCGCTCGCGCTGTCGCACGTCGCCGACCCGGCCGAGGCCATCGCCGAGCTGGCCCGGGTCGTCCGGCCCGGCGGCGCGCTGATCATCTCGGACTTCCATCCGTTCATGGTGCTGCTCGGCGGGCAGGGCGGCTTCCGCGCCGAGGACGGGACCCCCGCCTTCGTCGCGAGCTACGCGCACCTCCCGGGTCGGACGCTCGAGGCGTTCTCGCGCGTCGGCCTGCGCGTGCAGGAGTGCAGCGAGCCGACGTTCACGCTCGACCTGGCACGCGTGGCGTTCCCCGGCATCGGCGACTCGCTCTACGAGGAGGCGATCGCCGGCCTGCCGCTGGCGATCGTCTGGCAGCTCGAGCGCGCCTGAGGCGCGGCCGCGCTACGGCCCCGCGGGTACGTCGGCGAGCTTGACGACCTCGGTCGTCGGCGCGTCGGGCGTCTCGGCGGGATAGAACCAGCGGAACCAGAGCCGGCCCCGCGGGTGGCCGGCGGTCGACACCCAGTTGGGGTGCCCGGGGTCCTCCTCGGCGACGACGATCGTCCACGACCCGTCCGCCTCGAGAACGGTTTGGGCGCCGTTGATGGTGCAGCGCTCGTAGTCGTAGTTGTAGGTGTGCATGAACTGGTTCCAGAGGCAGAGGTTCCAGAACGCGCACTCCGGCGACCGCCCGCGGATCACGAGGGCCTCCTCGGGCTGGAGGTCGAAGCTGCCCATCGCGTAGGCGGCGTCGCCGGCCGCCCAGCCGAACGTGACCTTCTGCACCGGGTAGGGCTCGTCGACGTGGTTCGGCGCCCCGAGCCCGAGCGGCACCATGTTCGACTGGTCCCGCACCCAGGTGATCGCGGCCCGGAACCGGCGGGCGAGGTCGGCGTCGTCCTCGCGCCACCGGCGGGGCGGATCCTCGGCCTCGATGTGCCAGGTGCACCGGGTGCCCCGCACCGGGTCGTCGAGGTAGTCGCGGGTGATCGCGACCACGGCGTCGGGCTCGAGCTTCAGAAAGGCGCCGTCCCAGCCGGCCGGCCGCTCCGGACCGAGCACCAGCTCGAAGCTGCCGTCGTCGGCGATGTCGAGGTCGTCCCGGTCGTTGACGGTCCCGACGATGCGCTCCGAGTAGCGCCCGTCGCGGGGCCCGCCGTAGACGGTCAGGGAGAGGTAGGCCGCGTCGCCCCGCCGGCCCCGGACCCGGTAGGTGCGGGCCGGGTCGACCGGGGCGTACTGGTAGTAGGCGTCGGCGTTGTCGCCGCCCCACTTCTTGTAGGGGCCGACGATCTCGACGAACCGCGGGTTGTCCGGGTCGGCCCAGACGTAGCAGTCGAGCGCGACCTGCAGGATCGAGAAGATCCATTTGTACCCTTCGAGCACCTGCTGGTCGTCGGCGACCGCCTTGTCGCCGGTCAGGAAGCTCGTGTCGAGGCGGCCGAGCAGCTCGAGCAGGTCGTGGACGGCGCCGGTCGTCTCGAAGGTGCGATCCATGGGGCTGGAACGCTATGCGACCCCGCTCACGCGGGCCGGGGCGGAGCGGACGCCCGTCAGAGCGGGGTGATGCGGTCGCCGGGCCGGAGGGTGCCGCCGTCGAGGATCTCAGCCCGCAGGCCGCCCCGGTGGATCAGCGCGGCGCGCACTCCGGGCCGCGTCTTGCCCTCCCAGGTACGCGCACGGCTCGGCGAGCTTGACACCCCGCAGCCGGGTCGGGCCGACCCGGAACTCCCGGTCGACGAGGTGGTTGAGGGGGACGCCGCGCGTCACGAGGTTGCGGCGCGTCTCGGCGGCATCGAGCTCGAGCTGCTCCTCGGCCCGGGCCGCCGCGACGGCCTCCTCCTCGATGAGCGTCACGGCCCGCTGGTCGTCGGGGATCCGGGTGCCCGAGTAGGTGCCGTCGGCGTCGAGGTAACGGTCCCCGACCAGTCCCCGCCCCGCGACAGCCTCGACCTCCTCCCGCGCCTCCATCGGCGCCCCACCAGCCGGCGCCACGTAGATCGCGACGAGCTCGCCCTCGAACACCGCCGCATCCTGACCGGTCACGGCGCCTCGGTGCGACCGGTTTCGGCCCCGCGGCACCACTCCAGCCAGCCGCACGCGTCGGGCGCCGTCACGAGCCCGAGCACGAGCCGGGTCCCAACCGGCACCACCGCGGTCGCGGCCACGTCGAACCGGCGGCCGTCGGCGCGCGCCGCGGTCGGGAGCCCGGCCGGGTCGACCTCGAGCTCGACGGCGTCGCCACGGGCGGCGCCGCCGGTCGATCCGTCGTGCTGCCACGACAGCCGGGAGAAGCCGTGGTTCCACACGTCATCGGCGAGCTGCTCCTCGGTGAGCGCGCCGGTGCCGTCGAAGGCGAGGCGCGCGTCGCCGACCAGCAGCTCGCCGTGCACGATCCCGTACGGGGTCGAGCCGACCTCCCACTCGAGGTCGAGCCCGACCGGGAGCCGCTCGCCGCGTTCGCCCCGCTCGGCGTCGAGCGGGTCGTCGAGCCGGACGCCGAACGCCTCGACGCCCACCGTCCAGTGCTCGCCCGGCGTCTCGGGGATGAGCTCGGCCCACAGCCCGTCGGCGCGCACGACCGGCGCCGAGCCGGGCCGCGGCAACGCGACGTCGTGGTCGCGCACCGCGACCAGGCCCCACCCGGGCGACGTGACGTACGTCCAGTACCAGGCCCGGTCCGGCCAGCGGATGAGGCGCACGAACCCGCCCGTGCCGTCCCGGCACGCGAACCCGAGCGACCAGGCCTCGCCGACGAGGCGATCCGACATCTCCGCACCGTACGCGTAGGCTTTCCGGATGCCCGGACCGGCCGTCGACGACGTGCGTGGCACCACCAGCACGATCGATGTCGACGGGATTCCGGTGCACACCGTCGAGTGGCGTCCGGCCGAGGCGAAGCCCGGCCGGCGCGTGCTCCTGCTGCACGGACTCGGTTCGAACACCCTGACCTGGGAGCCGTTCGGCGCGCCGCTCGCCGAGCGCCTCGGCGCCACGGTCACCGCGGTCGACCTCATCGGGTTCGGGCGCACCCGGACCTGGGGCCGCAGCTCGGGCCTGGCCACCCAGCATCGCGTCGTGCACCGGCTGCTCGACGCGCTCGGCTCGGTGCTGATCATCGGCAACTCGATGGGGGCCTGCATCGGGATCGGCGTGGCCGCCAAGCGCCCCGAGCCGGTTGAAGGGCTCGTGCTCATCAATCCGGCCGTCCCGCACCCGAGGCCGGGGGTGGCCGACTGGCTGCGGCTGGCCTGGCTCGCGCCCCTGACCGTTCCCGCGCTCGGTGCCGGCGTCGTGGCGCTGCGGGCCCGCGCGCTCGGACCGCAGCGGCTCGTCGACATCTCGTTGCAGACCAGCGTCGGCCGGGCCGAGCTCGTCGAACCCGAGCTGCGCCGGCGCCTTGTCGAGCTCACGACCGAGCGGCTGCGGTGGCCCGACGCCGCCCCCGCGTATGCGGACGCCGCCCGCTCCCTCGTCGCGTACCTGGCCCGCGGGCTTCATCGCGACATGACGACGATCCGCGACTCGCACCCGATGCTGCTGCTCCACGGCGCCGAGGACAAGCTGGTCCCGCTCGAGGCGGCGCGCCACGCGGCGTCGGTCCACGACGTCGACCTGCACGTGCTCGACGGGATGGGTCACGCGCCCCAGCTCGAGGACCCGAACCGCGTCGTCGACGCGGTCGAGGTCTGGCTCGAATCGCGGGCGCTGCCCGGATGGTCGATCGACCGCGGGGCGCGCTCGAACTGAGGCCTCGCAACGGCTGGACCGCGACCGGCGAGGCCGTCGCGCACGACGAGGCGTAGGATTTCGGGCATGTGGGACGCAATCCGTCGCTGGTGGCGGTACTGGGGCGCCAAGCTCGGCGTGCGCCTCGACGAGAAGGCCGACCCGAAGGTCCAGCTCGAGCAGGCGATCAAAGAGGCCCGCCAGCAGCATCGCCAGCTCATCGAGCAGGCCACCAACGTCATCGCGAACCAGAAGCAGACCCAGCTGCGACTGGACCGCGCCATGGAGGACTACGAGAACGCGAACGCGTCGGCCCGGCAGGCCCTGCTGCTCAGCGACCAGGAGGCGCGGGCCGGCAACGCCGACAAGGCGACGACGTTCAACCAGGCCGCGGAGGGCTTCGCATCCCGGATCGTGAGCCTCGAGGCCCAGGTCGGCCAGCTCCGCGACCAGCTGCTCGACGCCACGCGCTCCTCGGAGCAGGCGAAGGCGGCCGTGACCCAGAACTCGGCCGCGTTGCAGAAGAAGCTCGCCGAGCGGGAGCAGCTCCTGAGTCAGCTCGACCAGGCCCGCATGCAGGAGCAGCTCAACAAGGCCATGAGCCAGCTCTCGGAGGCGGTCGGCGAAGACGTGCCCTCCTTCGAGGAGGTGCGCACCAAGATCGAGCGCCGCCTGGCCCGCGCCCAGGCCGCCTCGGAGCTGGGCGGGACCACGGTCGACACCAAGATGCTCGAGGTCCAACATGCGCAGCTGTCGGCTGAAGCCCAGGCTCGGCTGGGCGCGCTGCGGTCCGAGCTCGGGCTGCGCCCACCGCCGGCGCTGCAGGCGCCCGACGAGTCCTAGGCGCGCGTCCGCCGCGCCGGGGTTGGCGGTGCCACGCCGCTGAACCGGATCGCGAACCGGTTCTGCAGCACCAGCAGCGCCCACATCACCTGCGCCGCGGCCGGATCGGCGAACGCGACCGGGATCGAGATCGCGAAGACCGTCACGAGGTACCCGCTCCGCAGCCTCGCTTGTCGCAGCGTTCCCGCCGGCGCGCGGCCGTCGTCGAGGCCGCTTCGCAGCGCGTACTCCCACGTCGCCCACGAGAGCAGCCCGGTCGGCACCATCGTGGCGGCGTAGAACACGGCCGCCGTGGTCGTGCCGCCGTACACGCCGATGACCTCGGTCGGGAACGGGACGAAGACGATGAAGGCGAGGAAGAGCAGGTTCAAGACGATGAACGGCGTGTCGACCCGTCGGAGCAGGATCGACAGCCGGTGGTGGGACATCCAGTAGCGGGCGATGACGAAGAACGAGATCACGAAGCCGGCCAGGAGCCCGGCGTCGTGCCCGAGGGCGTCGAGGAGCCGGTGGTCGATGTTGCGCCCGGTGAGGTGCGGAACCTTGAGGTTCAGCACCAGCAGCGTGATCGCGATGGCGAACACCGCGTCGCTGAAGTTGACGACCCGGTCGAGCCCGCGCCCGCGCTCGTCGAGCTCCGGTGCCGCCACGCGAGCATGCTGCCGTAGCGGGCGGCGCTGATCGCGGACCCGCTCAGCCGAGCAGCTCGGCGACCTCCTGGCGCTCCTCGAGCAGCTCGTCGGTGGTGATCTTGATGCGCTCGGCCGCGAAGTCGTCGTGCTCGATCCCCTCGACGATGCTCCACGACGAGCCGTCGCTGCGCACGGGGAACCCGAACTGGAGCCCCTCGGGGATCCCGTACTCGCCGTGACACGGCACCGCGAGCGAGTGCCAGTCATCGGCGCGGGTTCGGCGCCAGATGCTGTTGACCGACTCGATGGCGGCGTGGGCGGCCGACGCCGCCGACGAGGCGCCGCGGGCCTTGATCACCGCCGCGCCCCGCTGCTGCACCGTCTGGAGGAACGGCCCCCGCAGCCAGTCGTGGTCGGTGATGACCTCGGGGAGGGGCGCGCCGGCGATGCGGGCGTGGAAGAAGTCGGGGAACTGGGTCGCGGAGTGGTTGCCCCACACCGCGAGGTTCGTGACGTCGCGCGTCGGCACGCCGGCGTGCTTGGCGAGCTGGGACTTGGCGCGGTTCTCGTCGAGCCGGGTCATCGCGAACCAGCGCTCGTCGGGGACGTCGGGAGCGTTGCTCCGGGCGATCAGGCAGTTGGTGTTGCACGGGTTGCCGACGACGAGCACCCGCACGTCCTCGGCGGCGTGATCGTTGATGGCGCGCCCTTGCGGCTTGAAGATGCCGCCGTTCACCGACAGCAGGTCGCGCCGCTCCATGCCCTCCTTGCGGGGGATCGACCCCACCAGCAGGCACCACGAGGCGCCAGCGAAGGCGTGGTTGACGTCCGAGGTCGCCTCGATGCCCTCGAGCAGGGGGTGGGCGCCGTCCTCGAGCTCCATGACCACGCCTTCGAGCGCCGGCATCGCGGGCTCGATCTCGAGCAGCCGCAGCACGACCGGCTGGTCGTCGCCGAGGAGCTCACCGGCCGCGATCCGGTGCACGAGCGCGTACCCGATCTGGCCCGCGGCTCCGGTGACCGCGACGTGCAGCGCCCGGGTCGCCATGGGAGCGGGAACCTACCCGCTCGCCCCCGCGCTCGCCGACTCTGGCGCCCCGGTGTGCGCGAGGAGCAGCTCGCGCGCCTCGCTGAGCTCGGCGAGCCGCTCGGCGGCGCCGTCGCGCGACGCCCCGTGGTCGGGGTGGGCGAGCCGCACCAGCCGGCGGAAGCGGGCCTGGACGTCGTGGCGCTCGACCGTCATGTCGGCCCCGAGGCCGAGGACCTCCATCGCCCACCGCCGCTCGGCCGGGATGCCGGCCCAGCCGTTGCCGCCGCCCCCGTCGCCGTTGACGGAGTGCGGCGCGAAGGGCTGCAGACCGGGGATCCCCTCGATGAGCCGGCGGATGACCAGCCCGTCGGGCAAAACGGGACGAGCGATCGCACCCTCGATCGCCCGCAGCGCCGTCCGTCGGGCCGAGGGCGGCAGCGCGGCGGCCGCCATCACCGCGCCGAGCAGCTGGGGAACGCCGGCGCCGTGGCGGTCGAGCTCGAGCACGATCGAGGGTGGGGCGCCGAGCTCCGCCTCGCTCACGATCCGGTGCCGGGACCGGTCGAGGCCGTGGGTGTCGGTCTGGAGGCGGTAGCGGAGCGCGATGCGCGGGACCGAGAGCCCGTCGCGGGCGTCGTGGACGAGGCGGGGCAGCAGCTCGGCCTGCTCCTCGTCGAGCTCCGGGAGGTGCTCGGCGACCACCGCGCCGAGGAGCACCGCTCCCCAGCCGGGGCCGCTGAGCGGGAGGTACGCGTCGCCGAGGGCGATCCGTCGGGTCGGCATGTGGCGTCGGGAGTGCCGGATGTTCAGCTCGGCGAGCAGCACCTTCCCCTCCCGACCCTGGTGTTCGCTCCCCAGGGTGCCCGACCGCCGCGGCCGGGCCAAGCCGGCTCGCCGCGCCTACAGGTGATCGACGACCGCCTCCGCGAAGGCCGAGGTCTTGACCTCGTGGGCGCCTTCCATGAGCCGGGCGAAGTCGTAGGTGACCACCTTCTCGGCGATGGTGGCCTCGAACGCCTTGGTGATCAGGTCCGCCGCCTCCTGCCAGCCCAGGTGCTCGAGCATCATCACGCCCGAGAGCAGCAGCGATGACGGATTGACCTTGTCCTGCCCCGCGTACTTCGGCGCCGTGCCGTGGGTGGCCTCGAAGACCCCGTGGCCGGTCACGTAGTTGATGTTGCCGCCGGGGGCGATGCCGATCCCGCCCACCTGGGCCGCCAGCGCGTCGGAGAGGTAGTCGCCGTTCAGGTTCGTGGTCGCGATGACGTCGAAGTCCTCGGGCCGGGTCAGGACCTGCTGGAGGGTGATGTCGGCGATGTTGTCCTTTACAAGGATCTTGTCGCCGGGCTTGCCGTCGCAGTCGTCCCAGGTCACCGCGACGTCGGCGAACTCCTCGCGGGTCAGCTCGTAGCCCCAGTTCCGGAACGCGCCCTCGGTGAACTTCTGGATGTTGCCCTTGTGCACGAGCGTCACGCTCTTGCGGTTGCGGGCCACCGCGTAGTTGATCGCGGCGCGGATGAGCCGCTTCGAGCCGGTCTCCGACACCGGCTTGATGCCGATGCCCGAGTCGGGCCGGATCTTCCAGCCGAACTCGCGCTCGAGGACCCCGATGAGCTTCGTCGCCTCTGGCGTGCCGGCCTCGACCTCGAGGCCGGCGTAGATGTCCTCGGTGTTCTCGCGGAAGATCACCATGTCCACCAGGTCGGGCCGCTTCACCGGCGAGGGGACCCCCGGATACCAGCGCACCGGGCGCAGGCACACGTAGAGGTCGAGGATCTGGCGGAGCGCGACGTTGAGGGACCGGATGCCGCCGCCGACCGGCGTCGTGAGCGGGCCCTTGATCCCGATGAGGTGCTCGCGGAACGACGCCACGGTCTCGTCGGGCAGCCAGCTGCCGGTCCGGTCGTGCGCCTTCTCCCCGGCCAGGACCTCCACCCACGCGATGCGTCGGCGTCCGTCGTAGGCGCGCTCCACAGCCGCGTCGAGCACGCGCTGGGCGGCGGGCCAGATGTCGATCCCGGTCCCGTCGCCCTCGATGTAGGGGATGCTCGGCTCGTCCGGCACCGTGAGGGTGCCGTCGACCATGGTGATGAGCTCGGCCATCAGTCTCCTTGGGCGCTCGCCGGTCTCAATGCGTGAGCGCGACGATCGCCAGCGTGATGAGGTACACGGCGAGGAAGCCGGCGCCAGTCCACCACAGCGCCCGGACCGAGAATGGACCGGGTCGGCCGTCGACGCCGGCGAGCGACCACCCGCAGGCCGGGCAGCGTCGTGCCTCGACCGCGACCGCGACGCCGCACAGCGGGCAGGCGCCCTCGGCGGTGGGGACCGGCTCGGTCGTCACCGGGCGTGCCTCCGCTCGGCGGCCTCGACCGCGTTGCGGAACAGCATCGCGATGGTGGTCGGGCCGACGCCGCCCACCCGGGGCGTGATCGCGCCGGCCACCTCGGCGCAGCGCTCGTCGACGTCCGGGAGCAGCTTGCGACCCTCATAGCGGACGCCGCCGCCGACCACGACCACGCCCGGCGAGAGATGCTCGGGCTGGAGGATGCCGGGCACGCCCGCGGCCGCGACCACGACCTCGGCCCGCTGGGTGTACCGGGGCCAGTCGGGCACGCCGGTGTGCACGACGGTGACGGCGGCGTTGGCGGTCGGGCGCTTCTGCGAGAGCAACAAGGCGAGCGGCCTCCCCAGCGTCGTCCCCCGGCCGAGGATGCAGACCTCCCGTCCGGCGACCGGCACCTCGTGGTAGGCCAGAAGGGCCTCGATGCCGGCGGGCGTGCAGGGTATGGGACCGGGCATCGACATGGCCAGGCGGCCCATGTTCACCGGGTGCAGCCCGTCGACGTCCTTGTCGGGGTCCATCTCGAGCAGGGCCGCCTCGTAGTCGATCTGGGGCGGCGTGGGGTGCTGGACCAGCATGGCGTCGACGGCCGGGTCGTCGTTGAACCCCCGGATGGCCGCGACCAGGTCGGCCTGGGTGGCGTCGTCGCCCAGGTGGGCGTGCGGCGAAGCCATGCCGACCTCGACCGCCTTCTCCTGCTTCTGGCGGATGTACCCGGCGCTCGCCGATTCGTTGCCGACCAGGATCGTCGCCAGACCAGGCTGGTGGCCGGCGTCGGCGAGCACCTTGATCCGGGGCGCCAGCTCGGCGAAGACGGACTCGGCCACCGGGCCGCCGGGGAGCAGGCGCGCCGTCATCAGTGCAGGAAGTGCCGCTCGCCGGTGAGCACCATCGCCAGGCCGAGCTCGTCGGCCCGCTCGATGAGCTCCTCGTCGCGCATGGCGCCGCCGGGCTGCAAGACCACCGCCACCCCGGCCGCGGCGGCGGCCTCGATGCCGTCCGCGAACGGGTAGAAGGCGTCGCTGGCGCTGGCGCCGCCGACGGCGCGGCCGGCGGCCTTGCGGGCCGCGATCTCACCGGCGTCGACGCGCTTCTGCTGCCCGGCGCCGATCCCGACCGCCTGGCCGTCCTTCACGAGGACGATGGCGTTGGACTTCACGTGGCCGCAGACCCGCCACGCCAGCTCGGCGTCGCGCCACTGGGCCTCGGTCGGCGCGACCTTCGTGGCCACCCGCCAGTCGTCGCGACCGGTGACGAAGCGGTGCGGCTCCTGCACGAGGAAGCCGCCCGAGATCTGGCGCACGTCCAGCCGCTGGGGCTCCGGGGGCCCCGCCTCGAGGAGCCGCGTGTTCCTGCGCTTGCCGATCAGCGCTTCGACCGTCCCGGGCTCGTAGCCGGGAGCGAGCACGACGTCGGCGTTCGGGCCCGCCACCATCTCCTCGGCGGCGGCCGGGTCGAGGGGCCGGTTCATCGCCACCACGCCGCCGAACGCCGACTGCTCGTCGCACGCCAGCGCCTTGGCGTAGGCGGTGGCGAGGTCGCCGGCCACCGCGACGCCGCACGGGTTGGCGTGCTTGATGATGGCGCAGGCCGGGCCCGAGCCGAGATCGTGCACGAGCCGCCACGCCGCGTCGGCGTCGTAGAAGTTGAGGTAGGAGAGCGCGAGCCCGCTGTGCTGGCGCACCGAGTCCCACCACGACGTCGTGCCGACGAGCCGGTACCGGGCCGCGCGCTGGTGGGGGTTCTCGCCGTAGCGCAGCGCCTCCTCGGTCCGCTCGAGCGGGAGGACGAGGTGCTCGGGGAGCAGCTCGTCGTCCTCGAGCCACGCCACGATCGCGGCGTCGTAGGCGGCGGTGTGCGCGAACGCCTCCCGGGCGAGGAGACGGCGGGTGGCGTCGGAGAGCGTGCCGTCGCTGGCGCGCAGCTCGGCCAGCACCTCGTCGTACTGGGCGGGGCTGGTGACGACCCCGACCCAGGCGTGGTTCTTCGCCGACGCCCGCACCATGGCCGGCCCACCGATGTCGATGGTCTCGACGTCCGGCCGCTCGGCGAAGGGATAGAGGTTGCTGACGACGAGCTGGAACGGCTCGATGCCCTGGCGCTCGAGGTCGGCGCGGTGGTCGGGGTTGCCGAGGTCGGCGAGCAGGCCGCCGTGCACTCGGGGGTGCAGCGTCTTGACGCGGCCGTCGAGCATCTCGGGCGCGTCGGTGACCGATTCGACGGTGGTGACCGGGAGCCCGCCCTCGGCGAGCGCGACCGCCGTCCCGCCCGAGGCGACGAACTCGAAGCCCAGGTCCACGAGCCCGCGGGCGAAGTCGACCAGGCCTGACTTGTCGGACACCGAGACGAGGGCGCGCCGCGTCACGGAGTCCGCCCCTCGAGCAGGGTCCGCAACAGCTCCGGGTAGCGACGGCGCTCGACGTCCTTGATCCGCTCGTGGAGCGTCTCGACCGTGTCGTTTGGGAGGACCGGCACCGCCTCCTGGGCCAGGATCGGGCCGTCGTCGACCTCGAGGGTGGCGACGTGCGCGGTCCAGCCGGTGACCTTCACCCCGGCCGCCAGCGCGTCCTCGACCGCGTGCCAGCCCTTGAACGCGGGGAGCAGCGCCGGGTGGGTGTTCACGATCCGGCGCGGGAAGGCCGCGTGGACCGGCTCGGCGAGGATGGTCCCGAAGCCGGCCATGGCGACGAGGTCGATCTCGTGGCGCTTCAGGGCGTCGACGACCCGGTGGGTGTAGGCGACCCGGTCGAAGTCGGGCCCGAACGAGGTGCGCTCGACGACCTCGACCGGGATTCCGGCCGCGTCGGCGCGGTCGGTGGCGGCACAGGCCCGGTCGACGACCACGACCCCGACCGGGAGCCGGGCGTCGAGGATCGCCTGCAGGATGGTCCCGCTCCCTGACGCCAGCACCCCAAGCCGCTGCACGAGCCGAACGTAGCCGAGCCCTGGGCCGGCACCGTCCTCTGGTTTGCGCCGCGCTCGGCGCCGTGGTCGGCTGCGCCGGCGGGCTCGTCGGAGAGGGAGCAGCAGTGGAGCGGGAGCGGCTGAGCCCGGGCGAGCAGCTCATCGGGGTGAGCGGCGTCGCCCTGTTCGCGCTGTCGTTCCTGCACTGGCTCGGCGGGAAGATCGCCAACCTGACGATCAACGGCCGTTCGATCCCGAGCACTCGTTACGAGTTCCACGACAACGCGTGGGCGTACACGGCGACGCTGCTCGCGGTCGTGATCGGGGTCCTCATGCTCGGTTACGTGGCGGCGCGCCTGGTCGGCGTGGGCCGTCCCCGCTCGCCGGTGGCGGGCCGGGTGCTCGTCGCGCTCGGCGGACTGGCGTTCGTGCTGGTCGCCCTGCAGCTGCTCAGCGGCCCCACGGTCAACTTGGGCGCCTTCGGCCTGCCGAGCACCGCCAACCTCGGCGGCGCGGTCCGGATCTCGTTCGTGAAGACGCGCGACGTCGGCATCTACGCGGGTCTGATCGCCGCCACCGGTCTCGCCGGTGGCGGCTTCCTCACCCTCCGATCCGGATGAACGAAGACCGCACACCGGGCGGAATGCTTGCATTCGCCCGTGGGCCGTGCTGTGCTGCACCCGGTGCGTCGCCGCCTCGGTGGCGACGCACTCGACTGGACCCGAACCGCAGCCAGCCGCCACGGTGTGACGCGCTCGGAGTGAGCGCGCGCCGGCGGGGCACCTGATTAGAGGGGAACGCATGGCCGGAGGCAGCCAGGTCAACCTGAAGCTCACCCCGGGTGAGATCCTGATCGCGGCGGGGGCGCTCGTCACACTCGTCTTCTCGTTCTTCCACTTCTACACAACTCCGTCCGTGTCGATCCGGGGCTTCTCGGTCGGCGGCGGCGGGGTCAGCGCCTGGCACAGCGGCCTCGTGCCGGTGACGACGCTCATCGTGTTGTTCACCCTGGTCATGGGGCTGCAGATCGTGCTGTCGAAGCTGGCGAACGTCGACCTCGGGTCGGGGATCGCCGGGTTCACGTGGCACCAGGTCCACCTGGCGCTCGGCTTCTTCGCCGCCCTGGAGGCCTTCGCCTTCTTGCTGGTCGACAAGCAGGGGGCCGGGACCGGCGTCGGGCTCATCTTCATGCTGATCGGCTCGGTTGCCTGCCTCGTCGGCGCCATCCTGCTCGGCAACGAACGCGCCAAGGCCTGACCAACAGGGCCCACGCCGGCACTTGCCGGTCGGCGTGGGCCAGGGCAGGCTACGGCCGCAGCTATCACGGCACCGGAACCTCTAACCGGGGGGTGGGGACCATGGCCGGAACCGCAGCGCTGGCCCAGCTCGACCAAGTCGGCTGGCGAGCCAAGATGCGACCCCAGAGCGGGCTCGCGCACGTCCTGGGAGCGGGTGCCGGTGTGTTCGCCGTCGCCGCCACTGAGCACCTCGTCTCGAAGATCGCGAGCGACAACCCGACGGCGCCGGGCATCCTGCTCAACCTCGCGCTGATCCTCGTGGCGCTCGCGGCCGCGCTGGCGCCGCTGGGGCCAGCGCGAGCCACCGCGGTCGTCGCGCTCGTCTTCGCGACGCCGATCCTCTGGCTCTTCGTCTTCTACGCCAACGGCCAGAGCGGCACCGGCTGGTTCCGCGCCGTCTACCTGCTGAGCGCGGCCATGTACCTCGCCCTCTACTCGCTGCTGTGGACCCGCGGCCGCGCCATCTTCCTCGCCATTGCCCTGCTGTTCGTGGCCTCCTACATCCAGTTCGAGGTCCACCGGCAGGTCGAGTCGCCGAAGTCGGCCGAGGCCCTCGTGCTCTCGCCACGGCAGCTGGTCGGCGTGACCGGCCTCGTGACCGGCGCCCAGGCCCAGAGCCTGGCCGGGGTGTCGCCCCAGTCGATCATCGAGGGCAAGACCGGCAACTACCAGGCCGGCGTGGGGCTGGCGCTCGGCGTGATCTTCCTCGTCGCCGGTGGCGTCCTGATCCGCAAGCGCTACCTCGGGGCCGCGGTCCCCTTCCTGGTGATCGGCGCCATCGAGGGCCTGGTCGGCGCGGCCGTGCTCGGCTCGAACGAGGGGAGCCAAACCCTCACCGGGCTGATGATCGCGGCGGTCGGGTTGCTCCTCGGCCTGGCCGGGACCGGGAACACCCGGCGGGGATCGGTCTGGGTCGGCGTCATCGCGATCGTCATCGGGTTCTCGGGCGCGATCACGGGCTGGACGTCCGATGCGCTCGGTCAAGCCGGGTACGAGGCGCTGGCCGCGGTCGCGCTGCTCGGCGCGGGCTGGTTCCTGGTGCGTCCGCTGCAGGAGGCTCCCGACGGCGGGGAACCCACCCGGTAGCTACAGGTTGCTGATCCCGTAGGCCAGCCACGCCGCGGCGGCGACCGCGGTCAGGGCGATCCAGATCCAGCCCAGCACGATGCCGGCGATGGCCAGGCCGCGTCCTTTCATCGTTCCCTGCGACGCGTCGATCCGGGACAAGGCGAGGTTGCCGAACACGACGGCGAGGATGCCGCCGAAGACGCCGGTGCAGAACGCGAGCCCGAGGACGAGCGAGGCGACCGCGAAGCCGGAGGTGCTCGCTCGCGGCTGCGCCTGGTAGGGCTGCTGCCAGCCGACCGGAGGCGGCGGTGGCGGCGCGGTGGGGCTGGTCACGGCGACGAAGCCTACGCGCGACGGCGCCGACGTCGGCGCGCCGCCGCACGTCGGTCGCGCCGAGGCGTCAGCTGCACGAGGCCGGCGGGGCCGGCGTGCCCATCTGGAACGCGCTGATCTGTTGGTTCGAGGTGGTGATCAGCGGGTTGGCGGCGGTCACCGCGGCGTTGGCGCGGTTGACCGCGCTGTTGTAGTCGGCCTGGTTGCCGGCGATGCCGGCGCGCTGCTGGTCGTGGGTGGCGGCGATGAGCTGGGCGTCGCCGGCCACGAGCTGGGCCGCGGTGCCGAGCAGCGCCTGGCCGGCCGCCACGTGGGGAGGGAGCGTCGCCCCGATGGCGTCGGCGCAGCGCTGCGCCGCCGTCGTGGCCACCCGCTGGGCGCCGAGCTGCTGCCGGGCTCGGTCGAGCGAGTCCGAGGCGCTCGAGGCCGACCGTTGCCCGAGCACCGCGATGGTGATTCCGAGGATCAGCGCCACGATCCCGACCACGGCGCCGGTGAGCGGTCGTCGGCTCGGCCACCGAGTCCGCGCGACCCACGGGACCGAGGGCGCGGGCGTCCACGCGTCGGTCACGGTCTTTGCTCGAGACGCTGGAGGTCAGCCAAGCGCTGCTGCGCGGCCGCGAGGTGCTGACGGAGGCCCACCAGCTTGGTGTCGAGGTCGCTCAACGCGCCGCTCTGAGCCTGGTACGCCGCCCTGGCCCCGCCGAGGTCGCCGTTGCTCGCCTGGTTGGTGGCGGCGTTGAACGCGTCGGTGAGCGCGTTCTCGGCGTCGCCGATCTGACGCGAGGTGTTCGCCATCGCCTGCACCTCCTGCGCCAGTGCGTCGTCCGCCGCGTTGAGCCGGCCGCGCACCCGTCGGGCGGCCACCTCGGCCTGCCGGAGCCGGTGGATCTGCGCCCGGGTGCGGTCGGCGGCCGAGTTGTCGTCGTTCGCGCTCCAGAGCCGCAGCGCCCCGAAGACCACGAGCACGATGGCCAGCAGCCCCGCGCCGATGCCGAGCCACGTCGCCACCCGGTCCCGTCGCGGTGACCCGTCACCGGCCGCCGCGGTGCGATCCATGTCCTCGCCCGTCACCCGACTCCCCCGGGTCGGGTCAGAGCTGGGCGACCACGTCGACCATCAGCGCGCCGGCCGCGGTCGGGTTCAGGCCCACCTTCGCACCCGCGTCCCGCAACGCATCCATCTTGGCCTGCGCGGTGCCCTTCCCGCCGGACACGATCGCCCCCGCGTGGCCCATCTTCTTGCCCGGCGGGGCGGTGACGCCGGCGATGTAGACGACGACCGGCTTCGACATCTCGGCCTTGATGTAGGCGGCGGCTTCTTCCTCGGCCGAGCCGCCGATCTCCCCGATCATCATCACGGCCTTGGTGTCCGGGTCCGCGTCGAAGGCCTCGAGGCAGTCGATGAAGCTGGTGCCGGGCACCGGGTCGCCACCGATGCCGACGCAGGTCGTCACGCCGATGTCCTGCTGGGCCAGCTCGTAGAGGGCCTGGTAGGTGAGCGTGCCGGACCGGCTCACGATCCCGACCGGGCCGCCGGCCTTCGCGATGTGGCCGGCGGTGATCCCGATGTTGCAAAGGCCGGGGCTGATGATCCCGGGGCAGTTCGGTCCGAGCAGCCGCACGTTCGGGTAGTCGCGGCGCAGCTCGTTGAAGAACCAGGCCTCGTCGTGCATCGGGACGCCCTCGGTGATCACGACGATGAACTCGACGCCACCGGCGGCGGCGTCGATCACCGCGTCCTTCACGCCGGGCGCGGGGATGAACACGCACGACGCGTTGGCGCCCGTCGCCTCGACGGCCTCGGCCACGTTCGCGAACACGGGGATGCCGTCGACGTCGGTGCCGGCCTTCTTCGGGTTCGTCCCCGCCACGACCTGGGTGCCGTACTCGCGGTTGAGCCGTCCGTAGAACCGGCCCTGGGAGCCGGTCAGGCCCTGGTACACGACCTTCGTGGTGTCGTCGACGAAGATGCTCATCTCGCGCTCACCCGGCCTTCCCGGCCAGCTGCACGGCGGTCCGGGCCGCGTCGAGCATCGTCGGCTCGAGCCGGAGCCGGTCCGAGAGGTGCGGCTGCAGGATCGCCCGGCCCTGGTCGGCGTTCGTCCCGTCGAGGCGGATCACGATCGGCGATTCGATGGTCACCCGCTCCAGGGCCTGCACGATGCCGGTCGCGACCTCCTCGCCCTTCGTGATCCCGCCGAAGATGTTGATGAGGATGGCGTGGACCTTCGGGTCGTGGTTGATGACCTCGAGCGCCCCCGCCATGACGTCGGCGTTGGCGCCGCCGCCGATGTCGAGGAAGTTGGCCGGCTGGCCGCCGACCTCGTTCACGACGTCGACGGTGCTCATGGCGAGCCCGGCGCCGTTGGCGATGACGCCGACCGTGCCGTCGAGCCCGACGTACTGGAGGCCCTTGTGGAACGCCTCCTGCTCGCGGGCGTCGCGAGGCTGGGTCTCCTCGTACTCCTGGTAGTCGGGGTGGCGGAACACCGCGTTGCCGTCGAGGGTGACCTTGGCGTCCAGCGCCCGCACGACCCCGTCGGTGGTGAGGATCAGCGGGTTGACCTCGACGAGGTCGGCGTCGGCCTCCTCGTAGCACCGCCACAGCTGGTGGAGGATCTCGACGGTGTCGGCGCGGGCCTCGGGGTCGAGCCGGGCCTCGTCGACCCACGCTTCGCACCGGGCGGGGGTGAGGCCCTCGACGGGGTCGACGTGGATGCGGGCGATGGCGTCGGGGCTGGTCGCCGCCACCTCCTCGATGTCGATGCCGCCCTGGGCCGAGAGCAGGCCGAGGTGCGTCTTGGCCGACCGGTCGAGCGTGAACGACGCGTAGTACTCGCGGGCGATGTCGCTCGCCTGCTCGATCCACACCAGGCCCACCACGTGGCCCTTGATCGTCATGCCCAGGATCGCTGCGGCGTGGCGGCGGCACTCGTCGACGTCGGCGGCCAACTGGATGCCGCCCGCCTTGCCGCGCCCGCCCACGTGCACCTGGGCCTTCACGACGACCGGGTAGCCGATGCGGTCGGCGACGGCGACGGCCTCGTCGACGGTCTCGGCGGCGCCGCCGGGCGACACGGGGATGCCGTACCCCGCGAAGAGCTGTTTGCCTTGGTACTCGAAGAGGTCCACTGCGACTCCTGGTCCGGCCGGGTGCCTGCCTCAGCCCGCCACCGCGGCTTCGCGCGCGTCGAGCGCGTCCTCCAGCCAGCCGGTGATGTCGCCGAGTGACGCCCCGGGCGTGAACACGCGGGCGACCCCGGCCGCCTCGAGCACCGGCACATCCTCGGCCGGGATGATCCCCCCGCCGAAGACGAGGACGTCGCCGCGGCCGCGCTCCTCGAGCAGGGCGACGACGCGGGGAAACAGCGTCAGGTGGGCGCCGGACAGGACGGAGAGGCCGACCGCGTCGGCGTCCTCCTGCAGCGCCGCCTCCGCGACCTGGTCGGGGGTCTGGAACAGGCCGGTGTAGATGACCTCGAAGCCGGCGTCGCGCAGGGCGCGCGCGATCACCTTGGCGCCGCGGTCGTGCCCGTCGAGGCCGGGCTTGGCGATGATGACGCGATAGGGCCGCTGCATCGGGTTCCTCGGGGTCGCACCGGCTGGCGGGGGCCGCCCAGCGTATGCAGCCCCGACTGGACCCGGCCAGCCCCGGCAGGTACCCAAGGCCGGTGCCCCCCGCACCCTCGGACCGGCGGCTGCTGCTCGTGAGCGGCACCCTCGTCGTCGTCGCGGGCTTGATCTTCGCGGCCGCGCTCTTCTTCGCGACCGGCGGCGGGCAGGCCACCCCGAAGACGGGGGCCGTCTACTTCGGCCTCAAGCGCTCGATCGTCGACCGGATCAAGCAGGACCGCCAGCCGAGCTACTTCGCGCACCCCTTCGGCGGGACCGGCTTCTACTTCGACCTCGAGAACAACCAGCTCGTGGCGCTGATCGCGCGCCGACCGGACACGAAGTCGTGCGTCGTCGCCTGGCGGAACCTGCGCCGCGGCTACTTCGACTGCCACGACCACCAGCTCCGGCCGCTGGAGCTCGACCGCTACCGGCTCACGTTCCCGCAGCTCGGCGCGGAGGCGGGCGGCGTGATCGTCGACTTCCGCCACGTCGTCCTGGCGCCGGAGCCGCTGCCGGTCCCCTGACTCAGGCCGAGAGCCGGCGCAGCGGCGCCCACGCCAGCAGCAGCCGCTTCTCGCCCACGTCCCGGAACCGCACCACCGCCTCCGCCGAATCGCCGCCGCCCTCGACGTCGAGGACGACCCCCTCGCCGAAGGTCTCGTGCACGACGTCGTCGCCGACCCGGATCGCTGGCATCGCCGGCTTGGACGTCGAGCCGGCGCGCAGCGCCGCGTCGACGACGGCCTCCCGGTGGGCTTCGGGGCCCTCGCCGCGCGTGCGCTCCATGCCGATGGCGTGCACCAACTCATCGGGGATCTCGCTGAGGAACCGGCTGGCCGAGTAGTAGTCGGTCGCCCCGTAGAGGGTGCGCCGCCACGCGTGGCAGAGATAGAGCCGCTCCCGGGCCCGGGTGATCCCGACGTAGCAGAGCCGCCGCTCCTCCTCGAGCGCCTCGGGCTCGCCGAGGCTGCGCAGGTGCGGGAACACGCCGTCCTCGAGCCCGGTGATGAACACGACCGGGAACTCGAGCCCCTTCGCCGCGTGCAGGGTCATGAGCGTCACCGCGCTGTGGTCCTCGTCCTCCCCCTCGGCCATCTCGAGGTCGGTCACGAGTGACACCGCCTCGAGGAAGGCCGCCAGGCGCGCCACGCCGGTCGGCGGCGCGGCGGGCGTCCCGTCGTCGCCCGCGGTGCCGACGCCGGCGATGGCGGGCAGTCCGCTCAGGTTGCCGACGTCGAGCGCGTCGTCGAACTCGCGGCACACGCCGACCAGCTCGGCCAGGTTCTCGATCCGTCCCTGCGCCTCGATCGACCGCTCGGACTCCAGCTCGGCGAGGTAGCCGGAGTGCTCGAGGATGGCCTCCACCGTGCGCGCGACGCCGCCCGCCGACGCCTGCTCGAAGAGCGTCATGAGCGTGAGCAGGTCCTGGATGCCGGCGACCGCCTTGCCGGCCACCCCGGCGACGGCGGCCTCGCGAAGTGAGTCACGGAACGTCAGCCCGGCCCGGCGGGCGTGCGCGTCGACCTTGCCGACCGAGGTGTCGCCGACGCCGCGCTTGGGGACGTTCACGATTCGCTTCCACGACACCTCGTCGTCGGGGTTCACGAGCGCCCGCACGTAGGCGAGCGCGTCCTTGATCTCCCGGCGGTCGTAGAACTTCACGCCGCCGACCACCCGGTACGGCACGCCGGCGCGCACGAGCGTCTCCTCGAGGACGCGGCTCTGCGCGTTGGTGCGATAGAAGACCGCGAGGTCGCTGAACCGGTATCCGTCGGCGTCGGCGAGCCGCTGCATCTCGTGGACGCAGAAGGCGGCCTCGTCGTGCTCGTCCTCGGCCTGGTACTGCGTGAGGAGCTCGCCGCCGACCTGCTCCGTCCACAGGTGCTTGGGGCGGCGGGCGGCGTTGTTGGCGATCACCGCGTTGGCGGCGTCGAGGATGGCCTGGGTCGACCGGTAGTTCTGCTCGAGGACGATCACCGTCGCATCCGGGAACTCCTCCTCAAACCGCAGCAGGTTGCGGTAGTCGGCGCCCCGGAACGCGTACACGGCCTGGTCGGCGTCGCCGACCACCATCACGTTGCGGTGCTCGGTGGCGAGCAGCCGCACCAGCTCCCACTGGGCCAGGTTGGTGTCCTGGAACTCGTCGACGAGCACGTAGGCGAACCGGTGCCGCCACCGGGCCAGCGCGTCGGGGTGGTCGCGGAAGAGCCGCACCGCGAGCAGCAGGAGGTCGTCGAAGTCGACCGCGGAGGCCTCGAGGAGGCGCCGCTGGTACTCGCGGTAGACCTCGCCGTAGCGCTGCTCGGCCTTCGTCTCGGCGGCCTCGAGCACCTCGTCGGGGGTGACGAGGTCGTTCTTGTAGGCCGAGATCCGGGCGTGCAGCTGGCGGGGCGGGAAGCGCTTCGGGTCGAGGTTCAGGTCCCGGCGCACGTAGTCGGTGAGCCGCACCGCGTCGCCCTGGTCGTAGATGCTGAACGAGGAGCGCAGCCCGACCCGGGCCGCCTCCCGCCGGAGGATGCGGGCGCAGGCGGAGTGGAAGGTCGAGACCCACATGCGGTGCGCCACGGGGCCGATGAGGCTGGCCACCCGCTCCTTCATCTCCCCGGCCGCCTTGTTCGTGAAGGTGATGGCGAGCAGGCCGAACGGCGAGACGCGCTGGGTCGCGATCAGGTAGGCGATCCGATGGGTGAGGACCCGGGTCTTGCCGGACCCGGCGCCGGCGACGATGAGCAGCGGACCGTCGGGGGCGGTGGCGGCCTCGCGCTGGACCGGGTTCAGGCCGGCGAGGAGCGCCTCGACATCCGGGGCGGCCGCCGGCGCGACCGGCGCTTCGGTGTCGGGCATGACCGCGCCATGGTACCGGCGCGCCTCTGCGCCCCGGCTCTTGCGGTCACGGCGCGATGCGCAGCAGCCGGGTGCCGGTCGGGTCGAGCATCAGGGTCAGCGCGCCGGTGCGCGGGTCGCGCCAGGACCCGTGGTACGGGACCCACCCCGCGGGCAGGCGCGGGTCGGCGGGATCGGTGCCACCCGGGACCCGGCGGAACCGTCGCCGGCCGCGGTCGACCACCCAGGTGTCGAGCGCGGTGCGGAGCTCCTCGGTGCGGTCGTCGGTGGGCACGAGGACATGGTGCGCCCGCCCTCCTGAGCGGATGCTGAGCCGACCATCAGGGGATCGTGAAGGTCAGGCCTCGAGGAGCAGCGTGACCGGGCCGTCGTTGACGATCTCGACCGCCATGTGCGCGCCGAAGCGGCCGCTGGCCACCGGGGCGCCGAGGGCAGCGAGCGCGGCCGTGAAGGCGTCGACGAGCGGCTCGGCGACCTCGGGCGGCGCGGCGGCCGTCCACGAGGGCCGCCGGCCCCGGCGGGTGTCCCCGTAGAGGGTGAACTGGCTGACGACGAGGGCGCCGCCGCCGGTGTCGGCGAGCGAGCGCTGCATCGACGCCTCCCCGTCCGGGAAGACCCGCAGGTTCCAGACCTTGTCGGCCAGCCGACCGGCCGTCGCCTCGTCGTCGCCGTGGGTCACGCCGACGAGCACGCACAGCCCGAGCCCGATCTCGCCGACCACGGCGCCGTCGATGCGAACCCGAGCCTCGCTGACCCGCTGGACGAGTGCCCGCACCGCGGCTCCGCCGACGCAAGCGGACGCCCGCCCGACCTACGCGGCGCGCTCCATGTCGCTCGAGTACTTCCCCGACCGGGCCAGGCTGTTCAGGCGGGCCCGCTGGAGGAACGCCTGCTGGGCGGCGGCCCGGTTGGCGTCGTCGCCGCGCCACGCCTGCTGGGCGGCGGCCTGCAGGGCGCGCCCGTACGAGAAGCTGAGCTGCCACGGGTGCGGCCCGCGTTGGTTCATGGCGTTGAGGTGCGCGGTCGCGTCCTCGTCGCTCTGGCCGCCGGACAGGAACACGATGCCGGGCACCGCGGCCGGGACGTGCTCCCGGAAGCAGGCCACGGTCTGGTCGGCGACCTCGTCGACCGACGCCTGGACCCGGGCGTCGTAGCCGGAGAGCACCATGTTGGGCTTGAGCAGCGTGCCGGGCAGGTGGAGGCGCTGCTCGTGCAGCGCGTCGTAGAGGGCCTGGAGCACGTTGCCGGTGACGACCCGGGACCGCTCGATGGTGTGGTCGCCCTCCATCATCACCTCGGGCTCGACGATCGGGACGATGCCGGCCTCCTGGCAGAGCGCCGCGTAGCGGGCCAGCGCATCGGCGTTCACGTCGATGGCGTACGGCGACGGGAGCTCGTCGGTGATCGTGTACGTGGCCCGCCACTTCGCGAACCGGGCGCCCAGGCCCCGGTACTCGGCGAGCCGGTCGCGCAGCCCGTCGAGGCCCTCGGTGATCGTCTCCCCCTCGGCGGCCAGGGCCAGCGGCTTGGCGCCGGTGTCGACCTTGATCCCGGGGATGACGCCCTGGCTCTCGAGGACCTTCGGGAAGGCCACGTCGCCCTCGAGGGAGGACTGGCGGATCGTCTCGTCGAAGAGGATGACGCCGCTGATGGAGTCGCCGATGCCGTCGGCGGTGAACAGCAGGTCCCGGTACGCGCGGCGGTTGGCCTCGGTCGACTCGACGCCGATCTTGTCGAAGCGCTTCTTGATCGTGCCGGAGCTCTCGTCGGCGGCGAGGATCCCCTTGCCGGGGGCGACGAGGGCCTGGGCGGTCGTCTCGAGGTTCTTGTGGTCCATCGGGGTCACTCCCACTCGATCGTGCCGGGCGGCTTGCTGGTGATGTCGTAGGCGACGCGGTTCACGCCCGGGACCTCGTTGATGATCCGGGACGCGATGCGCTCGAGCAGGTCGTGCGGAAGTCGAGCCCAGTCGGCCGTCATCGCGTCCTCCGAGGTCACCGCCCGCACCACGATCGGGTACTCGTAGGTGCGGTCGTCGCCCATGACGCCCACGGTGCGTACGGCCGGCAGCACCGCGAAGCTCTGCCAAAGGTCACGATACAGGCCCGCCCGCCGAACCTCCTCGGTGACGACGTCGTCGGCCCGGCGCAGGGCCTCGAGGCGCTCGGGCGTCACCTCGCCGATGATGCGGACCGCCAGGCCCGGCCCGGGGAACGGCTGGCGCCACACGATCTCCTCGGGGAGGCCGAGCTCCTCGCCGACCGCGCGCACCTCGTCCTTGAAGAGGTTGCGCAGCGGCTCGACGAGCTCGAAGCGCATGTCGGCCGGGAGGCCGCCGACGTTGTGGTGCGACTTGATGGTGGCGTTGTCGGCGCCGCCCGACTCGACGATGTCGGGGTACAGGGTGCCCTGCACGAGGAAGCGGACGTCGGTGAGGTCCTCGGCCACCTCCTCGAAGACCCGGATGAAGGTCTCGCCGATGATCTTGCGCTTGCGCTCCGGCTCGCTCACGCCGGCCAGCGCGGCGAGGAAGCGGTCGGCAGCCTTCACGTGCACGAGGTCGACCTGGAACTGGCGGCGGAAGGTCTCCTCGACCTGCTCCGCCTCGCCGAGCCGGAGCAGCCCGGTGTCGACGAAGACGCAGGTGAGCTGGTCGCCGATCGCCTTGTGGACCAGCGCCGCCGCGACCGCGGAGTCGACGCCGCCCGAGAGGCCGCAGACGACCCGGGCGTCGCCGACCTGGGCCCGGATCGCCGCCACCGCCTCGTCGATGATCGACGTGTGGGTCCACGTCGGTCGGCACCCGCAGACCTCGAAGAGGAAGGCGCGGAGCAGCTCGGTGCCCCGCTCGGTGTGCATCACCTCGGGGTGGAACTGCGTCGCGTAGAGGGCGCGGTCCCGGTCCTCGAACGCCGCCACCGCCGCCCCGGGCGTCGTCGCGGTGACGCTGGCTCCAGCGGGGACGCCGGTGATGGCGTCGCCGTGGCTCATCCACACCGTCTGGTCGGCCGGCGTGTCGCCGAGCAGCACCGAGCCGGCGCCGGTGCGGGTCATCGGCGTCCGCCCGTACTCGCCCCCGCCGGTGCGGCGCACCTCGCCGCCGAGCTGCTGCGCGACGAGCTGGGCTCCGTAGCAGATGCCGAGGATCGGGACGCCGGCGTCGTAGATCGCAGGGTCGATGGAGGGCGCGCCGTCGACGTGGACCGACGCCGGGCCGCCCGAGAAGATGATCCCGCGGGGGTGGCGGGCGAGGATGGCC
>CALEYV010000106.1 GCA_937927875.1 uncultured Actinomycetes bacterium | reverse complement strand
GGCGCGTACACGTAGGCGTTCATGCCCCGCTCGGCGATGAACTCGATGAGCGCCAGCCGCGCGTCGTGCGACCACGGCGGACCGTAGAAGCCCTCGATGACGCCGCGCAGGGCGACGGGTCGGGACACGACGGTAGGCTACCGGCGCCTCAAGACGCGCCGGCCGATCGCGTCGCGTCGCGAGCGCGAGGAGCGCGATGCCCGACATCCTGGCGATGCACGCGGACGCGCGAGCCGACGTCCCGGCCGTGATCGTCGACGCCTCGGGTGGCGCGCGGCCGTCGGCGACGTCATTCCGGGAGCTGAACGCGCTCGTCAACCGAGCGGTGCACGGCCTCGCCGCGATCGGCGCGCAGCCCCGCGACCGCCTGGTCTGGTGCGGCCCGAACTCGCTCGAGGTGCTCGTCACCATCCACGCCGCCCGCAAGGCGTCGCTCACCGCGGTGCCGCTCTCGTACCGCTTCAACGCCGACGAGATGGCCTACGTCATCGACAACTCGGACGCCTCGATCGTCGTCGTCGACGCCGAGCAGGCGCCGCTGCTGGTCGACGTGAGCCACCGGCTCCCGAACGTGCGCGCCTACGTGGTGTTCGGCGGCGACGTCCCGCCCGGCTTCCGGTCGTGGGACCAGCTGCTCGCCGAGCAGCCCGAGACCGAGCCCCGCATCGAGGTGCCGGAGACCGCCGGCGCGTCGATGATCTACACGTCGGGCACGACCGGGAAGCCGAAGGGCGCCCTGCGCACGAGGACCGACAACGCGACGGTGCTGGCGATGCTCACCGAGCTCAACCTGCAGCCGATGAACGAGGTGCACGTCACGACCGGGCCGCTGTACCACTCGGGGCCGCTGGCGTGGGCGATCATGAACCACACCCTCGGGTGCCCGGTGGTCGTGCTGCGCAAGTTCGACCCGGTCGCGTGGCTGCGGCTCGTGCGTGACCACCGGGTGACGAACACGTTCTCGGCGCCGACCCAGCTGAAGCGGGTCGTGAGCCTGCCCCCGGGCGAGCTGGGCCGCGCCGACCTGTCGTCGATGCGCAGCCTGGTCGCCGACGCGGCGCCGGTGCCGTTCGCGCTGAAGCAGGAGGTCATCGAGAAGCTCGGCGACGGGTTCCTCTACGAGGTGTACGGGTCCACCGAACTCGGGGTCGTCACCGTGCTGCGCCCCGACGAGCAGCTCCGCAAGCCGGGGTCGTGCGGTCACCCCTACGGCAGCATCGAGGTCCGGATCGTCGCCGACGACGGGACCGACGCCCCGGTCGGCCAGCCCGGCGAGCTGTTCATCCGCACCCGGCTCGGCATGGACGGCTACCACCGCAGCGAGGAGCGGCTGAGCCAGCTCGACGACGGCGCGTGGAAGTCGGTCGGCGACGTCGCCTACGTCGACGAGGAGGGCTACGTCTACATCTGCGACCGCAAGAAGGACATGATCATCTCGGGCGGCGTGAACATCTACCCGGCCGAGATCGAGGCCGCGCTCTACGAGCACCCCCAGATCCTCGATGTCGCGGTGTTCGGCGTGCCCGACGACGAGTGGGGGGAGCGCGTCCACGCGGTCGTGCAGCCGAAGCCGGGGGAGGCGATCGACCTCGACGAGCTGCGCGCCTTCGCGGGCGAGCGCCTGGCCCGGTACATGCAGCCCCGTGAGTACGAGCTGCGCGACGAGCTGCCCCGCACCGAGGCCGGGAAGCTGCTGAAGCGGGTCCTGCGCGACGAGCACTGGCGCGACCGGGACCGCGCCGTCTGAGCGCACCGATGGCTCGCACGCTCGCCGAGCACGAGTCGCTGGCCCTGCTCCGGGAGCAGGGCATCCCCACCGTCGAGGAGGTCGTCGTCGACGGCCCCGCGGCCGCCGTCGCGGCCGCCGACCGGCTCGGGTACCCGGCGGTGGTGAAGGCGACCGGCGCCGGCCTCGCCCACAAGAGCGAGCGGGGCCTGGTGCGGCTCGGGCTGCGGGCCGCCGCCGACGTCGAGGCCGCCGCCGCCGAGCTGCTCGACGCGGCTGGCGGCGCGGACGGGCCGGCCCAGCTCGTCGTGGCGCCGATGGTCGCGGGCCGTCGGGAGCTCTTCGCGGGCGCGCACGACGACCCCCAGTTCGGGCCGGCGGTGGTCGTCGGGATCGGCGGTGTGTTCGCGGAGGCGGTGCGCGACGTGTCGTTCCGGCTCGCGCCCGTCTCTTCCCTCGACGCCCACGAGATGATCGGCGACCTGCGCTCGCTCGGCTACCTCGGCCCGTTCCGCGGCGAGCCGGCCGTCGACCGCGAGCAGCTCGCCGACGTCCTGCTGGCCCTCTCCGACCTCATCACCCGCCGCGCCGACGTCGCAGCGGTGGACGTGAACCCGCTGGTGGTCGTCGACGGGGCGCCGGTCGCGGTCGACGCCCTCGTCGAGCTGCGGTCATGACGGTCCGCGTGGACCCCGAGGGCTTCCGCGCCCTGTTCGACCCCCGCGGCGTTCTGGTGGCCGGGGTGTCGTCGCACCCGGGAAAGTTCGGCTTCGTGGCGCTCCACAACATCCTCACCCAGGGCTACGAGGGCGCCGTCTACGGCACCAACCGGGAGGGCGGCGAGGTGCTCGGCGTCCCCATGCTCGCCTCGCCCGACGACCTGCCGGCCGACGCGGTCGTCGACCTCGTCTTCGTGTGCACGCCGGCGGCCGCCAACCCGGAGCTGCTGCGCGCCTGTGCCCGCCGCGGCATCGGGGCCGCCTTCCTCACCTCGGCCGGCTACGGCGAGGCGGGCGAGGCGGGCCGGCTCGCCGAGCAGCAGCTGGTCGCGCTCGCCGACGAGCTCGGGCTGCTGCTGGCGGGCCCGAACGGGCAGGGCGTCGTGTCCACGCCGGCCCGGCTCTGCGCCCAGATCGTGGCGCCGTACCCGCCGCCGGGCGGCGTCGCGATCGTCAGCCAGTCCGGGAACTTCGTGTCGTCGTTCCAGAACCTGGCCCTCGCCACCGGCGTCGGCGTCAGCCGCGCCGTCTCGGCCGGGAACGCGGCCGCGGTCACGGTCCCGGACTTCCTCGAGTACTACGCCGGGGACGATGAGACGCGCGTGGCGCTGGCGTACGTCGAGGGGGTGGGGGACGGGCGCGCCCTCTACGAGCGGCTGCGCTCGGTCGCGGCGGCCAAGCCGCTGGTGCTCCTGAAGGGCGGCACGACGCCGGGCGGCCAGCGCGCCGCCGCCTCGCACACCGGCGCCTTGGCGAGCGACGAGCAGGTCTTCGAGGGCATGTGCCGCCAGGCCGGCGTGACGCGCGCGACGAGCGTCCCGGACGCGTGGGAGGCGGCCGCCACCTTCGCGACCCAGCCGCTGCCGGCCGGGCCGCGCGTCGCGGTGGTGACGACCGCCGGCGGCTGGGGGGTCGTCACCGCCGACGCGATCGCGCGCTCCGAGCTCGAGCTCGTCGCGCTGCCCGACGACCTGCGCCAGGCCATCGATGAGCGGCTGCCACCCCGATGGAGCCGCAACAACCCGATCGACCTGGCCGGCGGCGAGACCCGGGACACCGTGCCGGAGGTGCTCGAGCTGGTCGCGCGCCACCCCGGCGTCGACGCCGTGATCTACCTCGGCCTCGGCATCCAGTCGAACCAGGCCCGCCTGATGCGCGAGGGCCGGTTCTGGCCCGACCCGAACCTCGAGCGGATCGTCGCCTACCACGAGCGCCAGGACGCGCGCTTCGCGGCGGCGGCCGCCGAGGTGTCCGAAGCGACCGGCAAGCCGGTCCTGACCGCCACCGAGCTCGCCGTCACCGACCCGATGAACCCGGGGCCGCGCACCGTGCGCGAGACCGGCCGCCTCTGCTACCCGTCGTCGGACCGGGCCGTGCGCGCGCTCGAGCACCTGTGCCGACGGGCCCGCCACCAGCGAGCCCGGGCCGGCGCGTGAGGCCGTCGGCGTGGCGGCTCACCGGTGCCGCGCTCGGCGTGGCCGGGCTGGTGTGCGCCGCGCTCGCGGTGACGAGCAGCGGCGGTGCCGGGGGCGGATCGACGGGCGTGGTCGGCACCCCGCTGTGGTCGGCGCGGCGGGTCCCGGGGCTCATCACGGACGCAGCCGGCGGGCAGCGGCTCCAGGCCGCGCTCGACGCCGACGTGAGCGGGATCACGAGCAGCTGCTTCGTCGTCGCGGAGGGCCGCCAGGCCGTCGCGTCCCGCCAGCCCGACACCGCGCTCATCCCGGCCAGCACCCAGAAGCTTCTGACCGCGACCGCGGCGGTCAAGGTGCTCGGACCCGACTTCCACTATGAGACCAAGGCCGTCGCCGCGGCGGCGCCAAGTGCGGGGAGCGTGCCCCAGCTGTGGCTGGTCGGCGCCGGCGACCCGGTGCTCGGCACCGCGGACTACGTCGCCTACCTGCAGACTCAGCCGACCACGCGCGACGACGTCGTCACCACCAAGCTCGAGACCCTCGCCGACGGGATCGTCGGCCAAGGCGTGCGGAGCATTCCGGGCGGGATCATCGGCGACGACTCCCGGTACGACCAGCAGCGCTACCTGCCGAGCTGGCCGCCGAGCTACCGCACCGACCCCGACGTCGGGCCCCTCGGCGCGCTGACCGTCAACGGCGGGTACAAGCTGGCGGGCGGCCATCCCACGTCGGTCGACGACCCGGCGCTGTACGCGGCCCAGACGCTCACCCAGCTCCTGCAGGTCCGGGGGGTCCAGGTGGGCGCGCCGCGGGCGCATCAGCCCGCCCCGGCCGGCGCGACGGCGGTGGCGTCGGTGAGCTCGCCGTCGCTGCACGACATCCTCATCTCCGACCTGCGGGCGAGCAACAACCTCACCGGCGAGCTGCTGATGAAGGAGCTCGGCGTCCGCGCCGCCGGGCAGGGAACGACGGTGGCCGGCACGCACGCGGTGATCGCCACCCTCCAGTCGCTCGGCATCCCCACCGCCGGGCTCACCCTCGTCGACGGCTCGGGGCTCGACCGCGGCAACCGGGTGAGCTGCACCACCCTCGCCCGCGTCGTCGATCTCTCGAGCGAGCCCGCCTTCGGCACCGTCCAGGATGGGCTGCCGACCTCGGGCGCGTCGGGGACGCTCATCGTGCTCCAGGGGCCGCTGGCCGGGAAGGTGCGGGCCAAGACGGGCTCGCTGAACGGGGTGAGCGGGCTGGCGGGCCTGCTCGACGCCGGTCGGCCGCTGCGGTTCGCGGTGCTCCTGAACGGCTCGCTCACCCTCGCCCAGGACATGGAGGTCCGAGCGCGGTTCGCGTCGACGCTGGCGACGTTCCCCGACGCGCCGGCGGGCCTCGTGCCGCCACCCGGCCCGGCCACGCCGTGACGCAGCGGGGACGCGAGCGCGCCCCCGTAGGATGCCCGCCCGTGGTTCCCGCCCCCGCTCGACCGGACGGCGCGTCGCGCCCCGAGCCGGGACGGCGCGGGTCGCCCCGGGCCCGGGCCGCGCTCGGCGCCGGCGCGCTCGCGGTGCTGCTCGCTGCCTGCGGCGGCGGCTCGAGCGGCAGCAACTCGTTCCAGATCCCGGGCAACAACGGCCAGAACGCGCCCGCCACCGCGCCGGCCAAGATCCACCAGGTCCCCGGGATGCCGCGGGTCGTGAACCCGGTCAACCTCTACAGCCAGATCCGGCGCGGGAACCTGAGCGCGGCGACCCGGGGCGCGCTCTCTCGCGTGTACGTCCCGAACCTGAAGTCGAACGACATCTACGTCATCGACCCGAAGACGCTCCAGGTCATCGACCGCTACCCGTCGGGTGGCATCGACCCCCAGCACGTCGTCCCGTCCTACGACCTGAAGACGCTCTGGATCGCCAACGAGGACGTCCCCGGCACCGCCGGCACCGTGGTGCCGATCGACCCGAAGACCGGCAAGCCGGGCCTGCCGATCCCGGTCGACAACCCGTACAACCTCTACTTCACGCCCGACGGCAAGTCGGTGATCGTCGTCGCCGAGCAGCGCAAGCGGCTCGACTTCCGGGACCCCCACACCTGGGCCCTGCAGGCGTCGCTGCCGCTCCCCGGGTGCGCGGGCGTGAACCACGGCGACTTCTCGATCGACGGGTCGTACCTGATCCTGTCGTGCGAGTTCCAGCGGGGGCTCGTGAAGGTCGACTGGCGGGCCCGGGCCGTGCTCGGGTACCTGCAGCTGGCGCCGGACGCGGTGCCCCAGGACGTGCGCGTGTCCCCGAACGGCGCCACCTTCTACGTGGCCGACCTGCAGAAGGCGGGCCTGTTCACCGTCGACGGCAACACGTTCACCGTGACCGGGTTCATCCCGACCAACGTCGGCGCGCACGGGCTCGTGATCAGCCGGGACGGCACGAAGATGTACGTCGCCAACCGGGGCAACCAGACCCAGGGCGTCGGCCCCGGCCACGGGCCTGGCTCGATCAGCGTGGTCGACTTCGCCACCAACCGGGTGGTGGCCCAGTGGACGATTCCCGGCGGCGGGAGCCCCGACATGGGCAACGTCACGCCCGACGGCCGGCGGCTCTTCGTCTCCGGCCGCTTCGACGACGTCGTCTACGTCTTCGACACCAAGACCGGCGCCGAGGTCACGATCCCGGTGGGCAAGGAGCCCCACGGCGTCGCGGTGTGGCCCCAGCCCGGGCAGTACTCGCTCGGTCACACCGGCAACATGCGCTGACGGCCGGGGCCCGCGCCGGCGCGCCCCGTAGACTCCGCCGCGATGAGCGACCCGCTCGACACGCCGGCCAGCGCCCCGCTCCCGCAGATCATCCTCGAGCTGCGCGACCTCGTCCTCGCCTACTTCCGGCAGGAGACGATCGTCCCGCTCAAGAGCCTGGGCCGCTACATCCTGTTCGGGCTGGTGGGCGCGCTGCTGCTCGGGACCGGCTTCATCCTCCTCGGCGTCGGCTCGCTGCGGCTGCTCCAGACCGAGACCGGCAGCACGTTCCGGGGCGACTGGTCGTGGGCACCGTACGGAATCGTGTTCGTGGCCCTCTGCGTCGGTGGCGCGATCGCCTGGAAGGCGCGCGGGGCCCGCCGCGCCCGAGCCTGAGGAGGAGCGATGCCACGGCTCGATCCCGCCCGTCCGATCACCCGCGACGACATCGAGGGCAAGCTCCGCCAGCTGCAGCGCAGCGGCGAGGCCGGCGCGGAGGCCGCGCGCGGCGCCGGGCTGGCGGGCGGCATCGTCGGCGGGCTGGTGCTCCTCGCCGGCGCGTACCTCCTCGGCCGGCGCCGCGGGCGCAAGCGCCGCTCGCTGATCGAGATCCGGCGGATCTGAGCCGGTCGTGGACCTCGTCCAGCGGCTGGCCCGCACCGGGCTGCGGCGCGGCTTCCTCGAGGGCTCGCGGGGCTGGCTCATGGTCGGGGTCGGCCTCACCGCGGTGCGCGTCGCGCGGCGGGTCCTGGCCGAGCCCGAGGTGCGCGCGACGGTCGAGCTGAACCCCGGCGAGGCGGTCGAGATCCTCGTCGTCGATCCGCCGGCGCGCTGAACGAGCCCGGGGTACGCCGTCCCCGCCGGTACCCTGGATGGCCCGATGAAGGTCTTGCTCCGCAACCCCCGGCGTGAGCTCGACATCGACGGGCCGATCACCGTCACCGCGCTGCTCCAGCGGCTCGAGCTGAGCCCGGAGGCGGTCCTCGTCATCGCCGGCGACGAGCTCGTGCCCCGCGACGCTCGGCTCGACGACGCCACCACGGTCGAGATCCGCCCCGTCATCTCCGGCGGAGGCCCGGCCCGATGAAGTGCCGGGTCTGCCGCGGCCCGGCGGTCATCGACGTGCGCCGCCACAACGCCGCCTTCTGCCCCGAGCACTTCCTCACCCACTGCTCCCAGCAGGTCGAGCGCGCGATCACCGAGCACCGCATGCTCGAGCCCCACGACCGGGTGCTGGTGGCGGTGTCAGGCGGCAAGGACTCGCTCGGGCTCTGGGACCTGCTCGTCGGGCTCGGCGTCGCGGCCGACGGCCTGTACCTCGGGCTCGGCATCGGCGAGTACTCCGACGACTCCGGTCGCTACGCCCGCGAGTACGCGGCGCGGCGGGGCCGCACCCTCCACGAGGTCGACCTCGCCGACGACGTCGGGTTCTCGGTTCCGGACGCGGCGGCCGCGACGCACCGGGTCCCGTGCAGCGCCTGCGGGCTGTCGAAGCGGCACCTGTTCAACGGGTTCGCGCTCGAGCACGGCTACGACGTCGTCGCGACCGGGCACAATCTCGACGACGAGGCGGCGGTGCTGCTCGGCAACGTGCTGCGCTGGCAGACCGAGTACCTGGCCCGGCAGCGGCCGGTGCTGCCCGCCGCGCCTGGGTTCGTGCGCAAGGTCAAGCCGCTGGTCCGGCTCGGGGAGCGCGAGATGGCGGCCTACTGCGTCGTGCGCCGCATCGACTACCAGGTCGAGGAGTGCCCGATGGCGGCCGGCAACCGCCACCTCCACTACAAGGAGGTGCTGAACGCGCTCGAGGAGCGCTCCCCGGGGACGAAGGCGGCCTTCCTCCACGGCTTCGTCGAGCGGGGCCACCCCCGCTTCGACGACGACCGCGCCGACCCCGAGGCCGAGCTCGGCCGCTGCCGCGAGTGCGGCGCGCCGACCCCGGGCGACGTGTGCGCGTTCTGCCGGCTGCGCGCCCGCGTGGCGCCGTCGCCGTGAGCGGCCCCTTGACGGCCGGCGACCTGGTGCTCCTGCTCGACAGCAAGCGGCGCCGGCACCTCGTCACGCTCGAGCCGGGCGGCGAGTTCCACTCCCACGCCGGCATCGTCCGCCACGACGACCTCCTCGGAAAGGACGAGGGGACGACGGTGCGCACCACGCTCGGGGCCCGGATCGTCGCCCTGCGCCCGACCCTCGCCGAGTACGTCCTCGAGATGCCCCGCGGCGCCCAGGTCATCTACCCGAAGGACCTGGGGCCGATCCTCCTGCTCGCCGACGTGTACCCGGGCGCACGGGTCCTCGAGTCCGGCGTCGGCTCCGGCGCGCTGACGATGACGCTGCTGCGAGCGGTCGGGCCCGAGGGCCTCGTCACCGGGTACGAGCTGCGCGAGGACTTCGCCAACCGGGCCCGCCGCAACGTGGAGGGCCTCCTCGGCGCGGACCTCCCGCTGCGCATCGAGGTGCGCGACGCCTACGACGGCATCGACGAGGAGGGCCTCGACCGCATCATCCTCGACCTGCCCGAGCCGTGGCGGATGGTGAAGCACGCCGAGGGCGCGCTCCGGCCCGGCGGCATCCTCCTCGCCTACCTCCCCACGATCGGCCAGGTGGCGCGGCTGCGCGAGGAGCTGACCGGATCCGCCTTCGGCATGGCCGAGACCCTCGAGGTGATGCAGCGGGGCTGGCACGTGGACGGCCAGTCGGTTCGGCCCGACCACCGGATGGTCGGCCACACCGGCTTCCTGACCCACGCCCGCCGGCTCGGTCCCACCGGGTGAACCTGCTCGACCTCCTCCTCGTCGTCGCGATGCTCGTGGCGGCGTACAGCGGCTATCGCTTCGGGCTGGCGGCGCGGGCGCTGTCGTGGGCTGGGCTCGTGGTCGGGCTGCTGATCGGCGTCGAGTTCGTGAACGACGTCGCCCGGTCGCTGCACGGCTCGACGCCGCGCACCCGGCTGCTCGCCTCGCTCGCGTTCCTGCTGCTGGTGTCGGTGGCGGGCCAGAGCGTCGGCATCGCGCTGGGGGCGGTCGTGCGCCGTCACCTCCCCGCCGCGGGAGCGATCCGAGTGGCGGACCGGGTCGCGGGCGCCGTCGCCGGCGTCTTCGGCGTCCTCGTCGTCGTGTGGCTCCTCATCCCCGGCCTCGCCAACGCGCCAGGCTGGACCGCTCGCGCGGTGCGGGACTCGGCGATCGTGCGGCAGATCGACCGGGTCGCGCCGTCACCACCGTCGTCGCTCGCCACCCTGGGCCGGCTCGTCGGTGCGGGGTCGTTCCCCGAGGTGTTCCGCCGGCTCACGTCCTCCGACGTCGGCACGCCGCCCGGCCTGGGCGTCCCGCCCGCGGTCGCGGTCCGCGTCGCGGGGTCGGTCGTGAAGGTGCAGGGCCAGGCGTGCGACGTGATCCAGCAGGGCAGCGGCGTCGTCGTCGCCCCCGGGATCATGGTGACGAACGCGCACGTGGTGGCGGGGGAGCGGTCCACGACCGCGCTGGTGCCGGGCGGCGGCCCGGTCGGCGTGACGGTCGTCGCCTTCGACCCGAACCGCGACCTGGCGGTGCTGCGGACGGCCCGCATCGCGGTGGCGCCGCTCCCGATCGCCGACGCGCAGGTCGACGAGACGGGCGGCGTGTTCGGCTACCCGGGCGGGGGCGACGAGCGGCAGGCGCCGGCTCGGGTCGCGCAGCAGATCGTCGCGGAGGGCACCGACATCTACCATTCCCGGGCGACGCAGCGGGACGTGCTGGTCCTGGCCGCGCACCTGGTGCCCGGCAACTCGGGCGGGCCGCTCGTCGACGACCGGGGCCGGGTCATCGGCATCGCGTTCGCGGTCGATCCGGGCGCCCCGTCGACCTCCTACGCGCTGGCGACCGACGAGGTGAACGCGGTCCTGCGCCCGGTTCTCGCTTCCGGCGGCGGTGCCCCGGTCAGCACCGGGTCCTGCCTCGCGGGCTGACGCGACGAGGCCCGGGCCGAAGCCCGGGCCGGAGGCGCAGCGCGGCGGACGCCGCATCGAGGTCGGTCAGTCGACCTCGATGAAGATGCACTCGCCGGGGCACTCCTCGGCCGACTCGATCACGGCCTCCTCGAGCCCGCCAGGCACGTTGGCCAGACCTTCGGCCCCACCGGGGTCGCTGAAGACCTTGCCGCTCTCCTTGACGTAGGCCAGGCCGTCGTCGAGCAGCGTGAAGACGTCAGGCGCGATCTCTTCGCAGAGGCCGTCGCCGGTGCACAGGTCCTGGTCGATCCAGACCTTCATTTCGCCTGACTCCTCGGGGGGACAGCGCCCACGACTGGGGCGGTATCAGCAGCGTACCGGATTCTCCGGCGATTTCTCAAGCGGAGGCGGGGTAAATTTGGCAGGTTCCGGTTGTCCCAATGCGCTGAAATCGTGCGTGTAAGGTCCGGCCGAGGCCCGGACCTTCGAGTTCCGGCAGGAGGTGGCACGTGGCCCCGGAGCACGAGCGACGCCTCGCCGAGTACGAGCGTCAGGTCGGTGAGCTCCAATCGCAGGTCAAGGCGCTTGAGGAGGAGGTCGTCATCCTCCGGCGCCGGCTTCAGGACGCCCCGAAGCGGGTGCGGACCCTGGAAGAGCGCCTCCTCGAGACCAAGGGCCAGCTGGCCCAGGCCGTCTCCCAGAACGAGCGCCTCTCGGCCACCCTCCGTGAGGCCCGGGAGCACATCGCGGCGCTGCGCGAAGAGGTCGAGAAGCTCACGATGCCCCCGTCGGCGTACGGGTCGTTCCTCGGCGCCAACGACGACGGCACCGTCGACATCTTCACCGCCGGCCGCAAGATGCGCGTGTCCGTGCACCCCGAGGTCGACATCGAGGGCCTCGAGCGGGGCCAGGAAGTGGCGCTCAACGAGTCGCTGAACGTCGTGCTCGCTCGCGGGCTCGAGGTCTCGGGCGAGGTCGTGGTCCTGAAGGAGACGCTCGAGGACGAGCGGCGGGTCCTCGTGGTCGGGCGCGCCGACGAGGAGCGCGTCTGCGAGCTCGCCGGCGTGCTGGTCGGCCAGCGCCTCCGGGCCGGGGACCACCTCCTCTACGACACCCGCTCCGGGCTGGTCGTGGAGCGGCTGCCGCGCCCGGAGGTCGAGGAGCTCGTGCTGGAGGAGGTCCCCGACGTCAGCTACGACGACGTCGGCGGCCTCGACACCCAGATCGAGCAGATCCGCGACGCGGTCGAGCTGCCGTACCTGTACGCCGAGCTGTTCCTGGAGCACCAGCTCCAGCCGCCGAAGGGGATCTTGCTCTACGGCCCGCCCGGCTGCGGCAAGACCCTCATCGCCAAGGCAGTCGCGAACTCGCTCGCCAAGCGGGTGGCCGAGAAGACCGGCAACGCGTCGGCCCGGTCCTACTTCCTGAACATCAAGGGCCCGGAGCTGCTCAACAAGTACGTCGGCGAGACCGAGCGCCAGATCCGCCTCATCTTCCAGCGCGCCCGCGAGAAGTCCGAGGAGGGCGTGCCGGTCATCGTGTTCTTCGACGAGATGGACTCGTTGTTCCGCACCCGCGGCACCGGGATCTCGTCCGACATCGAGAGCACGATCGTGCCCCAGCTGCTGGCCGAGATCGACGGCGTCGAGAGCCTGAAGAACGTCATCGTCATCGGGGCGTCGAACCGCGAGGACCTCATCGACCCCGCCATCCTCCGGCCCGGCCGGCTCGACGTGAAGATCAAGATCGAGCGCCCCGACGAGAGCAGCGCCCGCCAGATCTTCGCCCAGTACCTGACCGTGGGCCTGCCGCTCGCCGAGACCGAGACCACCGCCCACCAGACCCCGGCCAAGGCCGTCGACGAGATGATCGGCGCCGCCGTCGACCAGATGTACAGCGACGAGGACGACAACCAGTTCCTCGAGGTGACCTACCAGAACGGGGACAAGGAGGTCCTGTACTTCCGGGACTTCGCGTCCGGCGCCATGATCGAGAACATCGTCCGGCGCGCCAAGAAGCTGTCCATCAAGCGTCAGATCGAGGGCGGTGCCAAGGGCATCTGCACCGACGACCTGCTGGCGTCGATCCGCCAGGAGTTCCGGGAGCACGAGGACCTCCCGAACACCACGAACCCCGACGACTGGGCGAAGATCTCCGGCAAGAAGGGCGAGCGCATCGTGTTCGTCCGCACGCTCCTCGCCGAGGGGGACGAGGCCACCGGCGGACGCCAGATCGAGCGCGTCACGACCGGCCAGTACCTGTAGCCCACGCGGTCACGCTGCCACCCCGTCGCTAGGCTGGTTTCGTGGCTGTACCCAAAGTCTGCGGCACCGAGACCGAGTACGGCGTCGTGCTGCGCGGCGCCCCCGACCCCAACCCGGTGCTCGCGTCGTCGGTCCTCATCAACAGCTACGTCGAGCAGCGCAAGGTCGGCTGGGACTTCGAGGACGAGAGCCCGGGCCGCGACGCCCGCGGGTACGCGCGCGAGGGCACCCAGGCGCCCGAGATCGAAACCCACCTCGTCAACACGGTGCTCACCAACGGGGCCCGCTACTACGTCGACCACGCCCACCCCGAGTACTCGACGCCCGAGTGCGCCGACGCCCTCGAGTTGGTGCTGGCCGACAAGGCGGGGGAGCGCGTCCTGGCGAAGTCGATGCAGGCCGCCAGCCGGCTCCTCGAGCCGGGCCAGTCGATCGTCGTCTACAAGAACAACTCCGACGGCAAGGGCAACTCCTACGGCTGCCACGAGAACTACCTCGTGGACCGGACCGTCCCGTTCTCGAGCCTGGTGCGGTACCTGCTGCCCTGGTTTGTCACCCGCCAGGTCTTCACCGGGGCCGGCAAGGTGGGCTCCGAGAACGGTGCCGCCGCGGTCGACTACCAGCTGAGCCAGCGGGCCGACTTCTTCGAGGAGGAGGTCGGCCTCGAGACCACGCTGAAGCGGCCGATCGTCAACACCCGGGACGAGCCGCATGCCGACCCGCAGCTGTACCGGCGTCTCCACGTGATCGCCGGCGACGCGAACCTGTGCGAGGTCGCGACCTTCCTGAAGGTCGGCACGACCGCGATCGTCCTCGGCATGATCGAAGACGAGTTCCTCGAGAGCGGTCCCGGCGCGCGCAAGGAGTGGTCGCTGGCGGGTCCGGTGCCGGCGATGCGGACCGTGTCGCACGACCCGACCTGCCGGGCCCAGATCGAGCTCGCCGACGGTCGGCGCATGTCGGCGGTCGAGCTGCAGTGGGAGTTCCTCCGCCTCGCCAAGAAGTACGCCGACGAGACAGGGCTGGAGCTCTGCGGGGGCGAGGACGTGGGTGGCCAGGTGCTGACTCGTTGGGAGGCGGTCCTCAGCGCGCTCGAGGACGACCCGATGTCGCTCGATGGACAGCTCGACTGGGTCACGAAGCGCAACCTGCTCGATGCATACGTCGAGCGTGACGGCCTCACGTGGAGCGACCCGAAGCTCGCGCTCCTCGACCTCCAGTACCACGACGTGCGTCCCGAC
Organism: uncultured Actinomycetes bacterium; assembly: GCA_937927875.1. Taxonomy (GTDB): domain Bacteria; phylum Actinomycetota; class Acidimicrobiia; order IMCC26256; family PALSA-555; genus PALSA-555. The sequence goes on along the minus strand of CALEYV010000106.1, from coordinate 3,816 downwards.
CGGTCGCTGTACGAGCGGCTGGTGCGGGCGGGCAAGGTCGAGCGGCTGGTGGACGAGCAGGACGTGCAGGAGGCGATCACGGAGCCGCCTGGCTCGACGCGGGCTTACTTCCGTGGGACCTGCCTCGCCCGCTGGCCCGAGGCGGTTGTCGCCGCCAACTGGGACAGTCTGATCCTGGACGTCGGCGGCGATCCGTTGAAGCGGATCCCGATGATGGAGCCTCTTCGCGGTACCCGCGCCCACGTTGAGCCCTTGTTTGCCAGCGTCGACAGCCCGGCGGAGCTGGTAGCCCGTCTGGCGTCCTAACCTGGCCCGCGGAGGAAACCCTCATGCCTGAACAGCAACGCAGACAGCGGCCGGCGCCGAAAGAGCGCGTGGAGGAGACCGAAGAGCTCCCCGCGACGTCCGAGCGCGGCGAGAAGCTCAAGGGCGAACTCGACGATCTACTGGACGAAATTGACGAGGTCTTAGAGATCAACGCCGAGGACTTTGTAAAATCGTATGTCCAGAAGGGCGGCGAGTGAGTTACTTCCAAGGCCCGGCGTCGGTCGTCGCGACATCGAACTGACTGTCACACCCTCCTTGTAAAAGGTGCACCGTGAAACGGTGCACGAAGTGCGGCGAGCTCAAGCCTGAGACCGAGTTCTACCCGGCCAAGGGCTGCAAGGACGGCCTGCGCGGAGACTGCAAGGCTTGTCATAAGGCTCGGACCAAGCTGTGGCATCAGGAGAACCGCGAGAAGTCGGTCGCGAAGACACGGCGATGGCAGCAGAAGAATCCGGACAAGATGCGGGAGTACCGGATCCGAACTCGCGAAGCTCGAAGCCTCCAGATGCGCAAGCTGCACCTTCGACGCACGTTCGGGATGACTATCGATGACTACTCGGCGATCCTCGACGCGCAAGAGGGTGGCTGCGCGATCTGCGGCGACCAGCCGGCGGAGGGGCAATCGTTTCACATCGACCACAACGACGACGGCGTTCGCGGCATCCTTTGCGTGCGATGCAACAACGCCCTCGGCCAGTTGAAGGACGATCCCGAGCTGATGCTGCGAGCGGCGGAGTACACGACCTTGGGTGGCTTCGCTCCGCTGTGGCTCGTCCGACGCGAGACGGGAGGCGCGGCGAGCTAGCGGCCCACGTCCCGCCTGACCGTGGAAGGGCTTGTGTAGGCTCGCTTGGTGCCTGGCGAGTCTCCTCTTCCGACGTTTCCGGCTGGTGGCGACCCCGGCGCTTCGTTCGTCGACCTCCTTCGTCGCACGGGCTCGTTATCAGCGTCGCCGCCGGCACCGGAATCATCTGCCGCTGGCATCGCGAGCCCCCACGGGACGACCGTGGTGGCAATTCGGTATCCCGATGGCGTCGTCATGGCAGGTGATCGTCGCGCGACATCCGGGTATCTGATCGCGAGCCGGCGTATCGACAAGGTGTATCCAGCCGACGACACCTCCGGTATCGCCATCGCGGGTGCTGCGGGGCCGGCGGTGGAGCTCGTCCGCCTTTTCCAGACCCAGCTGGAGCACTACGAGAAGATCGAGGGCGAGACCCTGTCCCTCGAGGGGAAGGCGAACCAGCTCGGGCAGCTGGTTCGCGGGAACCTGCCGGCGGCGATGCAGGGCTTCGTGGTCGTGCCGCTCTTCGCCGGGTTCGATGCGCACCACGGTGGTGGCCGCGTGTTCAGCTTCGACGTGACGGGCGGGAAGTACGAGGAGTTCGATTTCCAGACCAACGGGTCAGGGGGCATCCACGCCCGCAACTGGATCAAGGCCCAGTGGCGCGAGGACCTGACCGAAGCCGAGACGGTCGACCTGGCGCTCCGGGCGCTGTTCGCGGCGGCCGACGAGGACGCCGCCACCGGCGGCCCCGACCTGATCCGGCGGATCTTCCCGACGGTTGCCGTGATCGACGCGTCCGGCTTCCGATCGATCGACGACGACACCATCGCTCGGCGTGCCGACGCGCTGATCGGGGGACGAGAGGAGGGCGGCGACGAATGACGATGCCCTTCTACGTGCCGCCCGAGCAGGTGATGAAGGACCGGGCCGACTACGCCCGGAAGGGGATCGCGCGGGGTCGCAGCCTCATCGGGATGACGGGCAGCGACGGGATCGTCCTCGTCGCCGAGAACCCGTCGCGGACCTTGTACAAGATCAGCGAGATCTACGACCGGATCGCGTTCGCGGGCGTCGGGAAGTACAACGAGTTCGAGATGCTCCGCATCGCCGGGGTCCGACAGGCCGACGTCAAGGGCTACTCCTTCGCCCGCGAGGACGTGAACGCCCGCTCCCTCGCCAACGCGTACGCCCAGACGCTCGGCCAGGTCTTCACCCACGAGTTGAAGCCGTACGAGATCGAGATCCTCGTGGCGCAGGTCGGCGCGACCCCCGACGACGACGAGATGTTCCAGATCCTCTACGACGGTGTCGTGAACGACAAGGAGGGCTTCACCGTGCTCGGCGGGCAGGCGGACGCGGTCTCCGAGCTCATGGAGCAGCGTTACCAGGCCGGCCTCGATCTCGCCGCGGCCGTGAAGCTCGGTGCCGGCGCGCTGGCGGGTAGCGACGGGACCCCGCTGACGGCGAGCCAGCTCGAAGTCGCGATGCTCGATCGTCGGCGCGCCCGCCGTGCCTTTCGACGCGTCAAGGGTGACGAGCTCGACGCACTGCTCGCGTCGAGCTGAGCGTCAACCCGCGAGCATCCGCAAAAGCGGCGCCAGGGCGGCGACGATCAGGAGCGCCAGCGCGACCCACAGCGGCCACCGGCGCCGGGAAGCCGTGTCCGACCCCGCCCACTCCCGTGGTGCGGCGAGGGCCGAGTCGACCTCGGTCGCCAGCATGACCAGCTCGGCGTCGTCGAGCTGATCCTCAGGTACGAAGACGTCCACCCGCCCCATCTCGCCGACCGTCAGCCCGTACGGTCCGTGCAGGGCGCCCCGGAGCTGGACGTCGATCCCCTCGGACTGGAGCCGAGCGGCCACCAGGTGGGCCGAGAACGAGCCACTCACGGAGGTGAGGCGGCACATGGGGATCACGCCCAGAAAGCCTACGACTGGGTCCCCGAGTAGGACCCGCCACGCACTTGAGTAGCGATACTCGTGCCGGATGCGTTCCAGTCGTCTAGAACATCAGCCGGGTCCGTTCATCGAGACAAGGGGCAGCACATGCGTCGGACCGTTCGGGGCATCGTCGCCGTCGCCGTGTTGGCGGGCGTGGTGCTGGGCGTGGCCAGCGCCGCAGACGCCAAGCCAAAGAAGCAGTCGACGGCGAAGTACGCCAAGACGATGTGCATGACCTACTCGCAGCTGCAGACCGACTTCGCCAACTACACCGGCGCGATCGGCAACCTCGATGACACCGACACCGCCGGCTTCTCGCTCCAGGCCGTCACACAGACCAACGCGTTCCTCGACAAGGTCAAAACCGACGAGAAAACGCTGCAAGGGGTATACCCCGACATTTCGAACGGCAAGAAGGTTGGCTCGCTCCTTGCCACACGACCGACCGAGATGAACAACATCCTCGGCGCGGCTCTGAGTCAGCTCCAGAGCGGGACCGGTCCCGCCGGACCGGCGGTCTTCAAGGCAGCGCTCATGACGCTCCCCTCGAAGCTCAGCGACCCGATCAGCAAGGTAAAGGACCAGGGCCTCATCAACGCACTGCAGAAAGAGCGGTCCTGCAAGGACGTCATCCAAGTCATCCGCTGATCCAGGGCTGCCGGGGACAGATCTCGGAGACCAAGGCCCCCCGGACGGGACCGATACGCTCGGGGGGTGGAGCTGTCTCTTATACACATCTGACGCTGCCGACGATCTTACGCG